>CAKZHZ010000001.1 GCA_936928855.1 uncultured Polycyclovorans sp.
GTAACAACGATTTCCTCCACCTTGGTGGCGGGCCCCCCGCTGTCCGGAGCGGGACGGGCGGACTCCTGGGCCAGGGCGACGCTGCTGCAGGCGGCGGCCAACAGGCCACCCCACAGGGGGACTCGGTTCTGCATGGTTCTCCTCACGACAGTGGATGTTCGATGGGCGCCTCTTGTGGGCGCTCGGTTGTACTTGTTACGCCTCTGCCGGGGCGATGACCTCCTCCGTTCCGATGAGTTTCTTCGGCGTGCCGTCACGCCGGCCTCCACTGGCTGTTGGGTCTTGGGCAGTACCGCGAATGCACCTTGGCGCTGGCCCTCGTGGCGATAGGTCACTTCGCTAATCCACCCCGGCCCCGGCATCCATGCCGGGTCGTGAACCCCGTCAGCGAGTTCCTGGTGGACCGTTCATGCATCCGGACGAAGCCGATGCCGGACAGTCAGTGCCACCTTGCGGCTCCCGGGCCGCTCGCGGCCCCTCCCCTCAGGAGTCCCGCATGTCCCGTCTTTCCGGCAAGGTCGCCATCATCACCGGAGGCGCACGCGGCATGGGCGCCGCCACCGCCGAACTGTTCGTCGCGGAGGGTGCCAGGGTGGTCATCGCCGACCTGCTGGAGGCCGAGGGCGAGGCATTGGCGGCACGGTTGGGCGATCACGCCCGGTTCCTCTGCCACGACGTGACCGACGAGGCCAGTTGGCAACGGGTGTTGGAAACAGCGCAGTCCGGCTTCGGTGGCATTGATGTGCTGGTCAACAATGCCGGCGTGCTGTTGTTCCAGACCCTGCAGACCACTGACATGTCCGCCTTTGAAAAGGTACTCAGCGTGAACGTGAGCGGTGCCTTTCTGGGCATGAAGGTGGTGGGTGCCGCCCTGTTGGCACAAGGGCGCGGATCCATCGTCAACATCTCGTCGGTGGACGGCATGAAGGCCGCCAACGGGCTCGGCGCCTACTGCGCCAGCAAATGGGCGCTGCGCGGCTTGACCAAGGTGGCAGCCATGGAATACGGCCACCGTGGCGTGCGGGTGAATTCCGTGCATCCGGGCGGCGTCGACACCGCCATGGGCAACCCGTATAGCGAGACCCGCGATGACGTCAACAAGCGGTACCAGATGGTGCCGATGCAGCGGGTGGGCGATCCGATGGAAGTCGCCCGCACCTCGCTGTTCCTTGCCAGCGACGAATCCAGCTATCTCTGTGGCGCCGAAATCGCGGTCGATGGCGGCATGGTCTGCGGTCAGTACTACGTGGGCTTTCCCGGCGCGCCCGGCGTGACCTGAGGCGCGGTGGCGCCGCGGCCAAGGGCGCAGCCAACGGCAGCCGCTAGCCTGTCCCCATGTCGAAATCCGCACGTGTCAGCCCCACCGCCTATGCCACCGGCCATTTCTGGGTCCGCCACGGCCTGTCGGATGACCGCCTGTCGACGCCGCAGGGGCGCCTGCTGGATGGGGGGTTTCAGGCCTTTACACGCCTGACGCAGCGCCTGGGAGGCGGCTCGCTGGAGGCCTTGATGCTCGCCCGTCATGCCGGCATCGATGCCCGCCTCGATCATGCCATCGAGACCCTGGGGATCACGCAGGTGATCGAGCTGGCCGCCGGCCTGTCGGGACGCGGCCGCCGCTATCAGCAGCGGTACGGCAACGCACTCACCTATGTCGAAACCGACTTGCCCCACATGGCCACGCTCAAACAGGACCTGCTGGAGCGAGATGGCCCATTGCCACCACACCATCAGGTGCGGACGGTGAACGTGCTGACCGATCAGGGCCCCGGCTCACTGGCTGCCCTGGCCGACGAGCTCGACCCCACGCGGGGGTTGGTCATCATCACCGAAGGCTTGATGAACTACCTGCCACCGACCGCGGCAGACCGTGCATGGGCCCACATCGCGACCACCCTGGGCCGCTTCCGCTCCGGGGTCTATCTTGCCGATGTCTACCTGCTGGGTCACAACCGCAGTCTGGCCATGGCGACCTTCGGGCTGATGCTGAGCGCCTTCGTGCGCGGGCGGCTGCACCTGCATCTGCGGTCGGAACCGCATGCGCGCGCCCGCCTTGGCCGCCTGGGCTTCACCGAGGTCGAGGTCCTGTCGCCCGGCAACCTGCCGGGCGCCGAAGCTGCCGCCAGCACTCCCGGAGGCGATCGCGTGCGGATTCTGGAGGCCCGCAACGCGGCGGCGCCGCGTCGCAAGCGGCCGGCTGCTACTTCTCGACGAACGCGCGCTCGATAACGTAGTCACCCGGCTGTCCGATGTGCGGCGAGATCTCGAAACCGCGAGCGTCGAGCAGGGCGGCGGTGTCGTCCAGCATGCTCGGGCTGCCACAGATCATCGCGCGGTCGGTGGCGGGATCCAGTGGCGGAATATCGAGGTCGGCGAACAACTTGCCCTCGGTCACCAAATCGGTGAGGCGGCCGCGATTGCGGAACGGCTCGCGCGTCACTGTCGGGTAGTACAGCAACTTGCCACGCACCATGGGGCCGAACAGCTCGTCCTCCTGCAGCGTACGGCTGAGGTACTCCTCATACGCCAGCTCGCTGATGCGGCGCACACCATGCACAAGGATGATCTGCTCGAAGCGATCGTACATCTCGGGCTCTTTCACCAGGCTGAGAAAGGGTGCCAGCCCGGTTCCGGTGCTGAACAGGAACAGGCGCTTGCCGGGCTTGAGGTCATGCAGCAGAAGGGTGCCGGTCGGTTTACGGCTGACCAGAATCTCCTGCCCCGGACGCACGTTCTGCAACAGTGATGTCAGCGGGCCATCCGGAACCTTGATGCTGAAGAATTCCAGATGCTCCTCGTGGTTGGCGCTGGCGATGCTGTAGGCGCGCATGAGCTTCTTGCCGCCCACTTCCAATCCGATCATCACGAACTGGCCGTTCTCGAAGCGCAGCCCAGGGTCCCGCGTGGTGCGGAAGCTGAACAGGGAATCGTTCCAGTGATGCACGCTGAGCACGCGCTCAGTTCCGATAGCGGCCATGAATAATCCTCTCAACGTCGATCCGGACCCCCATGGCCCGGACCGACAGTGTAATCAGTTGAGAATGATTCTCAAAAGAAGTGTGGACACTATCTTTATGCAAATACGTGATTACTTAGCCCATTCATCATAGAACGGAGGCATATCGCTCGAGGCCTGTGCGGCGTACACCGGATCCCGCTTCTCAAGAAACGAACGCACCCCTTCCTTGCCGTCGCCAATACTGGTGTAGAACATCGCCAGCGAGTCCACACGATGGGCTTCCAGAGGATGAGGCTGTGCCGTATTGCGGTACATCATCTGCCGGGCCAGGGCGATCGCCACCGGCGAGCGGTTGTCGACAAAGCGGCGGGCCAGCCGGGTGGCCTCCGCCAACAGCTGATCCGGCGGCACCACCGCCTTGACCAGCCCTCCCGCCTTAGCATCTTCAGCACTGAGAATGTCAGCACTATAGACCCATTCCAGTGCTTGAGAGATGCCCACAATGCGGGGCAGGAACCAGCTGGAGCAGGCTTCCGGCACGATCCCGATCTTGCCGAACACGAAGCCGATCCGGGCCTTCTCGGACGCCAGCCGCACATCCATGGCCAGGGTCATGGTCGCGCCGATCCCCACCGCTGCCCCGTTGATGGCGCCAATGACCGGCTTCTTGCAGTTGTAGATGGCCAGTGTGACGCGCCCTCCGGTATCGCGGACGCCGCGGTGAATGGCGGGGTCCTCCAGGCGGTGGTGCATATCCTCCAGGGTCGGCTGCTGGGATTCGTCGAGCCCGAACACGTTGCCAGGGACGGACAGATCCATCCCGGCACAGAACGCCTTGCCGGCGCCGGTCACGATGATGGCCCGAACGGTGTCGTCGTCACTGGCCCGGTTGAACGCCGCCACCAGCTCGTCCGCCATGGTGACGGTGAAGGCGTTCATCTGCTCGGGGCGGTTCAGGGTCAGCGTGAGAATGCCGTCCTGCACGGTGTAATCAAGGGTTTCGTAGCGCATCGGGTCCTCCAGGTCGGATATACAGGATAGGGCCGAAACGCCGCGCATGCCCCCGGCGCATCGGCGAGCTTGCCATCGTCCTCTCGGATGTTTACATTGAGTGCTGTCATTATTCATGAGGCCCTCCCCATGTCAGGGACCGCCCAGACCCGTGCAGCACCGCGCGTGCAGACCGTTTCCCGTGGCGATGTCACGCTGGCGCTCTACGCCTGGGGCCGGCCGCGCCGCGGCCAGGCGCCGATCCTGCTGATCCACGGCTACCCGGACAACGCCCATGTCTGGACCGCAACGGCGGAGGCGCTGGCCGCCAATCACGCGGTGTACGCCTACGATGTGCGCGGCGCCGGCCGCTCCACCCGGCCGACCGCCACGGCGGACTATCGCTTCAGCGAGCTGATGGCCGACCTCAACGCGGTCATCGACACCATCAGCCCCGATCAGCCCGTGCACCTGGTCGGGCACGACTGGGGATCGATCCAGGGCTGGGAAGCCGTCTGCACCCCGGAGCTGGCCGTGCGCATCGCCAGCTACACCAGCATTTCCGGACCCTCGCTGGACCATGCCGGCGACTGGATGCGCCGACGCCTGGGGACACCGGCACGCTGGTCGCAGCTGGTACGGCAATTCGGACATTCCTGGTACGTCATGCTGTTCCAGTTGCCGGCCGTGGCGCCCGCAGTCTGGCGCCTGGCCCTGGGGCGCCGCTGGACCGGCATCCTCTCCAACCTGGAGGGCATCGAAGCCGAACCCAATCCGACCCAGACCGAGGACGGCCGTTATGGCGTGGCGCTGTACCGCGCCAACTTCCCGCCCAAGCTGGCGCGCCCTCAACCGCGCCCCACCGGCGTTCCCGTGCAGTTGATCGTGCCCACCCAGGACCCCTTCATGGTCAACGAGATCTGGGACGACCTGCCGATGTGGGTCCCCAACCTCACCCGCCGCGAGATCGATGCCGGTCACTGGCTACCGCTCAGCGACCCGGCCTATCTCGCCGACTGTATCGACACTTTTGTCCTCTGCCAGAGCGACACCGCCGCGCCCACCCCGGCCCGACGCCGTCGCCGCACCCGGGAGAAAACCGCATGAGCCGCGCCCGCAACCTGCCGCCGCTGGTCCCGCGCAAAGTCGCCTTCGACTGGTCCAAGGCGCCGCTCGAATGGATTCCCGGACAACCCTTTGCCAGCCATTTCGTCAACGAGATCAACCTGTTGCTGCCAGCGGGCGAGTTCTGGTTCTGCCGCGTCTACAACCAGGCCCTGCCCCTGATCACCGACGACCGCCTGCGCGAGGACGTGCGCAACTTCATGCGGCAGGAGTCAATGCACGCGCGTGCCCACGCCAGCGCCATTCGTGACTATCTCAATGCGCAGGGGGTCGAGACCGACACCAACACCCGTCAGGAAGATCGCCTGTTCGAAACCCTGCTGGCGGACCACCCGTTCGGCAAGCCGCTGCCCCAATGGGCGCAGCGTCGCTGGCTGGTGTTCCGCCTCGGCATCATCGCCGCGGTGGAGCACATGACCTGCGTGCTCGGCAACTACATCCTGCGCAACGAGCGCTGGGCCGAGGCCGGCGCCGACCCCACCGTGCTCGATCTGCTGAAGTGGCACGGTGCCGAGGAGATCGAACACCGCTGCGTCGCCTTCGATCTCTATCGTCATCTCGGCGGCGGCTATCCGTCCCGCTACTATCTGGCAGCCATCGCCATGCCGGCCATCTTCGGTTTGTGGGTGCACGGTGCCGCACATCTGATGAAGCAGGATGAGCGCTTTGCCCATCGCAAACCCAGCGTGTTCCGCCCGTGGATCTGGCGCGAATGGCTGCGCCAGAGCCGGGCCGGCTGGCTGCCGTCGCCGTTCTGGATCGCTCTCAAGGAGCTGCCGTTCTTCAGTCCGGCCTATGACCCGCAAACCGAAGGCTGCACCGAGGAGGCCTTGAACTACCTGCGGACCTCGCCGGCGGCCGCGTTTGCGGCCATGGCACCGAAAGCCGCCGCCTGACGGGTACCGGGTCGGTCGAGGCGCCACCCGGCACCCCGACCCCCTCCGCCCCCCGCCGGGGTGCGTCAGCCGCCGTGGTGTGCGTGTCCCGGTGCCGGCGTCACCACCGTATCGGCAGCCTCCGCAGGCTCGCCATGGGGCTGCCGTCGATGTGGCCGACCAAAAGCCGGATCATCACTGACCCGACGGGCAACCTGGCCCTGGGGGGCGCGGTACCAGCCCGGGTCGCGGTAGTCGCCGGGCGGCTGGTCGTCGCGCACCTTGAGGATGGTGAACATGCCGCCCATCTCGATCGGCCCGTAGGGGCCCTCGCCGGCCATCATCGGCAGCGTGTTTTCCGGGCCGGGCAGCCCCATCGCAACGTGACCGCTGTGTTCGCTCATGCCATGGCGACCCATCGCGCCATAGCCCGGCAGCATGCGCCGGATCTCGTCCGCCACGCCTGACTGGTCCACGCCCACCGGGTTGGGGATGCCATGTCCCATCGGCCCCATCGTGTGATGCGCCATGTGGCAATGAAACGCCCAGTCGCCCGGCTCGGTGGCGACGAATTCGATGTCGCGCATCTGGCCGACACCGACGATCTCGGTGACTTCGCGCCGCCATTGCGCCTGCGGCCAGCGGCCGCCATCGCTGCCGGTCACCCAGTAGGGGTTGCTGTGCAGATGGATCGGGTGATTCCACATCGACAGGTTGCCGATGCGGACACGCAGGCGCTCGCCGGTGCGCATGACCAGCGGCTCGGTGGCCGGGAAAACCTTGCTGTTGAACGTCCACAGGTCGAAGTCGGTCATCACCGACGGGTCCGGGCGATAGGTGCCGGGGTGCAGCGCCCAGTTGTGCAGCAGAAAGGCGTAGTCGCGATCGACCGGCACCGCCTCCGGCGCGCGCGGGTGGATGATGAACAGCCCCATCATGCCAAAGGCCATCTGCGTCATCTCGTCGGCATGCGGGTGGTACATGTGCGTGCCGTGCTGCCTGAGCGTGAACTCGTAGACATAGGTTTCACCGGGGCCGATGGCCGGCTGATTGAGGCCGGCGACGCCGTCATAGCCGGCCGGCAGGTCGATGCCGTGCCAGTGGATGCTGGTGCCTTCACCCAGGCGGTTGGTGACGTAGATGCGCACGCGATCACCTTCGACCACCTCGATGGTCGGGCCGGGTGTGGTGCCGTTGTAGCCCCAGCACCTGGCCCGCGAGCCGGGCGCGAATTCGTGCTCGATCTCCTCGGCGACGAGGTGGAACTCCTTGACCCCGTTCCGGACCTCATAGGGCAGCGTCCAGCCGTTGAGTGTGCGCACCGGGAGGTAGCCCTGCGGCGACACCGGCGCGCCGGCAGCCTCTGGTGGATCATTGCGCGGCAGGCGCGCGTGTTCCGCCTGCTGGGGGAAAGCGCGGGTTGAGGTTCCGGCCACCAGGCCGGCACCCATCAGTTGCAGCAATTGGCGACGGCTGGTCATCAGTGCACTCCGGTGTGGGGGTTCGTGTTCGGACGGTCATGCCCGGCGTGCGCGTCGTGCCCGGTGGGCGCCGCGTCCGGCAGGGTGATGGCATCGGACAGGGGGGCCTGGCGTGGCGTCTCGCCGGGCAGGGCGGCGCCCAGCGCGCGCTGCAGCGCCACGCGGGCGAGCCAGTAGTCCCGCAGGGTGTCGAGATAGCCGGCGTAGGCCTGGTAGGCCTCCTGCCGGGCCAGCAACAGCTCGAACTGACCGACCAGCATGTAGTTCTGCAGCTCCTGCATGCGGGCAACCACGGCTTCGCTCTGCGGCACCAGGCCCTCGCGGAATTGCTGCACCCGCGCCTGCGCCGACTGCACCCGTACCACCGCGGTGGCCACGCCGTTGGCCACCGCGGCGCGAACCGCCTCGGCCTCTGCCATGGCCTGCTCCCGGCGCGCCTGCAGACGCAGCACCGCGCTCTGACGCTTGCCGAACAGCGGAATCTCGAGGGCAACAGTGGGCCCCAGCAACCGGGCGCCATCGCCCTCGCGTTCGCCTTCGATTCCCACCTCGACAAAGGGCACCCAGCGCAGGGTCCGCGCCAGCGCCAGCGCCCCGTCGATGGCCTCGATCTCGCGCTGCCTGGCGATCAGGTCGAGCCGCTGCTCCATTGCGGACGCGACCAGTGCATCGGCAGACAGGGTCTCCTCAATCGGCAGCGGCAGACGCGTATCGAGCGTCCAGACCAGCGGTGGCGACAGGCCCATCGCTTCGTTGAGCGCCAGGGCCGCGCTGCGGGCATCGGCCTCGGCCGATTCGTGCTCCAGTTGCGCGCGGTGTGCCGCCGCCTGCTCGCGGGCCAGGGCCAGCGCATTGATGTTGCCGGCGTCCTTGAAGCGTTGCGCCAACTCGGCCGACGCCGAGGCCGCATGGGCAATGACGCCACGCATCTGCGCCGTCTGTGCGGCACCGACCGCCTCGTAGTAGCGCGCCAGAACGTCGGCAGCCAAGTTCTGGATCGCCGCCGCGGCCTCGGCCTCGGCCTGATCGCGGCCATGGCCGGCCATCCGGCTGCGGCTGCGCAGGAACAACAGGTCGGTGAAGTTCTGGACCAGGCCATAGCCCAGGCTCGTGCGCTCGCCGGTCGCATTGGATTCGAGCGCCGAGAACGACAGGACCGGATTGGACAGGCGACTGGCATCCAGCCAGTCGGCCTGGGCCAGGCCGAGCTGCGCATAACTCACGCGCAGCCGCGGACTCTTGAGCAGGGCAATGCCCAGCGCACGATCTGCGCTCAGCGGGTCGGCAAGCAGCGCGGTGATCTGCTGCTCGATCGATTCAGGATCAGCCGAAAGGGCTGAAGGACGGGACGCAAGGGTGGGGTCGCGGCTGGCCAGCAGGCTTTGCACATCGCGCAGGCCGCGATCGGCCGGTGCGGTGGCGCAGCCGCTCAGGACGGCGACGACGAGAATACTTGCGAGCCGCCCGTGAAAGACGGTGTGACGCACGGTGGGAACCTCCGTTGGACGCTGGAAAACAGACGGATGCGCATACAGCCGGCATCCGCCTGCGCGAGGCAGGCGTCAGACGAAGATGGGAGGTCGAAGCGGAACCGTCAGCGGGGGGCTGACCGCATCCGTCGGGGCGACGGCAGGCGCCGGATGCCCTGCGGACCAGTCCTGAAACGCCACCGCGCGCGATGCCGTGAGGGCGGAGGCACAAGGGGTGGCACAGTGGCCCGCGCAGTCACAACCGCTGTCGCAGAACGTTGCCGTGGAGGCCGACGACACCGGCAACGACATGCTGTCCGATGGCACTGCCGCAGCATGGCCGCGATGATGTGCGTGCGGATCGGCATCCGCCACCTCGGCGGCCGGCCCATGCGCGCAGGCCACCCCACCGGCGAAGGCCGCGCCCTGCAGCGCGAGGCTCGATGCCAGCAACCAGGTGAGCATCAGGAACGACCGGATCAGCATGGCGGTATTGAACCCCGGGTGCCCGAATAGTTCAACGCGTCTCCGCATCGGAAACAAAGGCGGCGCCGTCGGGGATCGGCCCGCCGCGGGCCACCCGCAGGAACTCCGGCACCTCGATGATCAGGGTCGCCAGCACGCCCAGGGCGGTGAGGATCAGCGCCACACGATCCGCCCAGAAAACCGGCTGCAGCCACAGCGCGTAGGCGATCACGGTGAGCAGGCTGGCGACAAAGCCGCCGCTGGCCATCCAGAAAAACTGACGCCGACTGTTGCGGGCCGTGTCCCAGCGGAACAGGAAAGCACCGGTGACGCCGGCTGGCAGGATCACCGAGGCGCGGCTGATCAGCGCACCGGCGAGATGCCCCCACTCGTGCAGCAGATACCCGGCCAGCGCCAGCATCGACGCCGCCAGTGCCGCCACCGGCCAGGCGGCGCCACGGCCATCGAGCTGCAGCGCGCGCGCCCATTGCAGTATCAACAGGGCCAGCAGGATCAGCGCGATGTCGCGCGCCAGCACCTTCAGCGGCAGATGGCGGCGCAGCCAGGCGATCACGACAGCAGGCTCCGCCCGGTGAGCGCCTCGCAGGCCGCCCACAGCCGCTGACATTGGGCGACGTCCTGTGCCGGTGCCGACAGCGGCACCCGCACAGGCGCTCCGCGCATCTCGCCGAAGCCGTCCGGCCCCCAGAAGTCGCCACCCGCCACCTCGGCCCCGGTCGCGGCCTGTAGCAGGCAGGCGGCACCGGCCTCGGCAGGCTGGCCGAAACCCCGCATGGCAATCCAGAAGGCCACATCGGTGAGGTGGTCCGCCAGCGTGCGGCGCACCTGTCCGCGACGGCTGTCGCCGATGCCGGTGCGGGCCACGCCCGGATGGGCCGCCACCGACACCAGGGCCGGCAGGTGCACACGACTGCGGCGGTGCGCTTCCATCGCCAGCATCAGGCAGGCCAGCTTGGCCTGGTTGTAGGCGCGCTGCGGTTCATAGCGATGCTGCGCCTGGAGATCCTCGAAATCGATCTCCGCGCGGCGGTGCACCAGGCTCGACGTCCACACCACCCGCGGCGCGGCACTGGCCGCCAGCGCCGGCCAGAGATCGGCCATCAGGGCGAAATGCCCCAGCACGTTGACGCCGAACTTCAACTCGAAACCGTCCGCCGTCTCGGCCCGCTGCAACGGTGGCAGCAGGCCGGCGTTGGCCACCAGCAGGTCGATCACCGGCCATTCCGCGCACCAGGCTTCCGCCGCATCCCGGATGGCGGACAGACGCCCCAGATCCAGCGGACGGAACCGCACCGTGGCCTGCGGACAATCCCGGGCGAGTGCCTGACAGGCTGCCTCGCCGCCCGCGACGTTGCGGTCGCTCATCACCACGGTCGCGCCCCGCGCGGCCAGCCCTCGTGCGGTTTCCAGACCCAGACCGCTGGCGGCGCCGGTGACGACCGCCACACGGCCGCGCAGGTCGTCGGCGCTCATGAGGCCGCCGGCCGACGGTTGAGTGCGACATCGGGCGGCGGCTGCAGCGTGCAGTGCGTCCCGGCAGCGGTGTACATGCTGGTCACGCACTGGTTGCAGGCGGTACAGCCGGACACCGTGGCGCGCCCGTCCCGGAACTGATGCACCAGGTCGGGGCTGTGAATCAGCGCGCGGCCCATCACCACGGCGTCGAAGCCGTCATCCATGACGTGGCGCACCCCGTCCACCGACTTGGCACCACCGAGATAGGCCAGCGGCATGCGTACCGCCGCCCGGACCTGCCGCGAATACTCGCGAAGGTACAACTCGCGAAACCGGATTTTCGGCTCCATCAGCCGTGACACCCGGACCGCAAACCGGATCAATGGATTGTCGATACTGCCGGTCACTGCGCTGGCGGGCATGTTGCTGCCGAAGATCGCCCACGGCGCCTCCACGTTCATGCCGCCGGAGAGCACCAGCAGGTGCGCGCCCGCCGACTCCAGCGCGCGGGTGGTGGTGATCACATCTTCGATCGGTGCTCCGCGGCGGTGACCCTCGGTCACACTGAGCTTGCAGATCACGGCAAGATCGCGGCCCACCGCTTCCAGCACCCGCGACAGCACTTCCACCGGGAATCGGGCACGGCGCGCCGCATCACCACCGTAGTCGTCGCGCCGGCGGTTGTAGGCCGGTGACAGAAACTGACTGAGCAGGTATCCGTGCCCCATGTGCAGCTCGACTGCATCGAAGCCGGCGGCGCGCGCGCGGCGGGCGGCGGTGACGAAGTCGTCGGCGACGGCATCCATGTCGGCGCGGGTCATCGCCGCCTTGCGCAGGCGCCCCACCATGACCCCGGGCGGATTGAGGCCGCCGGATGCGCTCAGGGGGCGCGGCGTCGCCAGCGCTGGCAGGAAGGTGAAGGCGCCGCCATGCGTGAGCTGGGCGCTGACCGCGCCGCCTTCCCGATGGACCGCCTCGGTCAGCACACGCAGATGCGGCTGCGTTGGGCCATCCATCAGCACCTGATCCTCGAAGGTGCGACCGTCCGGGCTCACGGCGCAGTAGGCAACCGTCGTCAACGCCGCGCCGCCTGCCGCCATGCTGCGATGGTGCTCGACCAAGGCCGCAGACGGCACCCCGCCCTTGGCCATGCCCTCATTGGTGGCCGATTTGATAAAGCGGTTGCGCAGGGTGACCGGCCCCAACCGCAGGGGCGTGAACGCCTGCGCCAGCCCGCTCACGTGCGGCCCCGCTGCAGGAAGGCCGCCAATCGACTGGCGAACAGCGGTGTCTCGGCGTTGCGCAGGAAGGTAGCCCGCTCCCGGTCCAGTTGCGCGCGCAGCGCATCGGCGTCGCCGCCGTTGAGCAACTGCTTGAAACCCTGCAGCACCTGCATCGGATGCCGTGCCAGACGCGCCGCATAGGCGCGGCCGCTTGCCGTCAGGTCCGCGGCTGCCACCACGTCCAGCACCAGTCCAAGTGACTGCGCTTCAGCGGGCGTGAGGTGGTCCCGGGCCAACAGCAGATCGAAGGCCTGCATGGCCCCGACACGCTGCAACAGGAAATGGCTGAGCCCCCCATCGGAGGTGGTGGCGAGCCCGGGGTAACCTGGAATGAACCGGCTGCTGTCCGCAGCCAGCACGATATCGCCGCTCATCGCCAGGGAAAAGCCGGCCCCGGCAGCCGCCCCGTTGACCAGCGTGATGACCGGTTGCGGAAGTGCGCGCAGGCCGATCACGGCCGCGTGGACGGCATCGATGATGGCCGACAGCAGGCGTTCCCGTTCGGCGCCGGCACTGGCGCTGTGCATCGCATGGATATCGCCGCCAACACAGAACAACCGCCCCTCGGAGCCCAGCAGAATGACCCGGCTGTCCGGATCGCGCGCCAGCTCACCGACGGCATCACGCAGTGCCTCAGCGGCGGCGAGGTCGATCGACGGGGCACCACCCGCCGGTCCCAGCCACAGATGGGTGACACCGTCTTCCAGACGCTCGATCCGAATGCTCATCGCCTACCCCAGAAATGCCTGACCGCCGTCGGCGGCAATGCTTTGGCCGTTGACGTAACGACAGTCATCGCCACACAACGCCACCACCAGCCGACCGATGTCCTGCTCGCAGTCGCCCACCCGCTGCTGCGGCACGGTGGCGATGAAGGCAGCCGACTCCTCCGGCCGCTCGCGGGTCCACCAGGCCATGGCGGGTGAATTGGCGAGCGGCAGCAGGCAGTTGCTGCGAATGCCGTCCCGCGCCCATTCGCAGGCGGCGGCGCGAGTGAGCTGGCGAATGGCCTCCTTGACTGCGCCATAGGCGCCGTAGCCGCTCATGTCCCAGCGCTTGGCGGCGGGCGAGCCCAGATTGATGATGCAGCCATCCCCTTTGAGATGCGGATGGCACAGCTTCATCAAACGGAAGGTGGCCAGCGGCCCCGAAGCCCATCCGGCTTCGAACGCTTCGTCGCTGACCTGATCCAGCGTGCCCAATGGCACTTCCTGTGCATTGTTGACGAGGATATGGAGTCCACCGAAGGCTGACACCACGGTATCAACGCATCGTGCGAGATCGTCCGGTGACTTGACGTCACAGGCCACCGCCAGGGCTCTGCCACCGCGCGCGGTGATCTGATCCACCGTGGTTTCCAGCTTGGCCAGCGTGCGCCCGGTGACCGCCACGGCCACACCCTCGGCGGCCAGTGCCAGTGCGATCCCCTGTCCCACCCCCTGCCCGGCACCGGTCACCAATGCCACCTTGCCTTTCAGCCCCGCCATCAGCTTCTCCTTCCCCCCGTTTTGGCGAAAGTGTGCGAGCGGCGGCTCAGGGTTTCCTAACCCGCGTGGGGTAGATCATCCGGGGACGCGCATCGAAACCCTTTACACTGGGGCGCCCCACTGGCTGGAGGCGCCCATGGCCAAGCCGAACTACAACTTTGAAAAACGCCAGCGCGAACTGAAGAAAAGCAAAAAGCAGGAAGAGAAACGGCTGAAGAAGCTGGCCCGCAACAGCAGCTCCGAAACGCCGAATCCCCAGGAGCCGACGCCGTGAGCCCGGCGATGGACCACGGAAAGCAAGTCCGAAAACCGTCATTGCCCGGGCGGTGCCGAACCCGCGCACCCCGGTTGGCGCGGCCATCCGGGTGCGACGAAGTCACCGGTTCAGTGAACTAGGCCGCCATCGTGCGCATCCCGAAGGGCCTGCAACCACTGGTGGACGAAGGCATCGTCGACGGCGTGCTGCGTCAGCTAAAGAGCGGCAAGGAGGCCTCGGTCTTCATCGTCACCAGCGGCGGACAGCATCGCTGCGCCAAGGTCTACAAGGCCGCAGAGCAACGTGGCTTCCACCGGCTGGCGGAGTACCAGGAAGGCCGCAAGGCACGCGGCAGCCGCGACGCCCGCGCCATGGGGCGCCGCGGTCGCCACGGCCGCCGGGTCCAGGAGGCCGAGTGGAAGAATGCCGAGATCGACGCGCTCTACCGCCTCGCGGCCGCCGGCGTACGGGTACCGCAGCCACAGGGCGTTTACGACGGCGTGCTGATCATGGAGCTGCTGCTGGATGCCGACGGCGACGTCGCACCCCAGCTGCACGCCGTGGACATGGCCCCCGAGCAGGCGCATGAACACTTCCGATTCATGATCGACCAGATCGTGCGCATGCTCTGCGCCGGTCTGATCCACGGCGACCTGTCGGAGTACAACGTGCTGGTCGACGCGCAGGGGCCCGTCATCATCGATCTGCCGCAGGCGGTGGATGCCGCCGGCAACAACAATGCATTCCGCATGCTGGAACGCGACGTCAACAACATGCGCACGGTGTTTGCCCGCTTCGCGCCCGCGTTGGCCGAAACCGAGTACGCCCATGAGATCTGGGCGCACTACCAGGCCAGCACGCTGACGCCGGACACGCCCCTCACCGGCTGCTTCGTGCACGACGACACGGCCGCCGACGTCGACGCGGTGCTCGACCAGATCGAGGCGGCGCGGCTGGAAGCCGAAGCGCGGGAGCGTGGCCGTCTCGCGGCCGAAGCGGCAGCGGCCGCCCGCGACTGATCCATGATCCGCGGCATCCTGCGATACGGCGATCCGCGGCTGCTGGTCCCGTCGCAGCCGGTCACCGCCTTCGATACGCCGGACCTGCACGCACTGATTGAGGACCTGCGCGACACCATGATCGCCGCCAATGGCGCCGGGCTGGCCGCACCACAGATCGGTGTGCCGCTGCGGGTCGTGATCTTCGGGTTTGACCACAACCCGCGCTATCCCGATGCCGAGGCGGTGCCGTACACGGTGCTGTGCAACCCGACGCTGACGCCAATCGGCGATGCCGAGGACCTCGGCTGGGAAGGCTGCCTCAGCGTCCCCGGCATGCGCGGTCAGGTGCCGCGATACACGCATCTGCACTACACCGGTTTCGACGCCGAGGGCAACGCCATCGACCGTCGCGTCAGCGGCTTCCATGCCCGGGTGGTGCAACACGAGTGCGACCACCTCGACGGCGTGCTCTACCCGATGCGGATTCGCGACCTGCGTCACTTCGGCTTCGCCGACGCACTGTTCCCCGGCCAGATCCTGGGCGACGACTGATCGGCGCTTGAGGCGCAGGCCCCCGGCGGCTAAGGTCGGGCCTGATCCCCGCAGCCGCTCCCCATGACCCGCCCCGGCCCGCTTGCGCTGTACGGTGTTCTGCTGCTGTCGGCCTGCGGCGGCGCCGACCCCGATGCGACGGCGCCCTACGGACTGTCCGCACGTGAGACGCCAACCACGGTCGCCTTCACCGCCGACACCGGCGCCGATGCCGATATCGCGGTCATCAACGCCTACCCGCAGCTGCAGTTCGACCAACCGGTGGACTTTGCCGACGTGCCGGGCAGCCATCACGCGGTGGTGGCCGAGCACACTGGCACGCTCCGCGTCTTCGAGCGTCGCGCCGATGTCACCGACGCCGACCTGTTTGCCGACCTGCGGGATCGGGTGCGCTACGACGGCAACGAGCAGGGGCTGGTGCGGCTGGCCTTTGATCCCGCCTATGCCGACAACGGTCGTGTCTACCTCGTGTATGCCGGACGGCAGGCCGACGATCCGCAGCGCTGCACCCCCTATTGCTCGGTGCTGTCGCGCTTCACACGCGACCCGCAGCAGCCGCTGCGTCTGGACCCTGACAGCGAGCAGCGACTGCTGGTGGTGCCACAACCCGGCTGGGGCCACAACCTCGGCAACCTGCTGTTCGGCCCCGATGGGTATCTGTATGTGGGCGCCGGTGATGGCGGCTTCTCTGAGCCCCCGCTGGCGCATGCCCAGGATCGCAGCTCGCTGCTAGGCAGCGTGCTGCGCCTGGATGTCTCGGGCGACGACGGCTACCGCATCCCACCCGACAACCCCTTCGTCGGCGTCGGTCAGGAGGCCGAGGGTGTGATCGGTGCCGGCCAGCCGGTGCGGACGGAACTCTGGGCCTTTGGCCTGCGCAACCCGCATCGCTTCAGCATCGACCCGATCACCGGCGCGATGTGGCTGGGCGATGTCGGCCAGGCGGATGTCGAGGAGATCAACCGCATCGTCCCCGGTGGCAACTACGGGTGGCCGATGTTCGAGGGCAGCCAGTTCAAGGGAGGACCGGATGGCGGCCACCCCGCCGATCAGCTCCGCGCGCCCGCGCTCGAGTATCGGCACTGGGACGGCGTTTCCATCACCCTGGGCTTCGTCTACCGTGGCACGGCGCTGCCCAGCCTTTATCAGCATCTGCTCTATGGCGACTTCACCGTCGGCAAGCTGTGGGCGGCGCCGCTGACCGCCGCCGACGGACTCGGCGAACCGGTACTGCTGTCGGAAAGCCTCGGCGGCTTCAGCCTGGCGTCGTTCACCGAGATCGATGGAGAGGCCTATCTGGTCAATCTCGGCCGCGGCATCATCCAAAAGCTGGTGGAAGGCCCCGGGGACGATCAGGTGCGGGTGCCACAAACCCTGTCGGCCACCGGCCTGTTCCGTGACCTCGCAAGCTTGACGCCGGCGCCAGGCCTGATCCCCTATGGCGTCAACATGCCGCTATGGTCGGACGGCACCGAGAAGCAACGCTGGATGGCCCTGCCGGCCGGCACCCATCTGACTTCGGTCGCGGCGGATCGCTGGGACTTCCCGCTCGGTACCGTGCTGGTGAAGCACTTCGAACTGGATCTCGACCGCCTTCAGGACGGACCGTTACGCCGACTGGAAACGCGGGTGCTGGTCCACACGGTCCGCGGCTGGATTGGATACACCTATCGCTGGAATGACGCACAGACCGACGCCAGCCTGGTCTACGGCCGCCACACCGAAACACTGGCCGTCGCCACCGCAGCCGGTACCGTCAACCAAACTTACGACTACCCGAGCACCGCCGACTGTGCGACCTGCCACAACGCCTCGGCCGGTCATGTGCTGGGCCTTCGCAGCAGTCAGCTCAACGGCGACTTCGCCTACCCGCTGGCGGTGGACAACCAGCTGCGAACGTTGGATCACATCGGCGTGTTCGACCCACCACTGGCGCCACCGGACCACGCACCACGCTGGCCGACACCGGATGACGCGGTGGCGCCGATCGCCGCCCGGGCACGTGCCTATCTGGCGGCCAACTGCGCCCAGTGCCACAACCCGGACAACACCCTGCCGGTCACCTTGAATCTACGCTACAGCGCCGAAGATGCGGCGCTCAACGCCATCGACGTGATGCCCCGCAACGGCGACCTCGGCGTCGACGACGCCCGCATCATCGCGCCGGGCGACCGCCATCGCAGCACCCTGTGGCTGCGCATGAACCGCCGCGGCGAGGGCCAGATGCCACCACTGGCCACCCACGTTGTCGATGCTGACGCGGTCGCCCTGATCGGCGACTGGATCGACGCACTATCCCCGCGTTGATGAGCGGCGGCGGCGCAGCTGGGTCGACACCAGTGCACTCCAGGCCTGCAGCGCCTCGTCAACCGATCCTTCCGGCATCAACGGCGCATCAAGGGCGATACCACGCAGCATCCAGCGATTGAGATGCATCATGGTCGTCACCTCATGTACCGCGTCTGGCTGAGCCTCAAACAGCTGTGTGGCGGCATTCGCGATATTGGACTCGAGCTGCAAGGCAAGCACCCTGAGACGTTCGGCCAAGGCAGGATTGCGGCGGCTGGCAATCAACAACTCCAGATAAACCTCATTGACCTCGCTGGCGAAAAACTCCCGCCACACCGCGTCCACCAATCCCCGCAGGTCATCGCCGCTGGCAGCCACCGCACCGAGGACGCTCGCCAGCCGCTGGTAGACCTGGTGCATCAAATGCTCGGCGGCCGCCAGTAACAGCGCATCCATCGAAGCGAAGTGATGCGCCCATGCCCCCCGCGACACCTTGGCCCGAACCGTCACCTGACTCAGGCTGGTGCCGGCATATCCGTGGTGCGCCAAGCAGTAGAGCGTAGCGTCGAGAATGCGCGTACGGGTCGCGTCGCGCCGTTGCGCCTGACTCGGGCGCCGGGCCGCCTTCCCACGCGCATCTGGGTTGGACGAAGAAGTTGAGGTCATCGGGTTTCCATCAGCTGACCGCAGCATAGCGGTTTACCCACTGAGAAGGCGGGGGTTTGACAGCCCCGAGGGGCGGAGGCATTGTAATAAAAAGACCGACTGGTCTGTTTGTTAATTACTATCGCTTGCGAGATCTGGAGCATGAAGCCCTGCACGAGCTACCGCCGCTGCGCGCCGCCCCTTCCGACGGTTCAATCCACGTTGCTGACGCTAGCCCTGGCCCTGCTGGTCGGCTGCGACGGCGCGCCGCTGGGCGCGCCAAGTGGGCCACCACCAAACACCTCGGTCAGTCGCGAAGCGCTTCGTTTCGACACCGAGGATGGCGAGACTCTGTTCGCCCAACTGCGCCGTGTCGGGCCACCAGAGCCCAAGCCGGTCATCGTGGAGTTCAGTCCATACGGGATGGGCTCGGACGTACCCGACTTCGGCCCGGACTATCACCATGTTTTCGTCCATGCCCGCGGCACCGGCAACAGCACCGGCAGCTGGAGCGCGGTTGGGCCGCGGGACCAACAGGATGTGGCGGAGTTCGTCGCCTGGGCTTGCGAACAACCCTGGAGCAACGGCCGGATCGGCCTGTACGGATTCTCGGCCAGTGCCATCGCAGTCTATAACGCCCTGCACCTGCCGCTGGCCTGCGTCGAAGCGGCCGCGCTGATGGCGGGCACCGCCGATCTCTACCGTGACCTGCTCTATCCCGGCGGCATGCCCAACCTTGTGCCCGCCGTCGCAGTAGGGCTGGGTGTCGGCGGACCACTGCTGGCCAGCACGCCCAATCGGCTGATGGCGGACTTCGGCTTGGTCCCGCTGCTGCGATCCGGCCTGGGCTTGCTCAGCATGTCGATCGACGTGCTGGGCCAACCCGTACAGAACGACTATTGGCAGGAACGGGTACAGCGTCCGGGTCCCAATCGCTTTCCGATACTCGCCAACACCGGCTTCTACGACGTCGAATCGCGCGGACCTTTCGAGAGCTACCAGATGCTGCGCGACCAGGGCGTAACCGTCCATCTTCGTGCGCTCGGTGCCCACGATGGCTTCCCGTCCGGCACGGAGGGGCCGTTCCCCACATACCAACGCTGGTTCGACCGCTTCCTGCGCGATGTCAACAACGGCATTGACCGGGAGCCGCCGGTGCAACTGCTGCTCAGCGACGGCAGCTATCCCTCGATGATGAAGGGCGCCTGGCTAAGGGCCGAAGGCGCGGACTGGCCGCTGCCGGGCACCCGCTGGCAGAGCTTGTATCTCGATCCCGTGCGTGGCGGGGGTGCCGCTTCACTCAACAACGCCAGCCTATCGCCGCAGCCGGCCGCCATCAACGACCGTCAGCGCTATCTCGCCCTGACCTCACTGGGGACGGCCAGCGACCCCAACACCACCGCCACCATCGCCTCCGCCGGTGCGTCAACGCTGTTCGACCTGCTGCCCTTTCTGGTGCAGATGAACCTGATGGAGCCCCTGGGGCTGACCTACACCACAGCGCCCTTGGCAGCGGATGTGACTGTGCTGGGACCGGCCACCCTGAGCGTGTTCGTCTCGGGTCTGCTGCCGCAGGCCGACCTGCATGCGGTAATCGCCGATGTGTGGCCCGATGGAAGTGCCCACACGGTGGGCTTGGGACGGCTTCGCACCAGTTTCCCGAATCTGGTCGAACCCCGTTCCCGCCATGACGCGGAAGGTGAGTTGATACAGCCCTACAACGATTTCTCGTCGAAATCCTTCGCCGCGCCCGGCGAAGTGCGCGAGTACCACGTCGAGTTCTGGCCCATCGGCAACCGCTTCCGCGCGGGACATCGGCTACGGCTCTATCTGGTCGGGGCGCCGACCTTCGCACTGCCTTCTCCCAACCTCAACACCGTCCACCTGGGCGGCGATACCCCCTCACGTCTGCGCCTCCCCGTCGCACCCGGCAGCGACTTCTGCGCCGCCTTGCCTGATCGCTGCTGATGTTCACCTGAGAACTGCCATGTCCAACACCTCGCTGTATCGCAAGAACTGCCTCATCACCGGCGCCGCCAGTGGCATTGGTCGCGCCACAGCCATCGCCGCTGCCGCCTCCGGGGCCCGCGTCTTTCTGACCGACATCAATGCGGTTGCCCTGGTGGCGGTCGCTGAATCGATTACCGACCAGGGCGGCGATGTAGCCCTGCAACGTGCCGTGGACATCACTGACCTGTCGGCTGTACAGGCCTTCGCTGACGATATCCATGGCGTGTTCGGCAGCCTTGATGTGGTGATGAACATCGCCGGCATCTCGGTGTGGGGCCGCGTCGAGGATTTGCAGCACATGCACTGGCAGCGCTGCATCGACGTGAACCTGATGGGGCCGATTCACGTCATCGAATGCTTCCTGCCGACGATGATCGCCGCCGGCCGAGGCGGGCACCTGGTTAACGTGTCCTCGGCGGCTGGCTTGTTCGGCCTGCCCTGGCACGCGGCCTACAGCGCCAGCAAGTTTGGTCTGCGCGGAATCTCGGAGGTGCTGCGGTTCGATCTGGCGCGACACCGTATCGGGGTCAGCTTGGTCTGCCCGGGGGGCGTCGACACCGGGTTGGTGAACACCATTGAAGTGGTCGGTGTCGACCGCGACGCGCCGGCTTTCGAGCGCCTGAGAGAACGGTTTCGCCGGGAGGCCGTCAGCCCGGAAACAGCGGCCAAGGCCATCCTCGCCGGCATTCGCGACAACCGTTACCTGGTGTTTACCTCGACCGACATCCGCGTCGGACACTGGTTCCAGCGCAAGTTCGCCGCGCCCTATGAATGGGTGATGCGGCGACTCAACGATCAACTGCATCACGCCGCCGAGCAGGCGGCATCCGCCCCGCTTCAGGAGGATCCCCGCCATGGTGTCTGAACTTCGCTTTCGCATCGTTGGACTGATGCTGGGCTGTATCACAGCCACTGCGGCCAGCGCCTTCGACTTCAAGCTCGCGGGTGCCGATGTGCGCGTCAACAACCTCTTCACCATCGGCGCGCTGATGCGTATGCAGGACCGCGATTCCGACCTCATCGGCATCAGCAACGCGACACCCGGCCTGTGTGTACGGCGGGTGTCAGCGGATGGCGACACCAACCTTCGGTTTCGCGGAGACACCTGCACGACCGATGATGGCGGTGTCGGCAACCAGCGCGCGATTGATGCACCTGGCACGTTCTCGGTCAATGGCGACGATGGGAACCTCAACTTTGATCGGCACGACATCGTCCACGCGACCGCGAAATTGACCACCGACCTGTCGTTGAACTGGGAGGACACCCGCATTTTCGTGCGCGGCCTCTATTTCTTTGATGAACGCTACGAAGGGCTTACCCAACGACACCCCGACACCACGCTACGCGCGCCAACCAGTCCGTTCCCGCGTAGCGGCCGCAGCACTATCGGTTCCGATCTGCGGCTGCTTGACTACTTCATCAGCCATAACTTCGAGATCGGAGATCGCTACGCCACCTTCAAACTTGGGAATCAAGTCCTCAATTGGGGCGAGAGCGCCTTCCTCGCCCTCAACAGCCTGAGCGCCTTCAATCCGCCCAACGCCGCGCTGCTGCGGCTTCCCGGCTTCGACATCAAGGAGCTGTTCGAGCCGGTCGGCATGGCGGTGCTCAACAGCGAGATTGGCAACGGTATCAACTTGGAGGTTTTCTACCAGTACGATTGGCGGCCGGTCACCATCGATCCCGTCGGCAGCTTCTTCTCGACCACAGACTTTGTTGGCGATGGCGGCAGCTTCGCAATGCTATCGCTGGGCAAGGCACCGGAAGACCCCGAAGGTCGCTACCGGCCCGTGGACAACCCCGACGACCCGGCGGCTGCGCTCGGCTCAACCTCCAGTCGCACCGTCCAGCGCCTACCGGACCACGAGCCGGAGGACGGTGGCCAGTATGGCGCGGCCTTGCGTGTGTTCGCCGACGACCTCAATGGCGGCACCGAACTGGGCTTCTATTTTGCCAACTACCATTCGCGTGTTCCCAGCGCCAGCATCAATGCCGCCGACGGCACCTGCGTGCCGTCGAACACCGGCAACCCCATCACCAATGGGCTTGCGCTTATCGCCGCCTGTGGCATTCCGCCGACCAACCTGCTGGCGGTATTGACGGGCGGCCCCTTCCTGCCGGCATCGCGGGAAGCGCTGCCGCTGGATACCGCCACGCTGTTTGTCGAGTATCCGGAGGACATCCGCATGTGGGGGCTGTCCTTCAACACCACGATCGGCGACTACGCGTTGTCCGGGGAGTACGCCTATCGGGAGAACCTACCCCTACAGATTCACCCGATCGACCTGGTGTTGGCAGCCCTGCAGCCCGCGCTGCCGGAATCCGACTACTCGGTGGCGGTCGCCACCATTCCCGGGCGCCGTAGCGCCACCCCAGACTTCGTGCAGACCAACTACCGCGGCGTGGCGCCCACCCCGGGCATGTATATCCCTGGTTTCGAGCGCATGGGTGTCGGTCAGCTGGGCATAACCCTGCTGCGTGTGTTCGGCAGCTCCAACCCCATCGGCGCCAGCCAGATCTTCGCCTTGATGGAAGTCGGCATGACCCATGTCCTCGATTTCCCCGAGCTTTCCGAGCTGCAGTTCATGGGCGGCGCCGCCGATGCCCACATCTCCAGCGGTGGCGACGGGCGAACCGGCATCAATCCTCGTGATGTACGCAGCGATCCCAACGACCCATCCACTAACGTGTCCGACCCGCAGATGCGACAGAACCCCTCACCACAGGACCCCAGCAGCTTCGGCACCGAGTACTCCTGGGGCTATCGGGCGGTGTTGATGAACCGCTACGACAACCTGCTGTTCGGCGCCAATATCGAGTTCCTGACCGCCCTGTTCCACGACGTCGAAGGGGTCTCGCCCGGACTCGGCATGAACTTCATTGAGGGGCGCAAGCAGATCCTCACCGGTGTCCGATGGGACTACCAATCGACCTGGCTCGGAGAGCTCCGCTACACCCTCTACACCGGCGGCGGCAAGCGCGATCCGCTGCGCGACCGCGACAACCTCCTGCTGTGGCTCGGCTACCAGTTCTGAGCCCCCACCTCTTCCGACCGGAGCCCACCATGAAACGATCACTGCTCTTGCTGCTGCTGGCCTGCGCCGGCCCGATCACCCTCCATGCCGCCGTACCCGCCGAGGAGGCGGCACGACTCGGCCGCGACCTCACGCCACAGGGCGGCGAGACGGCTGGCAACGAGGATGGCAGTATCCCTGCTTGGAGCGGCGGCCTCACCTCGGCGCCGGACTGCTACCAGGGCGAAGGGCATCGCTATTGCGACCCCTTTGCCGATGAAAAGGCGCTATTCAGCATCACGGGTGAAAACCTCGACGCCTATCGCAGCGCGCTGTCGCAAGGCCAACAGGCCATGCTTGAGCGCTATCCCAGCTATCGGATTGACGTCTACCGCAGCCACCGCACTGCGGCGACCCCCGACTTCGTCAATGCCGCCACACGTCGCAACGCACTGGAAGCGGAGCTGATCAGCAACGGCGAGGGTATTGCTGGCGCAGCCATCGGCATTCCGTTCCCCATTCCCAAGAGCGGGGTCGAGCCCCTCTGGAACCATAAGCTTCGGTACCGCGGCATCGGCGGCCGTCGCTACAACAACCAGTTCCCAGTGATGCCGGATGGCAGCTACATGGCAGCCAAGTTGCGGGAGGACGTGCGCTTCGAATACAGCCAGCCCGACACCACGCCGGGATCGCTCGACAATGTAGCGATCTACTTCTTGCAGGTCACGCTCGCGCCTCCGCGGCTGGCGGGCACCATCGGCCTCATCCACGAGACCATGGACCAAGTGAAGGAGGCGCGCCGGGTCTGGGCCTACAACGGCGGTCAACGCAGACTGCGCCGGGCGCCCAGCGTGGCGTACGACAACCCTGGACAGGCGGCGGACGGGCTGCGCACCAACGACCAGACCGACACCTTCAATGGCGCAACCGATCGTTACACCTGGAAATTGCTCGGCAAGCGCGAAATGATCGTGCCGTACAACGCCTACCGGGTGCACTCAGATCAGTTGAAATACACCGATATCGTCCATAAAAGCCACATCAATCCCGACGTGCTGCGCTACGAGCGCCACCGCGTCTGGGTGGTGGAGGCGGAGGTCAAGCCCACCACATCGCATCTCTACGCGCGTCGTGTGTTCTACATCGACGAAGACACTTGGCAGATCGTCCTGGTGGACCTCTACGACAATCGCGGTGCCCTCTGGCGATGGCAGGAAGCCCACGCCTTTCAGGCGTATGACAAGGGTATCTTCGGCGCTGCACTGGAAACCGTCTATGACCTCACGTCGGAGCGCTATCTGGCCATGGCGCTGGATAACGAGGACGAGATGATCAAGGAGATGGATTTTCCGCTGTCCCATTTCGACACCGGCAACGTGATGCGCCATGCCCTCCAATGACCCCCCCCTGTCAGTGTTGCAGCCGCCGGGAGGCTGGCTCCCGGCCCAATCCTCTCGCCTGTCACCGACCAGCCCTGACCAATGGAGCCTGCCTCTGCGGATTCTGTTCGGGTTGGGCCGGCGTGCCGCCCGGCGCCGCACCGGTCACGACGAGGTTCCCGCCCTATTCGCCGTGCTGGCCCGCAACCCTCGCTTGTTCTGGCCTTGGCTGCGCTTTGCTGCACGCCTCATGCCGTATGGCAGCCTCC
This sequence comes from uncultured Polycyclovorans sp., assembly GCA_936928855.1. Taxonomy (GTDB): domain Bacteria; phylum Pseudomonadota; class Gammaproteobacteria; order Nevskiales; family Nevskiaceae; genus Polycyclovorans. The sequence continues at coordinate 25,029 of CAKZHZ010000001.1, forward strand.
AGCGCCGGCACACCGAGCTGGTGATTCTTCGGGTGGGCTGGCGCTGTCGTTGCCGCTACGAGTGGGGACAGCACGTCGCCATCGGACTGCGCGAGGGGCTCAGCCGTGACGACATCCGGCGTATAGCCGAGGGACCGTCTGCAACGGAATGGCGCCCGCAGGAGCGCCTGTTGCTGCTGGCAACCGATCAGCTGCTGGACGGGCACACGCTGGATGCTGACACCTGGGACGCTCTCAGCGCCTGGCTGCCCGCAACACAGATGATTGAGCTGACGATGCTGATCGGCCACTACGCGATGCTGGCCGGCCTGCTCAACAGCCTGGGACTGCCCCTGGATGGCGCCGCCGAGGCGGCGCTTGCCTAGCCCGCCGCCGCAGACGCCGCCACCGGCTGCCGTGCCAGGTCCCGTGCCGCGAGATAGCCGAAGGTCATCGCCGGACCCAGCGTGGAACCGGCACCGGCGTAGGTCTTGCCCATCACCGCAGCCGAGGTGTTGCCGGTGGCGTAGAGCCCTTCGATGACGCTGCCGTCCTCGCGCAGCACACGCGCCTGCGGGTCGGTGAGCAGGCCGCCCTTGGTGCCGATTTCGCCCGGGTCGAGCCGGATGGCGTAGAACGGTCCGTCGGTGAGCGGCCCGAGGCAGGGGTTGGGATGGTTCTGCGGATCGCTGTAGTAGCGGTCGATGGCGGTTTCGCCCTTGTGGAAGTCCGGGTCCTCCCCCTTCACCGCATGCGCATTGAAACGTTCGATGGTGGCGGCCAGACCCTGCGCGTCGACACCGATCTTGGCGGCGAGCGCCGCCAGGCTGTCGGCACGGTAGTAGACCTTGTCCAGCCAGTCCTTGGGCAGCGCCGAGTCGGGCTGCATCTGTCCGGGCAGGAACAGACCCGCCGGGTACTTCTTGCGGAACTGCGCATCGAAGATGAACCAGGCCGGCACGGCGCCGTTGCCCCTGGCCTCGTCGGCGTACATCGCGGTCACCACATCCGGGTAGGCCACCGCCTCGTTGACGAAGCGCTGCCCCTTGCGGTTGACGATCACGCAGCGCGGCATGGCGCGTTCGACGAACAAGGTGGTCTGCGAGCTGGCGCCCGGCACGTGCACGGTGGGCGAGCCCCACACCAGATTCATGAACCCGAGTCCGGCGCCCAGCGCCTGCCCGGCGCGGATGCCGTCACCGTGGTTGATCGGCGGCGCACCGGTCCACTCGACGCGGGTGGGATGGGGCAGGTACTGCTCGCGCATCTGCTGGTTGGACTCGAAGCCGCCGCTGGCCAGCACCACGCCGCGGCGCGCACGCAGCCGCACCGGGCGACCATCGCGCATCGCCACGATGCCGGTCACACGGCCGTCGGACTCGACCAGTTCGGTCAGGCCGGTGTTCAGCCACAGGGGCACGTTGCGGTTCTTCAGCGCATGGCGCAGCTGTCCCACCAGGGCCTGACCCAGGGTCATGCGGCGGTCGCGCTTGGTCTTGAAACGCCAGCCCAGGTCCAGCCAGTAGCGCAGCATCATTTTCAGGATGAGCCCGACCCAGCCCTTGCCCTTGGTGAACAGGGTGTGGGCCTCGACCTGATTCATCGACAGCCGACCCATCACCTGGGTGCCCTTGAACGGCGGCCGCTGGAAATCGAAGTCCTCGCCCAGCAGGGCGGCATTGAACTCCACCGGCTCCATCGAGCGGTGGCCATCCAACCCGCCGGGCTTGTCAGGATAGTAGTCCGGGTACAGGGGCACGCCCCGGAAGCGCACCCCGAACTCCCGGGCGAGGTGGCGCACCATTTCCGGCGCGTTGCGCAGGTAGGCCTCGATGCGCGCCTCCGGCACCTCGCCATCGGTCAGCAACTTCACATAGCCAAGGGCGGCCTCGTAGGAATCCTGGCCACCGTTGCGGGCGATGTCGTCGTTGCAGGGAATCCAGATCCCCCCGCCGGATACGGCCGATGTGCCGCCGTAACACTCGGATTTTTCGATCACGAGGGCCTGCAAACCTTCCCCGGCGGCACACAGGGCGGCGGTCATGCCGCCGGCGCCGGAGCCCACCACCACGACATCGAATTCCGCGTCCCAACCCGTTGTGGGTTCGTTCATGCCCATGCTGCTGCCCTCCAAAAATGAACCCCTCTTCCGTGGACGAAAGAGGGGTGGATCGCGATCCGGCGTCGCGTACTCAGATGAAGAAGTCGGTGTTCTCGCGGCCCAGCAGGGCACCGCCGAAGTTGCGCCCGAACACGTCCGGATTATTGGCGTAGTGGGCGCGTGCCGACAGGATGTCCATGAAGAAACGCACCAGCGGGAAGTCGAGGAAGATGCCGCGGCCGCCGCAGGCGGAGTGCAGCTTGTAGGCGTGCTCGCAGCAGCGGTCCACCACCTGCGCCGCCTGGTACCGGAAATGAAGACGGCGCTCCACGCTCACCGGCTCACCCTTCTCGGCCGCCGCCTTGAGTTCACTGAAGTTGCGGTCGAGCGCCAGCCGCATCTCGTCGGCGGCAACGCGGGCATTGGCCACCGCCATCTGCGCCGGCACCTGCTCGGAGGTCTTGGCGCCCATGTTGCCGGTCCAGTTGCCGCCGAAGTCACGGAAGGCCTCGACCATGCCTTCCAGCGCGCCGATGGCGGCGGTGGAGACGGCGCGCACGAAGATCTGCCCGAACGGCAGCTTGTAGAGCGAGGCGGTGAAGGTATCGCGGCCGGGGTTGGTGCCCATGAAACCGTCGCTGGCCTTGTGCGTGCGGTAGTCCGGTACGAACACGTCCTCCACCACGATGTCGTTGGAACCGGTGGCGCGCAGGCCCATGGTCTGCCAGGTGTCCACCACCTTGAAGTCGGATTTCGGCAGCAGGAAGGTGCGGTACTCCGGCGGCTGGCCCTCGTTGAAGATGAGCCCCCCGAGGAACACCCAGTCGCAGTGCTCGATGCCGCTGGAGAAACCCCAGCGACCGCTGAAGCGGAATCCCCCTTCCACCGGCGTGACCTGGCCCTTGGGCATATAGGTCGACGCGATCAGCACCGAGTGGTCACCGCCGCCCCAGACATCCTCGGCGGCACGCGGATCGAACAGGGCGATCTGCCAGTTGTGCACGCCGATGACGCCGTACACCCAAGCGGTGGACATACAGCCCTTGGCCAGTTCCATCTGCACGTCGTAGAACACCTGCGGGTCCATCTCGTAGCCACCGTACTGCTTGGGCTTGAGCACCTCGAAGAAGCCCGCAGCCTGCATGTCGGCGATGGTTTCCTTGGGAATGGCGCGCGCGGCATTGGCCGCTTCGGCACGCGCTGCCAGGGTGGGGGCCAGATCCCGCGCCCGCTGAACCAGAACTTCCGGGCTGATGGGGACGGCTTTCGCGCTGCTCGCCTGCATGGTGCGCTCCTCGAACACATGGGCGCCCGCAACCGGCGGGCACCAAGGGATGAATGGGATTGGCATTTCCGCAGGAAAGCGCAAGCGCAACATCGTCCGAAATGAGTAACAACACAAAGCTGGACAAACGGCTGCAATCAACAGGCTTGCGGATGACAGACCGTTCACTCAAACGGGTGATGCAGCCCCGGGGGGGCGCCAACACACTGCCCATCAGGATCCGGGCCCTGAAACAGGTGTTCCCGACGAATTTTCAGCCTCCGGCGACCGACCGGGCGCAGCGAGTCAAAGCGGAGTCATTACATGGCAACAACCCAGGAGTACGGCCTCGGCGAATTCACCTTCCCGCGCGGCTGGTTCATGGTTGCCGAAAGCGCGGAAGTTACCGACAAACCCAAGGCGGTGCGCTATTTCGGCCAGGAGTTCGCGCTCTATCGCGGCAAGGAGAGTGGCAAGGTGATCCTGCTGGATGCCTACTGTCCGCACATGGGCACCCACCTTGCGCGCAACAGCACCAGCTATGTGGCGCAGGACGGCCCGGTCGAGGGCGACTCCATTCGCTGCCCCTATCACGCCTGGCGCTTCGGCCCGGACGGAAAGTGCAATCACATCCCCTATTCCAACGGCCCCATCCCGCCCGCCGCGAAAGTGCGGTCCTGGCCGGTCAAGGAGCATCTCGGCGCGGTGTTTGTCTGGCACGACCCGGAAGGCGGCGAGCCCGACTACGAACTGCCGACCATCCCGGAATGGGACGACCCGGCTTGGGTGATCGGTCGTTACGACGATCTCGGCATGATCAACTCGCACCCGCAGGAGATCATGGACAACATCACCGATGTCGCCCACTTTGACCCGGTGCACGGCTCCCGCACCAAGTATTTCGAGAACGAGATCCGCGGCTTCAACGTGGTGCAGCGCATGGGGGGCGGCCACCGCACCCTGATCGCCGACGGCGGCCCGCTGCTGGAAACGGTGGCGACCTACCACGGCCCGAGCCTGCTGCTGACCCGGATGAGCGGCCTGTACGACTCGTGGATCATCATCGCCCACACCCCCGTGGACGATGGCAGCACCTACGTCTGGCACAACCTGATAGTGAAGTCCCCGACCGGGCAACCCAAGGCCACCGCCGAGGATGCTGCCCACGCCAAGGGTTATCAGGATGCCGCGCTGGCCGCGTTCGCTCAGGACTTCGAGGTGTGGAAGCACAAGCGCCCCTGTCTCAAGGGCCTGTTCGTGCAGGGTGATGGCGCCTTCCTCAAGCAGCGCACCTGGTACAAGCAGTACTACAACCCGCGGGCACAGCGCGAAACCTTCCTCAAGGCCTCTGAAGGCGTGCACCTGGCCCGCGGAATGGACGGCGCACCGCCCGCCGAGGTTGTCGATCAGCCCGCCGAAGCGGTGGGCTGATCTCCGGCTGACACCCTGGCCGGGCCGGAAACCCGGCCCTGTTGCACCCTGTCGCGGGGACGCAGCGGCGGCAGCTGCCGCATGCGCTCACGGTCGTGAGCCGGCACCAGCAGCAGGTCGGGCATCTGCGCCTCCAGCTGGTGCAGCTCGACGATACGGTGTCGCACATCGGCGGGATCCACGTCGACCAGAGCGCGCGCCAGCCAAGGCCGCTCCGCAAGCTCGGTGAGCCCGTCGGCCTGCCACACCAAATCGCCGATGAGGCCATAGCGCCGGCCGTCAGGCAGGCTGAGAAAGACGATGGTGCTGCCGGGCGTGTGTCCCCCTGCCGGCACCAGCACCACCGTGCCATCGTCGAACACGTCATGGCTGCGCTCGAAGCCCAGATAGGGACCGTCGTCGAACGCGACCACATGCCAGTCATGGCGCCGCACCAGATCACGCGCCAGCGCCGTGGCCGGATGCCCGCTGCGGATGAAATCCAGTTCGGCCTGCGGAAGCCACACGGGGACACCTGGCAGGTCGGCCAGCCCACTCACGTGATCCCAGTGAGCGTGGGTCAGCACCACCGCCATGAGGTCGGCCGGGTCGCGTCCGCTGTCGCGCAGCTGCTGCGCCACGGGCGTTTCCGCGGTGTACTGTGCGGTGCGCTGCATCAGTTTGGGGGTGGTACGGAAATGCGCATCGACATCGTGACCGAAGCCACTGTCGATCAGCAGGCTGCCCTTCGGATGCTCGACCAGCACCGCATCCATGCCGAAGACGCGCTCGTCGTCGAAGGCTCCCCCGCGGAACGCCATGGCCGCCGCGGACTTCATCCGCCCTGCATGCAATACCGAAATCGCCAGCGGTGGTGGTGCCGGTGAAGCCGGCACGGTCACCGGCGCAGCCGCGGAGACCTTCAGCGGCGAAGGCTGGAAACTCCACGCCAGTGCCAGCGCAGCCGCCACCACCACCAGCAGCGTGCCCCAGAGCAGGCGCCGGATCATGGTGCGGCGGGTGCGCGCAGCGCTTCCAGCGGGACCCAGCCGGCGTTGACACCGTCACTGACATAGCGCCAATGCCCTTCGCGGTTGTAGATCGCACCGCTGACCTTGACCTGCGTCCCGGCTGCCACCGGGCCGACACCCGCCGCGTTACCGCGGGGCTGGTCCCGCAGCGGCTGTGCCGTTGTCAGCTCGGCGACCTTGAGGGCCGCTACCGCTGCGTCGGGCCGTGGCGTCATCACCGCGACGGGCGGCGGATTGACCGGCGGCGGCGGTACCGCCGGAGGGGGTGGGGGTGGTGCCGAAGTTGGGAAGGGCGGTCGGATCGCTCATGGCCTCAACGTACCGACTGCTTACCCTGTGAGCCATGTCGACGACCACAGCCCAGGCGCTCCCCGACCGTCCCGCCCCGGGTGTGCGCCCCGTCGCGGGCGGGGTCGAGGTGGCCGTGCCGGCCGCGCACGCCACCGCCGTGTGGCTGTGCCTCTTCGACGACGAAGGGGAGGAATCTCGCGTCCCCCTGCCCGCCGCGGGCGAGGGCTGGTGGGGCGGCTTCGTCCCCGACGTGCACCCCGGCACCCGCTACGGGCTGCGGGCCGACGGTCCGTGGGACCCGGCCGCCGGCCACCGCCACAACCCCGCGAAACTGCTCCTCGACCCGTGGGGCCTGGCCGTCGAGGGCCGCGTGGCCTACGAGCCGGCCGTCGATTTCATCGGCCACACCGAGAAGATGCGCGGGCAGAGCGTCTACGTCTCCGCGGGCAGCGGTAACACCGGCCCGTGGGACCAGCCCTCCGGGCTGCCGGACATCCCCACCAACTTCCCCGGGTACGGGCTCGAGCTGCTCTCGCGGATGACCACCCAGACCTTCGTCAACAAGGCGCGCGCCGAGGGTGTCGAGGTCACCGCGAACTTCCGTCCGTCCGGTACCCACACGTGGCCGTACTGGCAGTTCGAGATGACCCAGGCGTGGCCGCAGTTCGCCACCGCGGTGGGCATCGAGAACGTCGAGAAGCCGTGCGCGGCGGCGGGCGAGATCGCCGCGTCAGAGGGCGCGCAGGATGTCGTCGATCTTCTGGTCGATGACGGCAAGACGACGCACGACCTCGTCGAGGTCGGCGGCGGTGGGGGTCGAGGCGTTGGTGCCGCCCCACGTGGCGTGGGTGGGTCCGGGGAGGATCGTCACCTCGGCGG
>CAKZHZ010000002.1 GCA_936928855.1 uncultured Polycyclovorans sp.
GATGCTGGAAGACACGGAAAGCGGCGCTGTCGTCGGCTGCGCGGCGGTGAAGGCGGCCGTCGGGCTGAGCAAGCCGTATTTCGACTTCAAGATCCTGACGATGGCCCAGTCATCTCACGACGCCCAACGTCGTTTCGACATGGACGTGATGATCCTGGTCAATGATTTCGCGGGCTGTACCGAGGTCGGGTCGCTATTCGTCAGCGACGCGGCCCGCGGCACCGGAGCGGGCCGGCTGATCGCGCAGACGCGCTATCTCCTGATGGCGGCCGACTTCCGAAGATTCGGCGAGAAAGTCCTCGCGGAATTGCGCGGCGTGGTGCGCGATGACGGGAGCTCGCCCTTCTTCGATGCGGTCACGCGTCCCTTCTTCCGCATGACGTTCGACGAAGCCGACCGGATGAGCGCGGCAAGCGACAACCAGTTCATCCTCGACCTGATGCCCAACCACCCGATCTATGTCGACCTGCAGCAGTCGAGCGCCGACCTGCTCAAGCTCCGCCAGCAGATCATGGACGGCGACCTGACGAAGCTGATCGGGAAGATGGACGGCAAGTTCGCCCATGTGCAGATCGCCTCGGTGCCGGATCGGCACGAGCCGGACGAGGGCGAGCTGAACTACCCGCACCTCTTCGGCGTGCTGGATGCCCTGGGCTACGCGGGCTGGGTCGGCTGCGAATACCGGCCGCGCATGGGCGCCGAGCACCGCCGCGATCGTGGCCGGCCTGTTCGTGTGGACGGTGGTCTCGGGCCGGTGGCGGCTGTCGCTGATCGGCACCGCGGTCCTGGTCATCACGGCGCTCGTGGTGGGCACGGCGTACCCCTTCATCGTGCAGGAGTACCAGGTGAAGCCGTCCGAGCGCACGCTCGAATCCCAGTACATCGAGCGGAACATCGCCATGACGCGCGAGGCGTACGGCCTGGACGACGTCGAGGTGACGAACTACGAGGGCGCCACGGACACCGAGGCCGGGGCCCTGGCGGGCGAGGAGGCCAACACGGCCAACGTCCGTCTCATGGACCCGAACCTGATCTCCCAGACCTTCGGGCAGCTCCAGCAGTTCCGTCCGTACTACTCGTTCCCCACCACCCTGCACGTGGACCGCTACGAGGTGGACGGCCAGACGCGGGACACCATCCTGGCGGCCCGTGACGTCAACGTGGACGACTCCCAGTCGTGGGTGAACCGCCACACCATCTACACGCACGGCTACGGCATGGTCGTGGCCGACGCCTCCGAGGTCGCGGCCGGCGGCCGGCCCCAGTGGCTGCTCTCCGAGATCCCGACGCGCGGGCCGCTGGCCTCCGACCAGGACTACGAGCCGCGCATCTACTTCGGGCACAACTCGCCCTCGTACTCGGTGGTGGGTGCGCCCGAGGGCGCGCCGGCCGTCGAACGCGACCGGCCGCAGACGGCCGACTCCCAGGAGGACACGGCGTACACCTTCTCCGGCGACGGCGGCCCCTCGGTGGGCAACCTGTTCAACCGGCTCGCGTACGCGGTGAAGTTCGGCTCGCCCGAGCTGGTGCTGTCCTCGGACGTGAACGAGGCCTCGCAGATCCTCTACGACCGCGACCCGGCCGAGCGCGTCCGCAAGGTCGCGCCCTACCTGACGGTGGACACCGCCCCCTACCCGGCGATCGTCGACGGCCGCGTGCAGTGGATCGTGGACGCCTACACGACCTCGGACCAGTTCCCGTACTCCACCGCGCAGCAGCTGGGCGAGGTCACGGTGGACTCCCTGAGCCAGGGCCAGAACCCGGCGCTCCAGGGCCGGGTGAACTACATCCGCAACTCGGTGAAGGCGACGGTGGACGCGTACGACGGCTCGGTGTCCCTCTACGCGTGGGACGACCAGGATCCGCTGCTGCAGGCCTGGCAGAACGTCTACCCGTCCTCGCTGCGCCCGTACTCGGAGATGAGCGCCGGACTCCTGGACCACGTCCGCTACCCGGAGGACATGTTCAAGGTCCAGCGCGAGCTGCTCGGCCGCTACCACGTGACCGATGCGGACGACTTCTACGAGAACAACGACGCGTGGTCCGTGCCGTCGGACCCCACGCGCGAGGAGGACGTCAAGCAGCCGCCGTACTACATGACGCTGCAGATGCCCGGCCAGGACGAGCCGGCGTTCTCCCTCACCAGCAGCTACATCCCGCAGATCACGGACGGTGCCCAGCAGCGCAACGTGCTCTACGGCTTCCTCTCCGCCACCGGCGACGCCGGCTCGGGGGAGGACGGCGTGAAGGCCGAGGGCTACGGGAAGCTCCGACTGCTCGAGCTGCCGCGGTCCACCACGGTGCCCGGCCCTGGCCAGGCGCAGGCGAACTTCGACTCGAACGCGGACGTCTCGCGGGAGCTGAACCTGCTGCGCCAGGGCGCGTCCGAGGTGCTCAACGGCAACATGATCACCCTGCCGGTGGCCGGCGGCATCCTCTACGTCCAGCCGGTGTACGTCCGCTCCTCGGGCGGCACCACCTACCCGACGCTGCGCAAGGTGCTCGTCTCCTTCGGCGACAAGGTCGGCTTCGCGGACACCCTCCAGGAGGCCCTGGACCAGGTGTTCGACGGCGACTCGGGCGCGGTCACCCCGGAGGAGAACCAGGCGGAGGCGCCCGCACCGGGCGAGGAGCCGTCGGCTCCGGGCACGGTCGAGGAGGAGCTCTCGGCGGCCCTCGAGGAGGCTCAGGACGCCCTGACCCAGGGCCAGGAGCGTCTGGCCGAGGGCGACTGGGCCGGCTACGGCGAGCAGCAGAAGCGTCTCAACGAGGCCCTGAAGCGTGCCACCGCCGCCGACGACGCCCTGGGCGGCGACGCGCCTGCCCAGGAGCAGGCCCCGGCCGAGGCGAGCCCCGCGCCGATCAATGCGCCCGCCGCAACCCAGTTTGCCTGCTTCGGCTCGTGGTTTTCGGTGAGGGCTGGCTGTCCCGCTTCCGGCGTTGAGACCATGGCTTGAATCCCTTGTTCCAACTGAGTGATTCGCAGTGTAGGCTCTGTAGCCACTACAGACTCAAGAGGTATTTTCATGGAGCAACAGGTCGGCATCTTGCGTGCCCAGCTTGCCCGGAAAACAGGCTGCAATCTCGAAACCATCCGCTATTACGAGAAGGTGGGATTGCTGCCGGGGCCGCCTCGCAGTTCCAACGGCTACCGCGTCTATTCGCCGGAACTGGTGCAAAGGTTGCAGTTCATCCTGCGCGCGCGCGACCTTGGCTATGCAATGGATGAGATACGGTCATTGTTGTCGCTCACCGATACCGGTGCACAAACCTGCGCGGAGGTTATGGCGAGAACCGAACTCCACCTTGAAGATGTCCGCCGCCGCATTGCAGATTTGCAGAAGATAGAGGTGACGCTGGCGACCACGTTAGCCAGATGCACTGGAGATGACGTTGCCGAATGTCCCATCCTGGAAGCACTCCAGTTTTTACCCCATCAAGGCAATTGACGCCATCTTTGAGGGATTTGATTTTGTGATGTCAGCTTGGAGTATAGCCTAACCGGACGTCAGGGCGCTACCGCGGTTTCTGTCAGATTAGGGTACTAAACGGAATTTGTTGACGAATGTCGTTGCGTATCATAGATTTCAACCTGACATTTTGATGGAGAGAGTGCGCAGTGAAGGGGCAACGGATCGGCTATGTCCGGGTCAGCACGTTCGATCAGAATGTGGATCGCCAATTGGAAGGTCAGTCGCTCGATCGGACCTTCACCGACAAGGCATCGGGCAAGGACGTCAACCGCCCCCAGCTTGAGGCTCTGCTCACTTTCGCCCGCGAAGGCGATACCGTCGTCGTCCACAGCATGGATCGGTTGGCCCGCAATCTGGATGACCTGCGCAAGCTGGTCCAGGGCCTCACCAAGCGAGGTATCCGGATCGAGTTTGAGAAGGAAAGCCTGTCCTTCTCGGGGGAGGACTCCCCGATGGCCAATCTGATGCTCTCGGTCATGGGTGCGTTTGCTGAGTTCGAGCGCGCCCTGATCCGCGAACGGCAACGCGAAGGCATTGCGATCGCTCGGCAGCGCGGCGCCTATCGGGGGCGGAAACGGTCGCTCTCGGATGAGATGATTGCCGATCTGCACCGCCGCGTTGCCGCCGGTGAACGCAAGGCGACCATAGCGCGCGACATGGGCATCAGCCGCGAAACCCTCTACCAGTACCTTCGCGCCGCTGCCTGACACCAATGTTCACATTATGTCCGGAAAATCGTTGTTCAGCGTACAAAGCTTGAGGTGACGCCTGTCTGCACCGTTCTGCTCGCGCCGAAACATCTGACCCAGCAGGCGGTCGAACATCAGCACCGCATCGTCGGTAAGCGTGACGATGGTTTCGAGTACGGTTGCCGCCAGCGTCG
>CAKZHZ010000003.1 GCA_936928855.1 uncultured Polycyclovorans sp.
GTCCTGCAGGCGCTCGGCCTTCTTCTGGCCGGTGACGATGATTTCCTCAACGCCGCCGCGGCGACCGATCTCGACACCGGCGGTGGCGCCGGCCTGCGGATCGAGCCCGGCCCCCTGATCTGCCGGCAACGCCGTGACGGGCTGGACGCTGACCGTCTTGTCACCGGTGGCGAAGTAGCCCATCGAGGTGCCGGCGAGCAGTTGTTGCAGGGCGTCCTGCAGGGTCATTTCCCCGGTCACCCCGTTGGAGTCGATACCACGCACGGTATCCGCGGACATCAACACCTCGATCCCGGCCTGACGCGACAGCACGATGAGCGCGCTGTCCAGCGACTGCGGCGCGATATCCACCGTGACGGTTTGCTGCAGCACGGCTTGCGCGCGGGCCGGTGGGCTGTAGGTGAATGCCCCCGCCAGACCGGTCATGACGGCCAGACAGAAGACAAGGCGCGGCAAGACGGTCGGCAATACGGTGTATCGCTTCATGCGACTCCTCCCAGAGTAAGCGTTATCGGTAGCTGCTCCTCTAAAGACGACGGAGGGACGATTCGCGGCGCTCGAGGAGACGACGAGGTTCTTGCGTGACGCGTGATGCGCGCCGAGTACCCGCCATCACACGCCACACTTCCGCCGCGTCGGGGCGGCTTTTCCGCGACGGGGAAAGGCGTGCCTATCCCTGATACAGCGCTTCGATCACCAGGTGGTCGCCCTGCTCCCGAATGGCGATGGGGAACAGGCGCGGCAGGGTGTGCAGCCACTGTCCGGTGAGCCGGGTAAGCAGGGTGCCGCTGAATCGCATGTCGGCCACCCGTGGATCGACAATACGGACTTCGCGATCCGCGTATCGATTGAAGTCGGCAATGACGGCGGACAGGGGTTCGTCGGTGTATTCGAGTCGCCCCTCGCGCCACGCGAGCGCCTGCGCGGGATCGACCGATGCCACCACGGGCGCATTGGTAGCCGCGGTTTCCCAGGTCACTTCACCGCCGGCCCGCACGCGCAGCGGCTCCGAGGCCACAGCGTCCCTGAAGACATCCACCACCCCTTCGGTGACGGTGACGACGATGCGCTCACCCGCACGCCGCACGTTGAAGGCCGTGCCGACCGCGCGCACCCGCACCGCCCCCACCTTCACCACGAAGGGCCGCTGCGGGTTCGACTGCACCGTGAAGTAGGCTTCGCCAGCCTGCAGTTCGAGCTGCCGGAGCACGGGGCTGTACTCAACGGCAACCGTTGATCTCGCCGCCAACTGCATGCGCGAGCCATCCGCCAGCTCGGCGTGATGCACCGGACGGGCGGGTGCAGCCACCACCGCTTCGGCATCGGTGGGGGCGGGCAGCCAGGCCCAGTTGCCGCGCAATTGCCATCCGCCGGCAGCGGTACCCATGACCAGGATCATCAGGGCGGCGGCCGCCAGCCCCGCAGGGCGACGCAAGGCACGCCGCAGGCCGAAGCCGGCGCGTCGCACATGCGGACGCCAGCCGCGCAGGGCCAGCGGCACCGGCCCGGTGAGCTCCCCGGCCACCACTTCCGCCGCCAGCCCGCCACTGAGTTGCCACAGCTGTTGTACCCGCTCGAACGCATGCTGGTTACGCGGGTCCCGCTCACACCACTGCACCCAGCCGACGATGACCTCATCGTCGTCGGGATTTTCCCGCAGCCGCATCAACCACTCGGTGGCGGTTTCCAGCCGTTGCGCCTCTCCAACACGGGCGTAGGGAGTGTCGAAAGGTTTCATGGGAACACCTGCTCTTTGGCCTCGGCCTCGGTCAGGCCATCCAGGCGCAGGCGGCAGTAGGCGGTGACACGCCGCAGGTATTTGCGGGTCTGGGTTTCCTTGAGGCCGAGCCGGGCCCCGATATCCGGCGTGGCCATCTCCTCGAATCGCGCCATCAGGAACGCCTGGCGGTAACGCGCGGGGAGCTCCAGCAGTGCCTGCCGGACAATGGCGAGTTCCTCGCGGGCGCCGACTTCCCGTCCGGGATCCAGCGTGTTGGTCAACTCTTCCTCGTCAAATACGGCCTCCGCCCGATCCGCCCGCACCCGGCGGCGCAGACGATCCATGGCGATATTGGCCGCCGTCTTGAACAGGTAGGCGCGAAGAAAGCTCACCGCTCCCGGACGGTCGACCTGCAACAGTCGGACATAGGCCTCCTGCGCCACTTCCCGGGCTTCCGCCTCATTGCCCAGACGGCCCGTCAGGAAAATCACCAAGGTGCGGTTGTGATGCTGGAACAGCTCCGACAGCGCCGTCGCATGCCGCTGGGGCGCAGCAGCATCTCGTTCGGTGGACGGCTCGCGAGGATCGTCGGTAGGGGTCAGGGTCAGGCGTCCGGCCATGGGTGACGGTGCAGTATAGAAAAGCCTCACACCCCTAGACGAACGAGAGCGCCATTGCGGCGCTCCGTTTTACCCCTCAGCACTCACTACGCAGTACTGAAGCTTCTCAGATCTCTTCCATCTGGAAGTCGATCTTGGACGCGCCGCAATCCGGGCAGGTCCAGGTATCCGGCACATCTTCCCACTTGGTGCCGGCCGGGATGCCCTCGTCCGGCATGCCCACGGCTTCGTCATAAACGAAATCACAGATCAAGCAGCGCCACTTGCGCATTTCACGTTCCTCTCAGGTGCGATGAATCCCGGCTGATGGTGGCAACGCCAGCGGCGGCGCACCTCCTCAGGCCGGATGATGCCCAACAAAAAAGGCGGCGCGGAGACGATCCGCGCCGCCCACCGCTCATAGTTTACGCCGACTGCGCCGGATACTTGGCAATCACCGCCTCGCGCATCGAGGGCTTGATGTTGGCCTGGGTCATGTCGCCCTTGAAGTGCGCCACCACCTTGGGGTTCATCAACCGGAACCACAGCGGCGGCAGGTAGGCCACCATGATCATCGCAGCGTAACCGGAGGGCAGCTCGGGCACCCCCTCGAAATTGCGCAGCGTCTGATAGGAACGCGTGGGGTTGGCGTGATGGTCGGAGTGTCGCTGCAGGTGATAGAGCAGGACGTTGGTGACGGTGTGATTGGAGTTCCAGGAGTGGTGCGGCTGGCAACGCTCGTAGCTCCCATCAGCTTTCTTCTGGCGCTTGAGGCCATAGTGCTCCAGGTAGTTCACCACCTCCAGCAGGCTGCCGCCGTAGACCGCAGCCACCAGCATCAGCGGCAGCGCCAACCATCCCAGCCAGGCGGCCATGCCGCCCCAGATGACGGCGGTCATCGCCCACGCCTGCAGGTTGTTGTTCTGCCAGTGCCAGACGCCCTTGCCCTGGCGCGCCAGCCGTTGCCGCTCCAGCGCCCAGCCGGACCTGATGGAACCGATCACGCAGCGGGGAAAGAACTCATAGAAGGTTTCGCCAAAGCGGGCAGTGGCCGGATCTTCCGGCGTGGCCACTCGAACGTGATGGCCGCGATTGTGCTCCACGAAAAAGTGGCCGTAGGCCCCCGGCGCCAGGGCCAGCTTGGCGAGGAACCGCTCCAGCGGATCGGTCTGATGCCCGAGCTCATGCCCGACATTGATGGCAAGGCCACAGATCAACCCGGTCGACACCACCATCCCCAGCATTTCGTACCAGGCCAGATCGGTGGTGACCATGGTCCAGATCATGAAACCCCAGGAGAAGAAGTACACCGGCAGCGAGGCAAACAGCGCCCAGCGGTAATAGCCGTCCTCCGCCAATCCGGCGATGGCGCTGTCCGGCGGGTTCTGCTGGTCCTCGCCGATCAGGTAGTCGAGCGCAGGGATGACGCCGTAGAGGACGGCCAGCGGGGCATACAACCATGCCCAGCCCCCCAGGGTCTGCCACAGCAACACGGCGGCAACGGGCAGCAGGAAGATGACGGCACCCAGGGGCCAGAGATAGCGCTTGCGGTCGCGCCACACGGCGCTGGGGACGGAAACGGACGACATGAACGGGCTCCTCGAAAAATGCGTTGTGACCGATCGTTCAATTAAAACTAACCGAGCGTTCAAGCGCTGTCAATCGACTCACCAGCATCTGGCGTCAGGGAGACCCGCGGGCACAAAAAAGGCCGAAGGCGTCAGCGCCTCCGGCCAGGGGACCCGGTCCGCTAGGGGGAGAACCGGGTGGGGGAGAGCGGACCTGGGTGGCGCCCGGGGTCCGTGGACATACCTTAGGGGCGCAACTGCCGCGCGGGGGGCGGCGGAAGACACAGGGTGCAGATGCGCAGACGAGCGGCGACGGGCGACAATGGGAGGCCTTGCGCTACCGACAAGCGGTCACCGCCCGCGGGGGGCATCATGACGATCGCGCAATTATCCGCTTATCCGCATAAGAAGATAGAATGACGCCCTTTGCCGCCGTGAACCCCATGCCGATGTCCGCCTCCCCCCGCGCCGCCACACTGCAAGCCGCTCTTGAGCAGCGCATTCTGGTGCTGGACGGCGCCATGGGCACCATGATCCAGCGGCACAAGCTCGAAGAGGCCGACTATCGCGGCGCACGTTTTGCCGACTGGGCGCACGACCTCAAGGGCAACAACGATCTGCTGGTGCTGACCCAGCCGGACATCATCCGCGACATCCACCGGCAGTACCTGGAGGCGGGCGCCGACCTCATCGAGACCAACACCTTCAACGCCCAGACCATCTCGCTGGCCGATTACCACATGGAATCGCTGGCCCACGAGATGAACGTGGCGGCGGCGCGGCTGGCGCGCGAGGCGGCGGACGCGGTGGGCACACCGGCGCGGCCGCGGTTCGTCGCCGGCGCCATCGGCCCCACCAACCGCACCGCCAGCATCAGCCCGGATGTCAACGATCCCGGCAAGCGCAACGTCAGCTATCAGCAGCTGGTGACGGCCTATCTGGAGCAGGTACGGGGCCTCGCCGAAGGCGGCGTCGACCTGTTCCTGATCGAGACCATCTTCGACACGCTCAACGCCAAGGCCGCCATCTTTGCCTGCGAGACCTTCTTCGAGGAAACCGGCACGCGCTACCCGGTGATCCTCTCGGGCACCATCACTGATGCCTCCGGCCGCACGCTGTCCGGCCAGACCACCGCCGCCTTCTGGGCCTCGGTGCGGCATGCGCAGCCGCTGGCGGTCGGCTTCAACTGCGCGCTCGGCGGCAAGGACATGCGGCCCTACATCGCCGAGCTTGCCGCCCTCGCCGACTGCGGCATCTCGTGCTACCCCAACGCCGGCCTGCCCAACGCCTTCGGCGAATACGACGAACTGCCGGAGGACACCGCGGCCATCCTGCGCGGCTTTGCCGAGGACGGCCTGGTCAACATCGTCGGCGGCTGCTGCGGCACCACCCCCGACCACATCGCCGCCATCGCCGGGGCGGTGGCGGATGTGGCACCGCGCCCGCCGGTGCCGCACCAACCGGTGATGCGCCTGTCGGGGCTGGAGCCGCTGACCGTCACCACCGACCTCGGCTTCGTCAACGTCGGCGAGCGCACCAACGTCACCGGCTCCGCCGCCTTCCGCAAGCTGATCAAGGAAGGCGACTATGCCGCCGCGCTGACCGTGGCCCGCCAGCAGGTGGAAGCCGGCGCCCAGGTCATCGACGTCAACATGGACGAGGGCATGCTCGATGGCGTCGAGGCCATGCGCACCTTCCTCAACCTGATTGCCTCGGAGCCCGACATCTCGCGGGTGCCGGTGATGATCGACAGCTCCAAGTGGGCGGTCATCGAGGCCGGCCTGCAGTGCGTGCAGGGCAAGCCCATCGTCAACTCCATCTCCATGAAGGAAGGCGTCGAACCCTTCCTGCAACAGGCCCGGCTGTGTCGCCGCTACGGTGCCGCGGTGGTGGTGATGGCATTCGACGAGGAAGGCCAGGCCGACACCCTGGAGCGCCGCAAGGTGATCTGCCGGCGCGCCTACGACCTGCTGGTGAATGAGGTGGGCTTCCCGCCGGAAGACATCATCTTCGACCCCAACGTGTTCGCCGTGGCCACCGGCATCGAAGCGCACAACCGCTACGGGCTGGACTTCATCGAGGCCACCGGCTGGATCCGCGACAACCTGCCGCATTGCCATATCTCCGGCGGCGTCTCCAACGTCAGCTTCAGCTTCCGCGGCAACAACCTGGTGCGCGAAGCCATCCACAGCGTGTTCCTCTACCACGCGATTCAGCGCGGCATGGACTTCGGCATCGTCAATGCGGGCGTGCTGCCGGTGTATTCCGACCTGCCGACCGAACTGCGCGACGGGATCGAAGACGTGATCCTGTTCCGCCGTGAAGACGCCGGTGAGCGGATGCTCGACATCGCCAGCCGCTTTCAGGGCGGCGGCGCCGGCGCCAAGCAGACGATGGATGAAAGCTGGCGCGAACTGCCGGTGGGCGAGCGCATCACCCACGCGCTGGTGAAGGGCATGGATGCCCATGTCGAAGCTGATACCGAAGAACTGCGGGCCGAAATCGCGGCACGCGGCGGCCGCCCCATCGAGGTCATCGAAGGCCCGCTGATGTCGGGCATGAACGTGGTCGGCGACCTGTTTGGCGCCGGCAAGATGTTTCTGCCGCAGGTGGTCAAATCGGCGCGGGTGATGAAGAAGGCGGTGGCCTACCTCATCCCCTTCATCGAGGCCGAGAAGCAGCCCGGTGACGTGGCGCAGGCCAAGGGCAAGATTCTGATGGCGACGGTGAAGGGCGACGTGCACGACATCGGCAAGAACATCGTCGGCGTGGTGCTGCAATGCAATAACTACGACGTGGTGGATATGGGCGTCATGGTGCCCGGGCAGAAGATTCTCGACGCCGCGCGCGAGCACAAGGCCGACATCATTGGCCTGTCCGGCCTCATCACCCCCAGCCTCGATGAGATGGTCAATCTCGCCAAGGAGATGCAGCGCCAGGGCTTCACCATTCCGCTGCTGATTGGCGGCGCCACCACCTCGCGCGCGCACACCGCGTTGAAGATCGACCCGCACTACAAGTCGGCGACGGTCTGGGTCAAGGATGCGAGCCGCGCGGTCAACGTGGCGCAGTCGCTGGTATCGCCGCCGCAGCAGTTCTCTGTGAGATAGGCCATCAGCCCGTTCATCGCCGCACAGTTGGCGGTGTAGATCAAAGGATCGCCCCTCGCGGCGGAACGTCACCAGGCCGGCCTGGCGAAGCTGGGCGAGATGGAAGGACAGGGTCGCCGACGGCATGCCGCCCAGGCCTTCGCCCTGCCGCGTCGGGTGCACGGCGATCGGCCCCAGCAGCAGGACCGGCTTGCCCGCCACGCGCGCGAGGTGGAGGGCGAGTGGGGGACGTCCCGCGCGCCGGAGTTTGCCGCGGCCTTTGCCCG
>CAKZHZ010000004.1 GCA_936928855.1 uncultured Polycyclovorans sp.
CAGCGTCCAGCCGTCCACCAGCACGAACAGCATCAGCTTGAACGGCAGCGAGATCATCATCGGTGACAGCATCATCATGCCCAGGCTCATGAGCACGCTGGCCACCACCAGATCAATCACCACGAACGGCACGAACAGCAGGAAGCCAACCTGGAAGGCCGTCTTCAGCTCACTGGTGAGAAAGGCCGCCGCCAGCACCGTCAGCGGCACCGTTTCCGGGGTCTTGTAACCCTCGCTGTGACCGGCCAGCTCGGCGAACATCAGCAGGTCCTGTTCCCGCGTCTGCGACAGCATGAACTGCCGCATCGGCGCAGCTGCCATCGGCGCCGCATCGGCAAAGGCCATCTCGCCGTCCAGATAGGGCCGCACGCCATCGCCCCATACCCGCTCGAAGGTCGGCTGCATGACAAAGCCGGTCAGCAGCAGCGACAGCCCGATCAGGATGGGATTGGACGGTGTACCCGCCGTTCCCAGCGCCTGACGCAGCAGGGCCAGCACGATCAGGATGCGGGCAAATCCGGTGGTGCACATCAACAACGCCGGCAGCACGCTCAGCAGCGTCATCGCCCCCAGCACCTGCAGGCTGAGGCTCCACTGCGCCCCGCCGTCCTCAGTGGGAGTCATGGTGAGCGCCGGGATCTCCGGCAGCGACTGCGCCGAGGCGGTCCCGGCCAGCATCACCAGCAACGCCAGGCTCCAGCGGCTCATGCCTCGTCCTCGTTCAGCGTCGCGGCGAAGGCGGAGCGCGACCACAGCCGCGAGATGCCGGCGGGGCTGACGCCCACCAGCACCTTGTCGCCCTCCACCTCCACCAGCACCAGCTGCTGGCGCGCCCCCAGATGCTGGACGGCACAGACCTTGACCTGCCCCCCGGCCTGCGGCAGCAGACGGAAGCGGCGCAGGGCGCGCCCGGACAACAGGATCACGCCCACCACCACCACCAGCATCACCAGCATCTGCAGCACGGCGCCCAGGCCCGGGCCGGCGGGAACGGTCTCCATGGCTCAGCGCAGCTTGCGGATGCGCTCGGCCGGGCTCACCACATCGGTCAGCCGCACGCCGAACTTCTCGTTGACCATCACCACTTCGCCATGGGCAATGAGGGTGCCGTTGACATAAACATCCAGGGGCTCGCCCGCGGCGCGTTCCAGCTCCACTACCGACCCCTGCGACAGCTGCAGCAGGTTGCGGATGGGGATGCGCGTGCGCCCGACCTCGATGGAGAGGGTCACGGTCACGTCAAGGATGACGTCGAGATTGACGTCGGGCGCGCCCCCGCCGCCGGCTTCCAGCGTGGGCAGTGCGGCGCGCTTGGCATCGGCATCAGGTTGTACGGTCACGGACATGGAAATCACCTCAGGCGGCTTTGGCCGGCGGCTCGCGCCGCACGACGTGGTTGATCTTCAGGGCATGGCGGCCGTGCGAGACGCCCAGCGTCCCGGACAGCACCGGCAGGTCATCGACACAGATGTCGAGCTGCTCCGGCATCTCGATGGGGATCACATCCCCGGGCTTGAGCGCCACCAGCTGCCGCAGGCTCAACCGCGGCGTTGCCAGTTGGGCGGACAGCTCCACCATGGCGTTCTGGATCTGCTGGCGCAGATTCACCGTCCAGCGCTCATCGCGCTCGCCACGGTCGGATTGCAGGCCGGCGTCGAGTTGCTCGCGGATCGGCTCGATCATGGCGTAGGGCATCACGATGTGGAGGTCGCCTTCGGCACCGTCGAGGTCCACATGGAACTTCGACACCACCAGGATCTCGCTGGGCGCCACAATGTTGGCGAAGTGCGGGTTGACCTCGGAGTTGACGTACTCGAAGTCCAGCTTCATCACCGGCTGCCAGGCTTCGGCGAGGTCGTTGAATACGTTGCGCAGCAGCAGCTGGATCACCCGCATCTCGGTGGGCGTGAACTCGCGCCCCTCGATTTTCACGGGGAAGCGCCCATCGCCCCCGAAGAAGGTGTCGACACAGGCGAACACCAGCTTCGGCTCGAACACCACCAGGGCGGTGCCGCGCAGCGGCTTGATCCGCACCAGGTTGATGTTGGTGGGCACGTAGAGGGTGTGCACATAGTCCGAGAACTTGAGCATCTCCACCCCCTTGATCGACAGCTCCGGACTGCGCCGCAACAGGTTGAACAGGGAGATGCGGTAGTGCCGCGCAAACCGCTCGTTGATCATCTCCAGCGTCGGCAGACGCCCCCGCACGATGCGGTCGTGCCCGGCGAGATCGAAGGTCCGCACCTCGCCTGGCAACGGCGGCGCGTCGGTATCAACGGCGCCCTGATCCACCCCGTGCAACAGGGCATCGATCTCGTCCTGGCTCAGCAGGTCTTGTCCGCGCTCGCTCATTGCATCACGAAGCTGGTGAAGTAGATGGCCTCGATCTGCGCTGCCGCCGTCTCGTCGCCGAGGGCCTCGCGCAGACGGTTCAGGGTGTCGATGCGTAGTCGCTCACGCCCCTCCACGCTGATCAGTTCGCTGTAGGGGTAGCCGGCAAACAGTGTCAGCAGGGCGTCGCGCACGGCCGGCGCCTGTGCATCGAGGATCTCGAACACGGCTGCATCGCGTGCCATCACCTGCACTTCCGCCTGCAGGTAGCGCAAGGTGTCGCGATCGCTGACGTTGACCACGAAAGCGGGGTCCAGGCGGTGATACACCGGTGGCGGCAGGGGCTGCGGCCCCTCGGCCGATGGCGCGCCGAGATGCCCGAAATACCAGCCGCCGAAGCCCATTCCGGCGGCCAGCACCAGCGCCACCAGGATCAGCGGCAGTTTCGATCGCGGCTTGGGCGGTGGCGCGGCAACGGGGGCTTCATCGTCTTCAAGGGGCATGGCGGCTTCCGGTTGGCTTCGGCGCGCAGTCGCGCTTTCCCGTCACCCTGCAAGCCGCGTGCGACGGCGTCAGGCAAAGCCGTCCATTAGGCCCATCGGTTGCTGCCGTTGGTCGCCGGCGACCGCATGCTCCACCATCGCACCCTCGGCATTGCGGCGCGTCAGACGCCGCTCCGGCGCACGTTCACGGCCTGACGACGGATCCCCGACATCGGCGCCCATCAACTGCAGGCCGCGGGCGGCCAGCTGGCTCGCGAGTTCCGGCAGCGACTGCGCCAGCAACAGCCGCGCTTGCGCGTCCTGACTGCCCAGGCTCAGCGATACCTGGCCTTCGCGCACGGCGATGTGCACGTCCACTTCGCCCAGCGACGGTGGGTCAAGTCGCAGCCGGGCCTGCCAGGTGTCGTGGTCGACCATGTCCATCACCTGCTCGGCCAGCATCGCGGCGGGATCGGCGGCCGGCAGCGCCGGGCGCGATGGCATCGCGGTTTCGACGGTGATGCCGGCATCCGATACCGGCGCTGCTGCCGACGGTGCCACCACCGGCCCGCCGGGAGCTGGAGTCACCACGGTTTCCACCCGGCCCGCATCGACCGGCGCCGCCTCGATGGCAGGCGCCCCCGGGAGCGCGGGCATGCCCTCGGGCGACATTGGCCTGGACAGGCGCTCGGGAACCGCTGGCGGCGGCGCCGGGGACGCCGTGTGCGACGCCGACATTCGATGACGGCCGGCCGTCCCCGCGACCGCCAGCTGCACATCGGACGGCGCCGGCATCGCGTTGGCGACCTGCGCCCCCTGCAGCGGGTGCAGAACCGGCAAGGTCTCTTCAACATCCGGCGCCATCCCGGTCACGGCCGGCCGGCCGTCAGGCATTGCGTCCCGCAGGGCCGCCCGCGCCTCACGCATCAGGGTCACGATGGACACCGATGCCCCCTCGGCGGCGGACGACGGTACCGTTCGCGCCGCCATCGGCGTGCGGGTCGGCTGGATCCGCACCCAGCCCGGCTCCGGCGGCGGTGGCGGTGGTGCATCCGCTGCCGCCAGCTCCGGCACCGGCAATGGCACCGTGATCACGGCCTCCGGCACTGACGCAGGCGCCTGCGGCCCGGCCGTTGCGCCCGGACCCTGTGGGGCTTGGCCCGCCACGGGCATTTCTGTCAGGGCCGGCGCTGGCGCCACGCCGCGCTGGATCCAGGGGCTGGGCGTGGCCGTGGTGGTCGCCTCCCCTGCTCCCAGCAACATCGCCAGCTGCGCGAAAAAGCCGCCATCGGAAGCACCGCCCGCAGCGGTCGACGCCCGCGTTGTGGCAGCCGGAGCCGATGGCAGGGCACTCAGGTCCACGCGGGACTCCAGGTGCGGGTATTGACCAGATCATCCTCCTGCCGCTGCTGGCGTTTGAGGCGCGCCTGCAACAGGTCGTCCCGCTGCAGCGCAGCCGCGCCGCCCAGCGATTCCGCTGCCTGCCAGGCCGTCATCCAGCTGGCACGCGCGGCTGTCACTGCCGCCTGCGCCTGATCGATCCGTTGCTGCTGACAGTGGATGGCAGCCTGTAGCCGGTCACGAAAGGCCTGTCGGTTGCTGAGCTGCCACGGTGCAGTGGCTGCCCCCCCGGTGGCGTACTCCGCAGCAAAGCCCTGGAGCTGTTGCAGCTGGGCTTCGGCCTGCCGCACCGCAGCCTGGGCCTCCACCAGACGTTGGGCCGCCTGATCGGCATGACGGCGGGTGATATCGGCCAGACGGGCCAGGCCCGGTTCGTTCATTCGTCATCTCCGGTCAGACGCAGCAACGCCTCGCAGGCCTCGCCCAAGGGGGCAGCTGCTTCCACGCGCTGCGAGAGGAAAGCGTCGATGGCCGCCTGATGCGCCAGCGCGGCATCGGTGTCGGGATCCGCCCCGGCCTGATAGGCCCCCACCGCGATCAGGTCCCGGTTGCGCTGCCACGCCGCCAGCCAGCGACGCAGCCGCCGGGCACCCTCACGCTGCTCGGGCGACGCCAGGGTGGTGAACAGGCGCGACACGCTGGCCTCGACATCCACCGCCGGAAAGCGGCCCTGCTCGGCGATGCGACGCGACAGCACGATGTGTCCATCGAGAATGGCGCGGGCGGCGTCAGCCACCGGATCCTGCAGGTCGTCGCCTTCGGTCAGCACGGTGTAGAGCGCGGTGATGCTGCCGCGCCCCTGCACCGCACCGGCCCGCTCCACCAACGCCGGCAGCCGCGCGAACACCGATGGCGGGTAGCCCCGCGTCGCCGGGGGCTCGCCCACGGCGAGACCGATCTCGCGTGCGGCCTGGGCATAGCGTGTCAGGGAATCCATCAGCAACAGCACGTCGCGTCCCTGGTCGCGGAAATACTCGGCGACAGCGGTCGCAAGCCGCGCACCGTTCATCCGTGCCAGCGGACTGGCATCGGCGGGTGCCGCGATCACACAGGCCCGCTCAAGCCCCTCGGGCCCCAGGGTATCGGTGACGAAATCCCGCACCTCGCGGCCGCGTTCGCCGATCAGGCCCACCACGGTCACATCCGCCGTGGTGTGACGGGTCATCATCCCCAGCAGTGTCGACTTGCCGACACCACTGCCGGCAAACAGTCCGACCCGCTGGCCGCGGCCCAGGGTGAGCAGCGCATTGATGGCGCGCACGCCGACATCCAGCGGCGTGTCGATCCGTTGCCGTTGCAAGGGGTTCAGCGGCGGCGGGGACAACACCAGCGGCGCCTCGCCCCGCGGCGGCGGGCGTCCATCCAGCGGGCTGGCGTCCGCCCCCATCACCCGCCCCAGCCAGTCGGCACCGATCCGCGGTGCTCGACCCAGGCGACGGCCTGCCACCCGCGCTGCGGGTTGCAAGCCGCTGAGCGGACCGGTGGGCATGAGAAACGTCCGGTCATCGGAGAATCCGACCACCTCGGCCTCCACCCAGGATTCGGCATGCGTCTCCACCGCGCAGGTGGCCTCCAGCGGCAGGTGCAGGCCGCGGGCCTGGAGGGCCAGGCCCACCACCCGTTCCAAGCGCCCGGTGACCAGCGGCGATACCTGCTCGGGCAGACGGCTGGCGCGGGCGTGCAGATGCCGGGTGAGGTTCATGGTGTGTCCGCGGTCCAGCCCGCCATCAGCTGCTGCACGCGGGTGGTCAGCCGTGCATCGATACTGACCGGATTGGCATCGACACCGACATCGGCCGGCCCCAGCGCGGCATCGGCGCTGACCCGGGCCTGCAAGGCCGGCTCCTGCTCCAGCGCCCGCAGGGCCTCGAAGGCTGCAGGCGGCACCCGCAGCTGGATCGGTCCACTGTGCTCCCCCAGCATCGCCAGCGCCTGGCGGGCGATCGGCATCAGCGCCTCGGGCTGCAAGGTCAGCGCATTGAGCGTGAGTCGCTGTGCGATCTCCAGCGCCAGTGCCGCCAGAGCCTCGGTGAGCGTTTCGGCCTCGGCGTCGAACGGCTGTTCCAGTGCGGACAGCAGGGTGGTCAACTGCTGAAGCTGCGGCTGTGCGGCTTCGCGCGCGGCGGCACGCCCCTCTTCGCGTCCCCGCTTGTAGCCCTCGTCCCAGGCCGCCTGCTCCAGTGCTTCAAGCTTGGCGGCGGTCGGGGGGCCTCCTGTGCCCCGCTCCAGTGTGGGCGGCTGCCAGTGGCGGGCATCGCCCACCTCCGCCGCATCGATGAAACCCGCCTCGAGTTCGGCGTGTTCCATCACAGGAAGGCCTCACGCTGATTGCCCAGCTGGATGGCGCCGTCCTCGGCGAGCTTGCGCGCGGCCGCCAGAATCTCCTTCTGCGCGATCTCGACATCGGCCACACGCACCGGGCCGCGCGCTTCCATGTCTTCCTTCATCATCTCGGCGGCACGCTTGGACAGGTTGTTGAACATCTTGTCGCGCACGCGGGGCTCGGCGCCCTTCAGGGCCAGCGCCAGCTTGTCGCTGGGCACGTCGCGCAGCAGGGTCTGAATGCTGCGGTCATCCAGGTCACCCAGGTTGTCGAACACGAACATCAGGTCCTGGATGCGGGTGCCGAGGTTGTCGTCCACAGCGCGGATGCGTTCCATCAGCGAGGCCTCGTCCGACGAGTCCATCAGGTTGAGGATGTTGGCCGCCACCTTGACGCCGCCGATGGTGGAAGACTTGAGGTTCTGGTTGCCCGCGAACTGCCGTTCGAGAATGTCGTCCAGCTCGTGCAGCGCATGCGGCGGAATGCCCTCCAGGGTGGCGATGCGCATCACCACGTCGGCGCGCGCGCGCTCCGGCAGCGCCAGCAGCACTGCGGCAGCCTGATCGGCATCGAGGTGGCTCAGCACGATGGCAATGATCTGCGGGTGTTCGTTGCGCACCAGATCGGCCACCGAGCGCGGCTCCATCCACTTGAGCGCCTCCAGCCCCTTGGTGTTGCGCCCGAGCAGGATGCGATCGATCAGGCCGCTGGCCTTGTCCTCACCCAGGGCGTTGACCAGCACATTGCGGACGTAGTCCTCGGCGCCTACACCCAGTGAGGTCTGACGCTCCAGCTCGCCGACAAACGAGTCGATCACCTGGTTGGCCTGCTCGCTGGTGACACTGCCGAGACTGGCCATGGCCTGCCCCAGCTTCTGCACCTCCTTGGCACCGATGTGCTTGAGCACTTCGGCGGCTTCCTTTTCGCCCAGCGAAAGCAGGAACACCGCTGCACGCTGCAAACCACCGATACCGTCACCGAGACGCGGCGTGCTGGCGCCCTTCGGAGGCGTGTTGCCGTCAGCCATCGCTACCCACCCATGTTCTCACCACCTGGGCCACCCGCTTGGGGTCCTGGGCGACGGCCTGCCGGGCCATCGCCATCTTGTCGTCAAAGCTCAATGCATTGGGCGCGTCCAGCGTCACGGGGGCCCGTGGAATATCGGCCGCCGCCGTGGCCGCTGCCGGTACTGCGGGTGTCAGCAGGCGCCGCAGTGGCGCCGGGTCGGCCAGGCTCTTGAGCAACGGGCGCAGCGCAAGAAACACGATCAAGGCAAGCAACAACAGCCCCCCAGCCTCGCGGGCACCGTCCAGCACCCAGGCCTGCTGCCACCACGGCATGGGAGCGACGGGCGGTAACACCTCCTGCCGGAACGCCCCCTGCCGTACCGTGATGCTGTCTCCCCTGGCTTCCGAAAAGCCCACTGCACCCTTGACCAGTGCCTCCACGTCGGCCAGCGTCTCCGCGCTCCAACCCGGTGGTGCGGCGGGCGAGGACGGCGCGGGCGATGGGACGGGCTCGGGCTCGGCCATGGCATCGCCACCCTCAGCGACGGCAGGTACCGGCGGCGGCGTTGCCGTCACCGGCGGCAGTGGTGGGCTGTCGAGCAGCACGGCAACGGTGAGCCGCTGGATGCGCCCGCTGGCCGTGCGGCTGTAGGCCATCTCACGGCTGACTTCGAACTGGCGGCGCTCCTGGGTGGTGGTGGCTTCCGGTGCCGCTGGCGGCGCGCCCGCCGTGACCGGGTCCCCCACCGAGTTGCTGGCCGCGCCGGGGATGCCGCCGGGCGCGCTGCCACCGGTGGCGTTGTCGCGGATCTGGCGGGTGACCTGCTCCTGACTGACCACCGTGTTGGGGTCGACCACCTCACGTGCCTGCTCGGCTTCGGTGGGGTCCAGCTCCACCGTCACCTGCACCTCCGTGCGTCCGACCAGCGGCTGCAACAGCGTCTGGATACGATTGACCAGCATGTCCTCGGTGCGACGCGCGAGGTCGAAATGAACCTGGGCGACCTGCGCCGCACTGTCGGTCTGCGACAGCAGGCCGCCGCGCGCATCGACCACCGTCACATCCTCGGGCTTGAGCTCGGGAATGGCCGCCCCCACCAACCGGGAAATGGCCTCCGACTGCCCTGGTGCCAGCTGCGCACCCGGCAACAGCTCCACCACCACCGATGCGGTGGCCGGGGCGCGATCACGAATGAAGGCACTGGGCTTGGGCAACGCCAGATGAACGCGGGCGGAGGCAATCCCCCGCAGGCCGCCGATGGTGCGGGCCAGCTCCTGCTCCAATGCACGCTGGTAACGGGCCCCTTCGAGAAAACTGCTGACCCCGAAACCGGGATCGGCATCGAGCGCATCCATGCCCCCCTGTCCGACCACCACGCCGGAGCGCGCCAGGTGCATGCGTGCATCCATCACCCGTGATTCCGGTACCTGCACCACGCCGGGCGCGGGACCCAGCTGGACATCCAGGCCAGCGGCCCGCAGGGCATCGGCAACGGCGGCGGCCTCGCGGTCCGGCAGTCCGGTGTACAGCACCGACATCGGCGTACCGCGGCTCCACAGTACCGCCGTGGTACCGGCCGCCACCGCCACCGCCACACCCAGCAGCAACAACAGCGGGCGCAGCAGGATGAGGGTGCGGGTCCATGCGGGAGGGGCGAGTGCTTCAGCCATGACTCAAAGGTCCTCGGGCAGCCGCTACAGCGGCATGTTCATGATGTCCTGGTAGGCCTGCACCACACGGTTTCGCACCTCCACCGTGGCGCGGAAGGCCACCTGTGATTTCTGCATCGCCACCATCGTGCTGGCGAGATCACCGCGGCCCAGTTCGAACTCGCGCGCCATCTGCTGGGCGTTGAGCTGGGTATCGCTGACCGACTTCAGGGCTTCGCCCATGCGCTGCGAAAAACTCGGCGCGTCCGCTTGCGTTGCCGCCGCAGCCGGCGCTGCAGGCAACTGGCTGCGGCTGCGCAGCGCACGCATCTCGCTGAGCAGTTGCTGGATGTTGTCGTTGCCGATGGTGTTCATCGCCGGGGCTCCGGGGGCGTCTTCATGTCGTCGCCTTGCAAGCCGTCGGAGCCGTCATCAGGACTGGCTGAAATCAGCCGATGAAAGGTTGTACTTGCGCAAGCGCTCGATCAGCGTGGTGCGGGACATCCGCAACAGCTGGGCGGCATGCGCCACCACTCCGCCGGCGCGCGCCAGGGCTTCGCGAATGATGCCGGCCTCGATCCGGGCCAGATGCTCGCGCAGGTCCATGCCCTCCACGGGCAGGCCGTCGTTGGTCACCGTCGGCGCCGCAGCCGGCACCGGTGGCGGCAATCCGGCCGGACGGTAGCGCGGCGGCAGATCCTCCACCGTGGCGACATCCCCCAGCACCGTCACCGCGATGCGCTCGATAACGTTGGCCAGCTCGCGCACATTGCCCGGCCAGCGGTGCTCGGCCAGCGCAGCCACCGCCGCGTCATCGAGCCGCACCGACGGACGCCCCTGGTTGGCAAGCCGCTGGGCCAGGGTCTCCACCAGCAGCGGCAGGTCCTCGATGCGATCCCGCAGTGGCGGTGTGTCGATCGGAAACACGTTGAGCCGGTAGTAGAGGTCCTCCCGGAACAGTCCGTCGTTGACGGCGGCATCCAGGTCACGATGGGTGGCCGCGACAATGCGGACATCACACGGCATCGTGCGGGTTCCGCCCACCCGTTCGAAACTGCGCTCCTGCAACACGCGCAGCAGCTTCACCTGCATGGGCATGGGCATGTCGCCGATCTCGTCGAGAAACAGGGTGCCGCCCTCGGCCAGCTCGAACCGCCCCTTGCGGGTGGTGATGGCACCGGTGAAGGCCCCCTTCTCATGCCCGAACAGCTCGCTTTCCAGCAGCTCGGCGGGGATGGCACCACAGTTGACCGCGACGAACGGCTTGTCGGCGCGCGCACTGCAGGCATGGATCTGCTGGGCAATGACCTCCTTGCCAGTGCCCGACTCGCCGGTGATGAGCACGGTGGTGTCGTGCGCGGCGACCTGATCGATCAGCCGACGGATGCGTTGCATGCTGGGCGCTTCGCCGGCCAGTGGCGGCGCCCGACGGGGCGCGGCGGGCGCGACACGGCGTGGCACGGTGTCAGCGTGTTCCGGTTCCAGCGGCAGGGAGTCGAGATGGAGCATGGGGAGATTCCTGTGCAGGAGTTCGGGGATCAGGCTTGCGCAGCCTGCGGAGCGGCGCGCAGCCGGGCGGCGGGATAGCCAAGCGATTCGCGGTACTTCGCCACCGTGCGCCGGGCCAGACGCACACCGCGTTGATGCAGGGTGTCGACCAGCGCGGCGTCATCCAGCGGGATCTGCTCGTGCTCGATGAGGCGCTGCACCATCGCGCGTGCTGCTGCGGCCGCCACACCGTCCTCGCCCGCGGCCTGGCTGAAGAAGGCACGCAGCGACACCACGCCCTGCGGCAGCTCCACGTACTTGCCGTTGACCGCGCGGCAGACAGTGGACTCGTGCACCCCCACCACCTCGGCAATTTCCCTGAGCGACAGCGGCTTGAGCGCCACCATGCCCTGCTGCAACACGCCGAACTGGCGCGCCAGCACTGCCTGCGCCACCCGCAACACCGTCTGCCCACGCTGACGCAGGCTCTTGATCAGCCAGCGGGCCTCGGTGCGCTGATGACGCAGCGGATCCGCCTCGCGCCCCAGGGTATCGAGCAGGCGTGAATAGGCCCGATTGAGTCGCAGCGCCGGCTGCCCTTCGGCATTCAGCTCCACATGCCAGCGACCCTCCCGCCGCACCACCCGCACATCGGGAATGACCGGGGTGGCCTCCGGCAGCGCCGCCCCCGGGCGGGTGGACAGGCCGCGCAGCAACTTCAGCGCTGCACCGAATGCGGCCGGGCTGGCGCGCAGGCTGCGGCGCAGCAGATCCAGCTCACGCCGCCCCAGGCGCGTCATGCCGCGCTCCACGATACGCAGGGCCAGATCCCGCGCCGCCGAAGCCGGCATGGCGCGCAGCTGCAACTCCAGCGCCTCGTCCAGATGCCGGGCGCCGTAGCCCTCCGGGCCGACCCGCTGCACCAGCGTGAGCGCCTGATCCAGCAACGATTCCGCCACCCCATGCCGCTGGGCCAGCTCATGCAGCGGCGCCTCCACAAAGCCCCGTTCGTCAATCGCCTCCAACACAATCAGCACCGCTGCCTGCAGGGCCGACGGCACCGACTCCAGCTGCAGCGCCGCCAACACCTGCGACAAGGGATCGGTGGGCTCCGGCGCAGGGACCGTGTATTCCGGTCCATCGCCTTCGAAGCTGCCGCCACGGGCCAGGACACTCAGCGTGTGATCCCATGGCAGCTCCGCCGCCGCCTCCGCCGGGCTCCACACGGCATCCATGTCGACGGTGTCGTCGTCATCCTCGACATCCATCTCGGGTTCCGCATCCAACATCACGTTGGCACTGAGCCACTGCTGGACCTCGGTTTGCAGTGCCTCGGCATCCAGCTGCAACAGCTGACTCTGCTGAATGCGGGTCGGATGTGCCTTTTGCTGCAGCCCCACCTGAAAAGCGGCTTTCATGTGCGTCTCCCTTTACGTTGAGGACCCGACACCGGGGAGGTGTTGGCTTTTCGTCGTGAGCTACCTTCGCCCAGAAAAGCGCCCGCCACCATGTAGGACTGCACTTACTTTTGTAGGGATATTCCTGATAGTCGCACTGCAACAAACGTCCGTGCCATCAGCTTTTTCATTTCGGGCGCGCAGATGGCGGGCGGACATCTCAGGACGAACGGCGACACCGAAGCCCCCCGCAACGCCCGACACCCAACCGGTCATGCCCGACTCGAGCAGGCATCCACCTTCAACCGTCGCAAGTGGATCCCGCATCAAGTGCGGGATGACGTTTGGCACCCATCACCCGTCATGCCCGACTTGATCGGGCATCCAGACCCGACCGTCGCAAGTGGATCCCGCATCAAGTAAGGGATGACGTTTGCTACCCATCACCCGTCATGCCCGACTTGATCGGGCATCCAGTCTCAACCGTTGCAGGTGGACCCCGCATCAAGTGCGGGATGACGTCCGCTACCCATCGCCCGTCATGCCCGACTCGATCGGGCATCCAGACTCCGACCGTTGCAGGTGGCCCCCCGATCAAGTCGGGGGTGACGAGGGGGAGAAGTCAGGGGTGACGAGGGGGAGAAGTCGGGGGTGACGAGGGGGAGAAGTCGGGGTTGACGAGAAGGGAAGTCGGGCATCCAGACCTCAAGCGATGTGAGTGGCGCGGATGGACGACTTGGCGCCAGCAACGGGATGCAGTGACTCAACACCCTTCACTCGCCGCTCAGCACTATTGTGCCTACCCCGCAGTCAGGCCTTTTCGATCAACGGCCGAAACCGTTCGAGTAGTGCCGCCAGCTCCTGCGCCGCAGTAGCCGCCTGGTTGAGGTAGCCTGCTCGCAGCACATCATCTTGTGGATAGTCGTGTGCGAAACGATTGCGGATGACACGCAGCTCCTGCCAACGCTCAACGCTACTCAGATAACCCAGCTTCTCCAAACGGTGCAGCTTGTCGAGCATCGGCCGGTCGTCATAGGGTTCCTGAAGGTAGGCCAGCGCAGTGGGGAAAAGGCGGGCACCCATGGCATCCTGCAGCTTCGTGAAACGAAGGATGAACTGATCCCAGTCCTGTACCACTTCATCATCAAACGTGGGTAGCGCTTCTGCAGATACCGGCAAGACCGGCTGCAACGCAGTCAACGCATGCTGCAGATGATGCAAATGGCGCTGGCACTGCTGCCACGCCTCGTCGAGCAGCAGTCGGCTGTCAGCCATCACAGCGTCAATCCCTCCCGGCGCGCCACGTCGAAGATCGGCGGATGGCTTTTCCGTCCCGGATAATCGATCAACACGTCGATTTTCTGCTCACCCAACTGCTGATACAACAACGAAAGAAAACGGGTGTGCGCGAACACGATCTGACCGGGATCTTCCAACGTGGTTTCGATCAGCACATCGATATCCCCCCCTCGCTTGGTATCGTCTACCCGCGAACCAAACAGCCGCACAACGGCCCCACCGCCGAAGGATGCCTCCGCAGCCCGCTTGATAACTGCCCTGGATTCCGATGAAAGCCGCATCGCCGTAGGCACCCTGTACAAACCTGAAACACCCGCCCGCCTATGCTGGCATGGTAGATCATCGCCCCCACGGGCCCAAGGGCCCGAACCCCGTCATGCCCTACTTGATGGAGCCTCCAGCCTCAACCGTTGCAGGTGGATCCCGCATCACGTGCGGGATGACGCCCACCACCCATCAACCGTCATGCCCGACTCGATCGGGCATCCAGTCTCAACCGTCGCAGGTGGATCCCGCATCAAGTGCGGGATGACGTTTGGCACCCATCACCCGTCATGCCCGACTTGATCGGGCATCCAGACCCGACCGTCGCAAGTGGATCCCGCATCAAGTGCGGGATGACGTTTGCTACCCACCCCCGTCATACCCGACTCGATCGGGCATCCAGACCTCAACCGTTGCAAATGCTCAGCCAGCGATCAGCGGCAAGCTGAGTTGGGCAACCGGCAAATCTTGTATTGACAATCAATACACACCCCCCCATCCTGTATATCAACCCGATACACAACAGGTGCCACATGAGAGAAGCTGCCATCAACCTGCGGGCGCTCCCGCAGCAGCGGGATCTCATTGATCAGGCAGCGACGCTGCTGGGCAAGAACCGATCAGATTTCATGTTGGAAGCGGCATGCGAGCGCGCTCAGTCCGTACTACTCGATCAGGTGTTCTTCAAGCTGGATGCCGAGCGGTTTCAGCAATTCACCGCCCTGCTCGATGCCCCGCCGACTCCCAATGAAGGACTGAAGAAACTCATGGCGGTGAAGGCGCCTTGGGAAAAGCCGCATCGTGGCGCTTGACCTGCAGCCGCCTGAATCGCTCAGCGCCACGCACGCCGTCAGTGAATTTTCCTGCGGAGAGCCCGTTCTGGACGAATGGCTGAAGCGAAGAGCCCTGGCCAATCAGGCGAGTGGCGCCAGCCGCACCTTCGTCGTTAAATCCGGGGACGGAATGGTTGTCGGATACTACGCGCTGGCTGCAGGCGCAGTGGCATTGGCCGATGCCACCGGCAACGTCCGCCGCAACATGCCAGATCCTATCCCCGTCCTCGTACTGGGGCGACTGGCTGTCGATCATCGCGCAGCGGGCCGGCACCTCGGCGCTGCGCTGCTCAAGGATGCAGTCGCCCGCGCAACGGCGGTGGCAGAAAATGCTGGCGTGAGAGCGTTGATGGTGCATGCGCTCCACGAGAAGGCCAGAAGCTTTTACCTGAAGTTTGGCTTCCGGCCCTCACCGACAGACCACCTGACGTTGATGTTGCGGCTTTCACACTGAAGCCCGCACCCCCGTCATGCCCGACTTGATCGGGCATCCAGACCCGACCGTCGCAAGTGGAGCCCGCATCAAGTAAGGGATGACGTTTGCTACCCATCCACCGTCATGCCCGACTCGATCGGGCATCCAGACCTCAACCGTTGCAGGTGGATCCCGCATCAAGTGCGGGATGACGTTCGCTACCCATCA
>CAKZHZ010000005.1 GCA_936928855.1 uncultured Polycyclovorans sp.
GAACGGTGTGCGCGTCCTCGACCTGACCACGGTGCTGATGGGGCCCTATGCCACTCAGATTCTGGCGGAGTACGGGGCTGAGGTGCTCAAGGTCGAACCGCCGGAGGGCGACGGCACACGCGGCATCGGCCCGATGCGCTCGCCCGGCATGGGCGCGATCTTCCTCAACGCCAATCGCGGCAAGCGCAGCATGGTGCTCGACCTCAAGCGTCCCGAGGCGCGTGCCGCGCTGCTGCGCCTGGCCGAGAACATGGACGTGCTGATCTACAACGTGCGTCCGCAGGCGATGGCGCGGCTGGGCCTGTCGTACGAAGAAGTGCGCGCGGTCAATCCGCGCATCGTTTATGTCGGCGTGTTCGGCTATGGCCGTGCGGGTCCGTATGGCGATCGACCGGCCTACGATGATCTGATCCAGGGCGCGGCCGGCCTGCCGGCGCTGTCGCTGATGGCCGGCAGCCCGACCCCGCGTTACGTGCCCACCACCATCGCCGACCGCACGGTCGGGCTCAGCGCGGTGGGCGCGATTCTCGCCGCCCTGCTGCATCGCCAACGCAGCGGCGAGGGCCAGAGCGTCGACGTGCCAATGTTCGAGACCATGACCCAGTTCGTCATGGGCGATCACCTGGGTGGACGCAGTTTCGTGCCCGCCGAGGGGCCGGCCGGCTACGCGCGCCTGCTGGCACACGAACGCCGGCCCTACCCCACGCGCGACGGTTACATCTGCGCCCTGATCTACTCCAACCGGCAGTGGAAAAGCTTCTGCGCGCTGATCGGCCAACCGCAGATGTTCGACGCCGACCCCCGGCTCGCCAGCCTCACCACCCGCACCCAGCACATCGACGCGCTGTACCGCTTCGTCGCCGAGCAGATGCCGATGCGCACCACCGCCGAATGGATGCAGGCGCTGGAGGAGGCCGACATTCCCTGCATGCCCATGCACACGCCCGACAGCCTGCTCGACGACCCGCATCTGCGCGCCGTGGGCTTTTTCTCGCCGGTCGAACACCCCAGCGAGGGCACGCTGCTGTCGATGTCGGTGCCCAGCACCTGGTCGCACAGCCCGCCCGGCCCTACCCGTCCCGCCCCGCGCCTGGGCGAGCACACGGCCGAGGTGCTGCGCGAAATCGGCTACGACGAGGCGGCCATCCTGGCCGTCACCCAAGGCGGCGTCGCGACCCCTGCCGTTGCAAACGGTGCGGCATGAAGACCATCGGCATCGGCTTTCACTTCGAAGATCTGCCGGTCGGTTTCCGCTTCCGCAGCGCCGGCCGCACGCTGGCCGAGGCCGACCTCGGCAGCTTCGTGAACCTGACCTGGCTCACCGAGGAAGTGTTCACCAACCACGCGGCGCGCGAGGGCCTGTCGTTGCCGGCCAAGGTCGTGCCCGGCGTGCTGGTCATGAGCTTCGCCGAGGGCCTGCTCACCCCCGCCATCCAGCACACCGGCCTTGCGTTTTTGCATGCCGATGTCGACGTGCGCGCACCCACCTGCGTGGGCGATACCATTCACGTCGAGTGCGAGGTCATCGAGGCTCGCACCACCTCCAAGGGCGACCGCGGCCTGGTCCGCAGCCGTAACCGCGTGATCAACCAGCACGGCCACGATGTGCTGGTCTACACGCCGCTGCGCCTGCTGCGCCGGCGCGCCGCCGCCTGATGCCTCCACCACCACTGAAATCCCCCATCACAACTCATGCCCATTGAACGACACGAGCGGTTCCCGGAAATGCGCGACGCGCTGCGCGACCTGTGCAGCCGCTTCCCCGACGAATATTTTCTGAAGATCGACGAACAGCGCGGCTACCCGGAAGCCTTCATCAAGGCGCTGACCGAGGCCGGCTGGCTGTCTGTGATGATCCCGCAGGAGTACGGCGGCTCCGGCCTGGGACTCGCCGAGGCCTCCGTCGTCATGGAGGAGATCAACCGCTGCGGCGGCAATGCCGGAGCCTGCCACGGCCAGATGTACAACATGAGCACCCTGCTGCGTCACGGCTCGGAGCAGCAGAAGCAGTTGTACATGCCCAAGATCGCCAGCGGCGAATGGCGCCTGCAGTCCATGGCCGTGACCGAACCGACCACCGGCACCGACACCACCAAGCTCAAGACCACCGCAGTCAAGAAGGGCGACCGCTACGTGGTCAACGGCCAGAAGGTGTGGATCTCGCGCCTGCAGCATTCGGAGCTGATGATCCTGCTCGCGCGCACCACGCCCATCGACCAGGTGAAGCGCAAGTCCGAGGGCATGTCGATCTTCATGGTGCATCTCGACCAGGCGGTCGGCCACGGCATGGAGATGCGCCTGATCCCGAACATGGTCAACCACGAGACCAACCAGGTGTTCTTCGACAACCTGGAGATTCCCGAGGAGAACCTGATCGGCAAGGAAGGCCAGGGCTTCAAGTACATCCTCGACGGCCTCAACGCCGAGCGCACCCTGATCGCCGCCGAGTGCATTGGCGACGGCTACTGGTTCGTGGATCGCGCCACACGCTACGCCAACGATCGCGTGGTCTTCGACCGGCCCATCGGCCAGAACCAGGGCGTGCAGTTCCCGATCGCCGAGTCCTTCATCGAGGTCGAGGCGGCCAACCTGATGCGCTGGCGCGCCTGCGAGCTGTTCGACACGCATCAGCCCTGCGGCGCCGAGGCCAACATGGCCAAGTACCTGGCCGCCAAGTCCTCGTTCGAGGCCGCCAACGTCTGCCTGCAGACCCACGGCGGTTTCGGCTTCGCGTCGGAATACCACGTCGAGCGCAAGTTCCGCGAGACGCGGCTGTATCAGGTCGCCCCGATCTCCACCAACCTGATCTTCTCGTACGTGGCCGAACACGTGCTCGGCCTGCCGAGGTCGTTCTGATGCTGCCGCTGGATGGCCTGCTGGTCGTCTCTCTTGAACACGCCATCGCGGCACCGCTGGCGACGCGCCATCTCGCGGATCTTGGCGCGCGTGTCATCAAGATCGAACGGCCCGAGGGCGGCGACTTCGCCCGCGCCTACGACCAGCGCGCGCGCACCGTCTGGCCCGAGCCCGGCGACACCGATGAGTACGTGGTCGGCAATGGCTCGGCGCGGCTGGATCTCTCCGTACTCGTGGGGCACATCGCCGTACGCCACGTCTGAGACGCCGACGGCCGTGGAGTACGAAACC
This sequence comes from uncultured Polycyclovorans sp., assembly GCA_936928855.1. Lineage (GTDB taxonomy): Bacteria > Pseudomonadota > Gammaproteobacteria > Nevskiales > Nevskiaceae > Polycyclovorans. The sequence goes on from CAKZHZ010000005.1 coordinate 3,148, forward strand.
CCACGGCCGCTGCAACAGATTTTTCCAACCCCTGCTGTGCCGATGTCCCCGTTCCATTCGGGGCATCGCAGGGGCGGAATCTCAGGCGGAGAATCCCTCCACCGAGAGGATCTTCACCTCGATCGTCTTGCCATTGGGAGCCTTGTAGCTGACGGTCTCGCCAGTGTGGTGACCCACCACGGCACCGCCAAGAGGTGCCTGCGGAGAGTAGACGGAAACGTCCACCGAGTCGTCGATACCCATGACCTCGCGCGAACCCAGCAGGAAGGTCTCGGTGTCGTCCTCGTCGCCGAAGTAGGCCACCGTCACCTTGGAACCGGGGACGACCTCGTCGGTGGTGGACGGGGCCTCGCCCACCTTGGCCTCCCGGAGCATCTGCTCCAGCTGGCGGATGCGCGCCTCGGCCTGGCCCTGTTCCTCACGTGCGGCGTGGTATCCGCCATTCTCGGACAGGTCACCCTCGGCGCGTGCCTCGGCGATCTTGTTGGCAATCGTGGTGCGGCCCTCGCCCTTGAGGTAGTCGAGCTCCTCGCGGAGCTTGTCATATGCCTCTTGGGTCAGCCACACAGTGCTCTCAGACTCGGACATTGCTCAATACTATCGCGCTTGACGTCATCTTCCACATGGTCAGTGCTGACGCCGACCCACGGATCGGCGAAAGTGCTGGGGGTCAGCGTCCATAACGGCGCTCCCGTTGCGTGAAGGAGCGCAGCGCACGCAGGAAGTCGACCTTGCGGAAATCTGGCCACAGGGCCTCGCAGAAGTAGAACTCCGAGTGTGCCGACTGCCACATGAGGAACCCGGAGAGTCGCTGCTCCCCGGAGGTGCGAATGATGAGATCGGGGTCGGGCTGGCCACGGGTGTAGAGGTGCTCGGAGATCTGGTCCATGTCGACGGTCTGCGACAGGTCGCGCAGGCTCGTGCCCTTGTCGGCCTCCTCAGCCAGCAGGGAGCGCACGGCGTCGCGCAACTCGTGTCGTCCACCATAGGCAATGGCCACGTTGATGTGCATGCCGGTGTGGTCAGCAGTGCGCTCGGTCGCCGTGCACAGGGTGGAGCGCATCTCGTCGGGGAGCAGCCCGAGATCACCCACCGTCTGTACTCGCCAGTGAGGGTGGCGGGACAAGGTGACGACCAGTTCCTCGATGACCTTGAGGAGCTCCTCCAACTCTCCGGTCCTGGCTCGCTGCAGGTTGTCGGTGGACAACACCCACAAGGTGACGATGGGGATGCCCACCTCGTCGCACCAGGAGCAGAACTGGGTGAGCTTGTCGGCCCCAGCCTCGTAACCGGCCACCAGCGGTTGCCCGGGGGCGTTGAGTCGTGCCCACCGCCGATTGCCGTCGGCGAGCACCGCAACATGCTGCGGCAGACGAGAACGATCGAGCTGGGCGAGCAGACGTCCCTCATAGGTGCTGTACAGAAGCCCGGAGGGATGCATGCGGTCGATGATTTCCGACAACCGCGTCGCGTAGTGCTCGACTTTGCCCATGGCACAAAGCCTAGCGACTCTGCCAAGG
>CAKZHZ010000006.1 GCA_936928855.1 uncultured Polycyclovorans sp.
CGCTCCCTGCTCACCGTCGGCCCCGACCTGGAACTGCTCGTCGAACGCGAGCGGGCCGGCGTCGGCGCCTGGTACGAGTTCTTCCCGCGGTCCGAGGGAGCGAAGCGCCGGAAGGACGGCACCGTCAGAAGCGGCACGTTCCGAACCGCCGCGCAGCGCCTGCCCGGAGGTGTGGCCGCGACACTCGGGGCCGCGCAACCGATCATCGTCGCCGGCCTCGCCGTCGCCGTGGAGAACTTCTTCCCCCCGATTCCGAGCGAGATCATCCTTCCGCTGGCCGGGTTCACGGCGTCGCAGGGAGGCTTCTCGTTGTTCAGCGCGCTGTTCTGGACGACGCTCGGTTCGGTGGTGGGCGCGGCCGTCCTCTACTGGCTGGGCGTGAAGCTCGGCCGGGACCGCCTCTACGCGATCGTGGACCGGATGCCCCTCGTCGACACCGAGGATCTGGCGAGCATCCAGGCCGGCCTCGCCGAACTCCTCGCTGATGTAGCGCGAAGCACCGCGGAAGCCCAGCATCGGATTCTCTTCTTCGGGCTCGTAGAGCTTGCCGCCGATCAGGTTGGCGTACTCGTTGGACTTGAAGTCGCTCATGCGGACGATCACCGGCTCGGGTGCGAACGCAGCCGCGATGGTGGCGACGCCTTCGGCCAGGCGCTTGACGAAGTAGTCGCGCGGACTGTCGTAGGCCGCAATCATGGGGTCGATGATGCGCCGCAGGTCCGCTGGCTGCTCGTCGAGCGCCAGCAGGGCCTGGGGATGAATGCCGATCTGACGGTTGATGATGAACTCGAGGCGGGCCAGCCCGACTCCGCGATGCGGCAGGCTGGCGAAGTCGAAAGCCTGCTCCGGCGTGCCGACGTTCATCATGACCTTCAGCGGAATCTCCGGCATCTGATCCAGGGCGACCTCATCAACCGCGAAGTCGATATTGCCGTCGTAGATCACGCCGGTATCGCCCTCGGCGCAGGACACGGTTACCGGCTGGCCATCCTTCAGCAGCGCGGTGGCGTCACCACAGCCCACCACGGCAGGGATGCCCAGTTCGCGCGCGATGATGGCGGCATGGCAGGTGCGTCCTCCCCGGTTGGTGACGATGGCGCTGGCGCGTTTCATGATCGGCTCCCAGTCGGGATCGGTCATGTCGGTGACCAGCACATCGCCTTTCTGGACACGGTTCATCTGTTCGATGCTGTCGAGCACGCGGACCGGACCGGCGCCGATCTTCTGGCCGATGGCGCGGCCTTCGGTCAGTTTGCGGCCGGAGCCCTTGAGCTTGTAGCGGCGCAGCACGTTGGCATTGGCGCGGCTTTGTACGGTCTCCGGACGTGCCTGCAAGATGTAAAGCTGGCCATCGACGCCGTCCTTGCCCCACTCGATGTCCATCGGGCGACCGTAGTGGTCCTCGATGATCAGGGCCTGCCGGGCCAGGGCCTCGACGTCCTGATCATTCAGCGAGAACCGGGCCCGGCGCTCGCTCGGGACCGGTTCAAACATGACCGTGCGCCCCAGCGTACGGTCTTGCGAATAGATCATCTGCTTGGCTTTTTCGCCAAGGCCGCGCTTCAGAATGGCCGGTCGGTTGGCGCGCAGAGCCGGCTTGTACACATAGAACTCGTCGGGATTCACCGCGCCCTGGACGACGGCCTCACCCAGGCCATAGCTGGCGGTGATGAACACCGCGTCCCGGAACCCGGATTCGGTGTCCATGGTGAACATCACACCGGAGCTGCCGCGGTCGGAGCGCACCATGCGCTGGACGCCGGCGGAAAGGGCCACCTGGGCATGCTCGAAGCCGTGATGTACCCGGTAGGCAATGGCGCGATCATTGAAGAGACTGGCGAAGACCTCCTTGATGGCCTTCAGCACGTTGTCGATGCCGTCGACGTTGAGGAAGGTCTCCTGCTGACCGGCGAAGCTGGCGTCCGGGAGGTCCTCGGCGGTGGCGGAGGAACGCACTGCAACCGAGATGGCCTTGCCCGATTCTGCGACCAGGGTGTCGTAGGCCTCGCGGATCTCCGCCTCCAGACGGGTCGGGAAGGGCGCCGCCATGACGGCGCCCCGAATCTCCTTGCCCATGTCGGCAAGGCGCTGGACATCGTCGACATCGAGCCCGTCGAGCAGCCCCTTGATCTTCGCATCAAGGCTTTCATGAGCAAGGAACTCCCGATAGGCCTCCGCCGTGGTGGCGAAGCCGTTGGGCACCTTGACACCGGCTTCTGCAAGCTGGCTGATCATTTCGCCAAGACTGGCGTTCTTGCCTCCGACGGTCTCGACGTCGTGCATGCCAAGCGCGGAGTACCACAGGACGTGCGGCTGGGAGCTCATGAGGATTCGGGATGGGAGCGGGGTGTGGATTATCGAAATGCGGGCGGTGCGCTGCAACATTGCCGCCGAATGACGCACACTGACGACTGACGAAATGGGGGGCACATGAGCGCGCCGCGACCGGTATTCTTTCTTTCAGACGGCACCGGCATTACCGCTGAAACACTGGGTAATACGCTGTTGACGCAGTTCGAGGGGGTCACCTTTCACAAGACCACCCTGCCGTTCATTACCAGTGAGGCGCGTGCGCGCACCACGGTGGAGTACATCAACCATCTTGCGCAGCGGCAGGGGGTCAAACCCATCCTGTTCAGCACCACGGTCAACGACGCGGTGCGAACGGTCCTGCGGGGCGCCGAGGCGGTTTTCATCGACCTGTTCGATCATTTCATTCCCCTGCTGGAGTCGGAGCTGGCGCTGAAATCCAGCCACGCGCAGGGGCGGGCGCACGGAGTGGCGGACTCGCTGCGCTATAACGCCCGCATCGCCGCCATGAACTATGCGATGGAGCACGACGATGGCCAGTCGATTCGGGATCTCGCGCGCGCCGAGTTGATCCTGGTAGCGCCATCGCGGTGTGGCAAGACGCCCACCAGCCTGTATCTCGCGCTGCAGCACGGGGTTTTCGCCACGAACTTCCCGCTGATCGAGGAGGATCTGGCTCAGGGGCGGCTGCCGGATGCCCTGAAAGGGCAGGTGCCCAAACTGTTCGGCCTGACCTCCGATCCCGAGCGTCTCATGCAGGTCAGGACCGAGCGTCGTCCCGGTTCGAAATACGCATCGCTGGCGCAGTGTGCCTTCGAGCTGCGTCAGGCAGAGCAGCTGTACCGTCGGCACCGGATCCCCTTCGTCAATTCGGCCAACATGTCCATCGAGGAGATGGCATCGGTCATCATGCAGGAGAAAGGCTTGCGCAAGCCGACGTACTAGCGCGGTGTTTCGCGCTGCTGGGGACTGATGGCGCCTCCCGGGGCGGTGCCCATCAGTGCGAAACACTGCTCTAGCGCTGCGGGTCCTGCCGAAAAGGGGCCGATCTGAGCGAGGGGCGAAGAAACCGCAGCAGGGCCTCATGCGTGGTTCCGGGCTGCTCCAGTTGTGGCAGGTGACCGGCATCCGCCACCCATTGCAGCTGTGCCGATGGCCCCAGGCGTGACAGCAGCGGTTCCGCCTCCGCCGCTGGCACCACGGCGTCTTCGCGGCCCCAGAGCAGCAAGGTTGGCAGCGATCTTGCGCCGAGCGCCTCGTAGACCGGCGTGGGATCTCGCGCAATCAGGTTCCGCAGCGTCGACAACAGCGCCCGGCGGTACCCCTTGTACACCCGTTGCTCAGTAAAACCCGCCAGATACTGCGGGGCCAGCGCCGGGTCGTGGAAGCTCTGTGCCTGCAGGCTGGCCTGAGCCGGGAAATAGGCGACGTGAGCGACGGCTTCCCCCAGCAGCGGGAGTTGCAGCGCGAGGACTGTCCGTTCGGTGTTGAAGGGGGCCAGCAGGGCCAGACGTTGCACCCGCTGTGGATGGCGTCTGGCGAAATCGGCGGCGATCAGCCCGCCCATGGACAGCCCGACGATCTGCACCGGGGTGTCAGGCGCCAAAGCGTCGAGCAGGGCCTCGAGCTGTTGTGTGAAGCGGTCGAGATCGTAGCGTCCGGGCGGGCGGTCCGACCATCCCCGCCCATAGAGGTCATAGCGCAGGGTGCGGAATCCGGCGGCCTGCAGGGCCGCCGCCGTGTTCGACCAGAGGCTGCTCGGGTAGGAGTAGCCATGAATCAGGACCACCAGGGGACCGCTTTCGCGACCCTCCAACCGGAACGCTGTGATGCCATCGGGCAGCGCCACAAAGCTCATCGGCGCTTGCGCCCGTGCTGCATCGTCGAGCGGCACGCGTTCGGGGTTCTGCCACCAGGTCCAGGCCCCCAGTATCGCGACCAGCATCAACAGCAGGGTCAGTGCGCGCATGGCCTCAGGTCACCAGGTCGGGTTGGTCTCGGCCGGTCAGCGCGGTCATGCGGGTCAGGCCCAGTGCGACCTGCGCGAGCCCCTGCAGTGCCGTCTCGGGATCCAGATCCAGCGCATCCTGTCGCCAGTGTTCAAGGTACAGCCGCAATGTGGCGCCCTGCGTGCCGGTGCCGCTCTTGCGCAGCACGATACGGGCTTGCTCCCCGAAGACCACCCTCAGGCCCTGCGCGTGGGCTCGACTGTCATCCACGGGGTCCCGGTAAGCGAAACTGTCGGCCTCGCTGACCTGAAGTGAGCCGAAAGTTTGGCCTGGCAGCGCCGGCAACTGGGATTCCAGCCCCTGCATGACCGCCTGAGCGGCCTCGGCCGGGAGGTTCTCGTAGTCCTGGCGGATAAAGTAGTGGCGTCCGAAGCGCTGCCAGTGCGCGCGTGCCAGTGCCGGCAGGGACTCGCCTGTGGAGGCGAGGATGTTCAACCAGGCCAAAACTGCCCAGAGGCCGTCTTTCTCGCGGACGTGGTCGGAGCCGGTGCCAAAGCTCTCCTCGCCACAGACCGTGATGCGCTGGTCATCGAGCAGATTGCTGAAAAACTTCCAGCCGGTCGGTGTTTCGTAGCACGGAATATTCAGGGCTGCCGCCACGGCATCGGCGGCACGGCAGGTGGGCATGGAGCGCGCGACGCCTCGAAGGCCCTGCCGATAGCCCGGGCAGCGGTGCAGATGGGCGGTGAGCATGGCCAGCGAGTCACCGGGGGAAATGAACTGCCCCGGGCCGAGAATCATGTTGCGGTCGCCGTCGCCATCGCTGGCGGCGCCGAGATCAGGGGCATCCGCGCCCATCATGTGTGACACCAGGTCAGCGGCGTAGATGAGATTGGGGTCCGGGTGGCCGCCGCCGAAATCCTCCAGCGGGGTGGCGTTGACCACGTCGGACTCCGGGGCACCGAGGCGGTCGATCAGAATGCGACGGGCATAGGGGCCGGTGACTGCATGCAGGGCGTCATAGCGAATCCGGTGACCCTGTTGGAACCAGCTCTTTATTGCTTCAAAATCAAAAAGTTCTTCGAGTAACCTAAGGTAATCCTCGAGGCCGTCGATGACTTCGACCACACCACCGTCAAACGGCGTTTCCCCGCGGCGATCGATGTCTATATCTATAGAATTATCAATAAGATATCGAGAAATACTAAGGCTTCTCTCAAAGATTTGATCGGTCAGGCTCTCGCTGGCCTGGCCGCCGCCAGCGACGTTGAACTTGATGCCGAAGTCGCCGTCCGGGCCGGCAGGATTGTGGCTGGCAGTAAGGACGAGGCCGCCGCCGGCCCGGCGCTTCCGGATCAGGTGGGAGGCGGCGGGCGTGGAAAGCAGACCGCCCTGGCCGACGATGATCCTTGAAATTCCGTTGGCCGCCGCCATTGATATCGCAGTGGCGATGGCCGCTCGATTGTGGAAGCGGCCATCGCCGCCGATCACGAGTGCGGAACCTTTTAGCCCCGGAACGCAGTCAAAGGTGGACTGAAGGAAATTTTCGAGATAGCCAGGCTGCTGAAACACCCGCACCTGCTTGCGCAGTCCGGCCGTGCCGGGCTTCTGATCGCGGAAGGGGGTGGTGGGAATTTCCTGGGCAGACATATGGCTTTCGTTGTGGGGACTTGGCACCTTATCTTATAGTCAGTGTATGCAGACGTCCTATGAAAGACCCGCCGCTGCCGCTGCGACACCGTCGCGCCGGCTTGCGGTCCTGCTCGATCTGTACGAGCGGAATTTTCGCCTGCTGCAGCGGCTGATCCCGGCGCTGGATCTGCCGCCGCAGAAGGCTATCTCGCATAGCCTTGCGGATCCGCCTTTGCATCTGACAGTCACCGAGCGAGATCGCTACACCCTGACCTGCAAGCTCACCTACGAGTTTGTGGATGACGAGGGTGTTCGCCGGCAGCCGGACCTCTGGGTGCGCATCTACCGCGACGCCGGTGTCGCCGAAGCGCTTAATCAGCCCAACCGTCCGCCCTGGGAGGCGGAAGGAGAAGGCGACCCATGGGCCGAACGGTTTCTCGATGAGCAGTGGCGGCGCAACCTGACCCTGGGCAAGTGGCTGGAGTACCTGATCGACAATGGACACGGGTTCGGGCGCAACGACGCCAACGTGTCCGCCGCGGCTTGACGCCGGTGCGGTACGCACTGGACGGAGTTGAGCCTTCATTGGGCGAGTCGGTCTGGATTGCGCCGGGTGCGCAGGTCATTGGCCGGGTGCATCTTGCGGACCGGGCCAGTGTCTGGTTCGGCTGCGTACTCCGGGGTGATTCCGATGCGCTGCACGTGGGCGAGGGTTCCAACGTGCAGGATGGTTCGATTCTGCACACGGATGTCGGTATCCAGCTGCGCATCGGGCGCGATTGCACGATCGGTCATCAAGTGATGCTGCATGGCTGCACCATCGGCGACAACAGTCTCATCGGCATTCAAAGCGTGGTGCTCAACCGTGCAGTGATCGGCCGTAACAGTCTGGTGGGCGCGGGCAGCCTGGTGCCTGAAGGCAAGGTGTTTCCCGACGGGGTGCTGTTGATGGGGCGCCCGGCCAAGGTGGTGCGGGAACTGAGCCCGGCCGAGCAGCAGATCATCACGCTTTCGGCCCGACACTATGTCCAGAACGCCGCCCGCTTCGCCACGGGGCTCAAGCCCCTGGACTGAGGGGGGTGGGGTCTGATGGCGGCGCAGGGTCGTCGTCGAGTTTTGGGGCGCTGAACCAGCGAAGCTGCCCGCAGCGGGCGTCCACCGTGCGCCACTCTGGTATCGAGAGCGCAAGGTGTGCCACCGCGCAGGTGGGCATGTGTGCAGGGGCGGTCTCCGCAGCCAGCCACTGTGTCAGCAAGGTCAGGCCGGGGTTGTGGCCAAACAGCCAGACCTGTTCCGCGTCGTCGGGCAGCCCCCGAAGCACGGTGACCAGCGTATCGAGGCTGGCATCGTAGACCGCGGCGTCATACCGCAGGCGGCTGAGGGGCTCGGTCAGGGTTTCCGCGAACAGGCGTGCCGTCATCATCGCGCGGGTGGCCGGGCTACTGATCCACACATCCGGTGTTGGCAGCGCCTGCCGGACGCGGGCCGCCATCCTTGGTGCATCGCGGTGGCCCCGCGCATTCAGCGGGCGCTCGAAGTCGGTGAGGTCGGTGTGACGCCAGCTCGATTTGGCGTGGCGGATCAGGGTCAGGTAGCGCATGGGAGGGGCATGTAGAGGTCGAAACGGGCCTGTGTCCCTCTCAGGGTCTGCAGCGCGGTGGTGTCGGCCAGAGGGGGGGCGTTGCGGGGACGTTTGACGACGACACGCCACCCGGCATGCTGGCGGGCCGGTGCCAGCAGGCGGTCTGCGTCAGGATCGCTGCCGGTGAGGGCTCGGAAGACCTGCATTTCCTTTCCGGGCAGCGCCTGTTTCCCCCGGTGCGGGTACATCGGATCGAGGTAGATCACATCCCAGCCGGGTTGGTGCTGCATCACGTCGAGTGCGTCACCGCCTGCGAGCTGCAGGCGGGAGGCCAAAGAAGGGTCGGTACACTGAAGTCGTGCCAGTGCGTCCTCCAGTAGTGCGAACATCATCGGATGACGCTCACACAGGGTCACGGTGGCGCCAAGGGCCGCCAGGGTGACCGCATCTCGGCCCAGGCCTGCCGTCGCGTCGAGGATTCGCCATTCCGGCTCGCGGCCGATGCCGCAGGCCCTGGCCAGAAGCTGCCGGCGGCCGGCAGCAATCCGTCGGCGTTGCGCCTCGCTGCGCCAGTCGGCCTGAATTGCCCCCATTTCAGGACGGGCCTCGACCCGGATGCCGAGCCAGCCGCGGGCATCGCGCTCCAATAAAAAACCCCGGACATCAAGGTCCGGGGTTGTCGCCTCAGGCAGCATCGCTCAGGAGAGCTTGCTGGCCTCGAACAGGCTGCTCATGCGCTGGGCGAGCATCAGGTCGCCCTCAATCTGCAGCTTGCCGGTCATGAACGCGGTCATGCCATTCAGTTCGCCCTTGAACAGGGCAACCAGATCGTCGTCTTCCATGGTGATGGTGACGTCGGGGCTGCTGGCGGGGCCTTCGCCCACCGAGCACTCGCCACCCTTGATCGTCGCGTGCATCGGGGAGGAGATGTTGAACTGCAGGGTGGCGTCCAGGCCGGAAGCGGCATCCGGATTGAAAGCGGCCGGCAGTTGCTTGATCAGATCGACAGCGGACATGGCTGAGATGCTCCGAATTGAAAAAAGAATGAACGCGGATGCTAGCGCCACGTCGACGGCGAGGCAATGCGATTCAATGCATTGGTAATGCCCATTACGACGCGGGATCGTCCATGCTGCGAGCGGCCGATGGAGACAGCAGCACAGCATGCACGGTACTCATGTACAACCTGTTACCGAGCTTCAGGTGCTGCAGCGTCGGTGCATCAGCGCTGTGGTCCAGTCGGCGGTAATGTTGCCCCTCGACCCAGCCGGGCACACAGTGCTTGAACCTCCTGAATGCGGTGCCCTTGGGGTGACCACGGGCCTCGTCCCATTCGCGCACGGTGATCCAGTCAGCAGGCAGCGGAGGGGTAGAATGCGTCATGGACGCCAGTGTAGAAGACCGATCTCGACAGTGTGTGGCCGGGAGGGGGTGTGATGCCTCCCTATGAGCCTCCGGTCCCGCTCGCGGCACTGCACGCGGCCCTGCGCGGGACCACCGAGACGCCGCCGCGACGGTTCTATCATGCTGATTTTCCTGAGGGTTTCGAGCGATTGGTGCCCGATGGCCTGCTGCGACAGTTGCGGCCGGCGGCGGTGCTGATCGCGGTGCTGATGCGTCCATCACATCCCACTGTGCTGCTGACCCGGCGCTCCGAGCAGCTGCGCGCCCATCAGGGGCAGGTCAGTTTTCCGGGCGGACGCCGGGACGAAGGCGATACCTCGCTGGCCCACACGGCGCTGAGGGAGGCGGAGGAAGAAGTCGGGTTGTTGCCGCAAGGGGTGGAGGTGCTGGGCTACCTGGACGACTATCCGACGCTCAGCCGGTTCAGGGTAACGCCCGTCGTCGGGGTGGTTGAGCAGCCACCCGCGCAGTGGCGCCCGGCGCCGGAGGAGGTGGCCGAAGTCTTCGAATTGCCCTTGTCGATTGCGTTGGATCCCTGCGCCTATCGCCAGCAGACGCTCCTGAGAGAGGGGATCCGGCTGCCGTTTTATGAGTTGCAGCACGGGCCCCATCGGATCTGGGGGGCAACGGCGGGCATGCTGCGGCAGCTGGCCTTGCGGGTGCGCGGCGATGGCTGACGTGATCGAGCGGGCGTTGGCGCTGCAGCGGCGGGCGGCTGCATTGGGGTTCGACTGGCCGGACGTTCAGGGCGTGCTCGACAAGCTTGATGAGGAGCGCGAGGAACTGGCGGAAGCGCTTTCCCAATCGGCCGAACGCCAGCGGCATGAGCTGGGCGATGTACTGCTGACGGTGATCAACCTGGCGCGACATCTGGACGTGGATCCGGCTGCAGCATTGGAGGCGGCCAATGAGCGATTCCGCCGGCGGTTTGCACAGGTCGAGGCGGTTGCCGATGCGCTGCCCCCGCTGGGGGACGCGGGTCGGTTGGAGGCAATGGAGCGGGTATGGGTGAAGGCCAAGCAGCGTGAGTCCTGATCGGGCTTGGCTGCAGCTGCGTGATAGAGTCCGGCCCTTATAACAGCGGTACCGATGGGGAGGCGATATGCGAATCGGTTTGGTGGTGGACTCGGCCTGTGACCTGCCGCCCGAGTTCATCAAGGCACACAACATCATCATCCTGCCGATCACCCTGCACATGGGGACGCGGGACCTGATTGACGAGCGCGATGTCGAGCAGACTCGGCGCTTCTATTCCGAGAACTGGGACGGCCACGGGGACGCGGGAACTTCGGCGTTCTCTACCGAGCAGATCAAGGCGTTGTTCCTGTCCAAGCTGGTGATCGACTTTGATTTCGTGTTCTGCCTGACCATCGCGTCGAGTCGCAGCCCGATGTTCGACAATGCGGTCAAGGCGTCCTTTGCAATCCTCAACGATTACAAGCCCTATCGTGCCGAGGCAGGGATATCGGGGCCGTTCGCGCTGCGGGTCATCGACTGCCAGAACCTGTTTGCTGGTCAGGGGTTGCTGGCTGCGGAGGCGATCCGCCTGATCCAGGCGGGTGAGAACCCGGTCAAGATCCGGGAGCGACTTGAGTTTCTGGTGCAGAACCTGCACGGCTACATGCTGCCGCAGGACCTGTTTTATCTGCGGGCCCGCGCCCAGAAGAAGGGGGACCGCAGCCTTGGATGGTTCGGCGCCATGCTGGGGACCGCACTCGATATCAAGCCCCTGATCAAGGGCTACCGCAACGCCACCGGTCCGGTGGCAAAACTCCGTCATTTTGAGGATGGCGCGCGGCGGCTGTTTGAGTATGCGGGGGCTCGGGTGCGCAAAGGACTGCTGGCGCCGACACTGGTGATCAGCTATGGCGGTGAGCTCGAGCAACTGCACCGGCTGCCCGGATACGACGAGCTGCGGCGGGTGTGCAGGGATAGCGGGGTCGAGGTGCTGGAGAGCATGCTGTCGATGACCGGGGGCATCAATGTCGGCCCAGGGGCGCTGACCCTGGCGTTCGCTGACGAGCCGCACGAGTTGCCGCTGTGATGTGCGCCTTTGGGGAAACAAGCTGACGTGGCGGTGTATGACGATGAATGAACAGCAGGCGGCGCGGGTCGGGATTCTCGGGGCGGCCGGTCGCATGGGCAGGACGCTGGTGCAGGCAGTGGCCGCCAGCGAAGGGCGGGTGACGCTGGGCGCGGCCTTCGAGCATGCCGCCTCCGCAGCCCTCGGGGCTGATGCCAGTACCCTGGCAGGCTTGCCGGCTTCGGGGGTGGCGGTGCAGGCCACCCTCAATGCAGACACATTTGACGTGCTGATCGACTTTACGCGGCCGGAAGCGCTGGCGGGCGCCCTGTCCGCCTGCCGGCAGCGACGTCGGGGCCTGGTCATTGGCACCACCGGCTACAGTGCCGACCAGCGTGCGGCCATTGAGCAGGCGGCCACCGAGATTCCGATCTGCATGTCAGGCAACTTCAGCGTCGGCATCTTTCTGCTGCAGCGCCTGGTGGAGCAGGCCGCTTCGATGCTGGGCGGAGAGTTCGACATCGAGGTCGTCGAGGCGCACCACCGTCACAAGGTGGATGCGCCGAGTGGCACGGCGCTGATGCTGGGTGAGGCGGCGGCCCGGGGGGCTGGGCGCTCGCTGGCAGACGACGCCGTTTATGCCCGCGAAGGGCATACCGGCCCCCGCGCCGCGGGCACCATCGGCTTCTCCACGATTCGGGGCGGCGATGTGGTGGGGGACCATACTGTGCACTTTCTGGGGGATGGTGAGCGTGTGGCGCTGACCCATCGCGCATCCAGCCGGATGAACTTCGCCCGTGGTGCCGTCCGCGCGGCCCACTGGCTGGTCGGGCGTTCGCCCGGCCTGTACAGCATGCACGACGTGCTGGGATGAGACGGGCGCACTTTTTTATCGCGCTGCAGCAATTTTTCATGGACCTTTCGCCGGCGCGGCAGTATCATGCCCGCCTAATCCGAGACGGGGGCTCCTTGCCCCCGTTTCCGTGTGAAACGCTGGAAACGGCCCCGGATTAGTGATTCAAGACAACCTGCCGATGACTCAACAACAACCGGCTGTACTCGCCCTCTCTGATGGTTCGGTGTTTCAGGGCATTTCCATTGGGATTGACGGTGTTTCGGCAGGCGAGGTGGTCTTCAATACGGCGATGACCGGGTATCAGGAGATCCTGACCGACCCCTCGTACCGCCAGCAGATCGTCACCCTGACCTATCCCCACATCGGTAACGTTGGTGCCAATCCGGAGGATGCCGAATCCGGGGCCGTGCATATTGCAGGGCTGGTGCTGCGCGAAGTGCCCCGTTCCGCGAGCAACTTCCGCGCGCAGACGTCCTTTCGCGATTACCTGGTTCAGAACCGGGTGGTGGCCATCGCCGGTATCGATACCCGCGCCCTGACCCGTGTACTGCGGGACGCCGGTGCCCAGGCCGGTGCCATCATGGCCGGGCCCGATGCCACGCCGGAAGCCGCGCTGGCGGCAGCCCGCGGGTTTCCGGGACTGCAGGGTGCAGACCTGGCGCAGGTGGTGAGCTGTGATGCGCCATATCCGTGGACGCTCGGCAGTTGGGCCTTGGAGACCAACCAGTCACCGAGCCTGGACAATCAAGGGCCTCACGTCGTAGTGATGGACTTCGGCGTCAAACGCAACATCCTGCGGATGCTCGCGGACCGCGGCTGTCGTGTGACTGTGGTGCCCGCCAAAACACCGGCTGCGGAAGTGGTCGCGCTGAAGCCAGACGGCGTTTTGCTGTCCAACGGCCCCGGCGACCCCGAGCCCTGTACCTATGCCATCGAAACCGCTCGCGCCCTGGTGGCGGCCAAGGTGCCCACTTTCGGCATCTGCCTGGGGCACCAGATTCTCGGCCTTGCGGTCGGCGCCCGGACGCTGAAGATGAAGTTCGGCCACCACGGGGCCAACCACCCGGTGCAGGAGCTGGCCACCGGACGCGTCATGATCACCAGCCAGAACCACGGTTTCGCGGTCGACCCGGACAGCCTGCCGGCCAACGTGCGGGTAACCCATGTGTCGCTGTTCGACGGCTCGCTGCAGGGTATCGCACTGGAGGATGCACCGGCCTTTGGTTTTCAGGGGCATCCCGAAGCCAGCCCCGGCCCACATGACCTCGATGGCCTGTTTGACCAATTCATGGCGCTGATGAGCCGCTGATATGCCAAAACGTAACGATATCCAGAGCATCCTCATCATCGGCGCCGGCCCCATCGTCATCGGCCAGGCCTGCGAGTTCGACTACTCCGGAGCCCAGGCGTGTAAGGCGCTGCGGGAGGAGGGCTATCGGGTCATCCTGGTGAACTCCAACCCGGCCACGATCATGACCGATCCGGAAATGGCCGACAGTACCTACATTGAGCCGATCCGCTGGCAGACCGTCGCGCGCATCATCGAGCAGGAGCGACCCGACGCCCTGCTGCCCACCATGGGCGGTCAGACGGCGCTGAACTGCGCGCTGGACCTTGCCCGGGAAGGGGTGCTGGAGAAGTTTGGCGTACAGATGATCGGCGCCAATGCAGAGGCCATCGATCTCGCTGAAGATCGCCTCAAGTTCCGCGACGCCATGACCGAAATCGGCCTGGGCAGCGCGCGATCCGGCATTGCCCATTCGATGGATGAGGCCCGTCAGCTGCAGGTGGATATCGGGTTCCCCGTCATCATTCGGCCCAGTTTCACGCTTGGCGGCTCCGGCGGCGGCGTGGCCTACAACGTCGAGGAGTTCGAGGAGATCGTCTCGCGCGGACTCGATCTGTCCCCGACCACCGAAGTGCTGATCGAGGAATCGCTGCTCGGCTGGAAAGAGTACGAGATGGAGGTGGTGCGGGACCGCAAGGACAACTGCATCATCATCTGCTCGATCGAGAACTTCGACCCCATGGGGGTGCATACCGGCGACTCCATCACGGTGGCGCCGGCACAGACGCTGACCGACAAGGAGTATCAGCTGCTGCGGGATGCCTCGATCAAGGTCCTGCGCCGCGTCGGCGTCGAGACCGGGGGCTCCAATGTGCAGTTCGCGGTCAACCCGGCCGACGGGCGCATCATCGTGATCGAGATGAATCCCCGGGTGTCGCGATCATCGGCGCTGGCCTCCAAGGCCACCGGGTTCCCGATTGCCAAGGTCGCCGCCAAGCTGGCGGTGGGCTACACGCTGGACGAGCTCAAGAACGACATCACGGGCGGGCGCACGCCGGCATCCTTCGAGCCGTCGATCGACTATGTGGTGACCAAGATTCCGCGGTTCACCTTCGAGAAGTTCCCGCAGGCCGACTCCCGCCTCACCACGCAGATGAAGAGCGTCGGCGAAGTGATGGCGATGGGGCGCAATTTTCAGGAATCCCTGCAAAAGGCGCTGCGCGGCCTGGAAGTGGGCAGCGACGGTTTCGACCCCATGGTGACGCCCGATCAGGCGGACGCGGAAACCCGGGTGCGCTCCGAGTTGGCGATTCCGCGCGCCAACCGCATCTGGTATGTCGGTGACGCTTTCCGGATGGGCATGAGCGTCGACGAGGTCTACCGCATCTCCCGTATCGATACCTGGTTTCTCGACCAGATCGAGGAAATCATCCGCACCGAAGCCGAGGTGACGGGGACATCGCTGGACGCGGTGGATGCCGCGACCCTGCGCCGCTACAAGCGCCTGGGCTTTTCGGATCGTCGCCTGGCCGCCCTGTGGAAGGTCGGCGAGGCCGATGTCCGTCAGCGCCGTCTGTCGCTCGACGTGCGGCCGGTCTTCAAGCGGGTAGACACCTGTGCGGCCGAGTTCCCGACCTCGACGGCATACCTGTACTCGTCCTACGACCAAGTGTGCGAGTCGGCGCCCACGGGACGTGACAAGATCATGATCCTTGGTGGCGGTCCCAACCGCATCGGGCAGGGGATCGAGTTCGACTACTGCTGCGTTCATGCCGCACTGGCACTGCGGGAGGATGGTTACGAGACCATCATGGTCAACTGCAATCCGGAGACCGTGTCGACGGACTACGACACCTCCGATCGCCTGTACTTCGAGCCGCTGACGTTCGAGGACGTCATGGCCATCATCGACATCGAAAAGCCCAAGGGCGTGATCGTGCAGTTCGGCGGGCAGACGCCGCTGAAGCTGGCGCGCCAGCTGGAGGCCGCCGGCGCGCCCATCATCGGGACCACGCCCGATGCCATCGACCTGGCCGAGGACCGCGACCGCTTCCAGAAGCTGGTTCAGGAGCTGCAGCTGCTGCAGCCCCCCAATGGCACCGCCACCTCGCTGGAGCAGGCCTTGTCGATTGCAGCGGAGGTGGGATATCCGCTGGTGGTGCGCCCCAGTTACGTGCTCGGTGGCCGGGCGATGGAAATCGTTCACGACGACGAAGGCCTGCAGCGCTACATGACCGAAGCGGTCCGGGTGTCCAATGACTCTCCGGTGTTGCTGGACCACTTCCTCAACAACGCCATCGAAGTGGATGTCGATGCGCTGGCCGATGGCCGTGACGTCGTCATCGGCGGCATCATGGAACACATTGAGGAGGCCGGTGTGCACTCCGGCGATTCGGCCTGCTCGTTGCCGGCTTACTCCTTGTCCCGTGCCGTACAGGACGTGATCCGGGAGCAGATCGTCAAGCTGGCCAAGGCACTCAACGTGGTCGGCCTGATGAATGCCCAGTTCGCGGTGCAGGATGATCGGGTGTACCTGTTGGAAGTCAATCCGCGGGCGTCACGCACCAGCCCCTTCGTGTCCAAGGCAACGGGGCGTCCGCTGGCCAAGATCGCCGCTCGCTGCATGGCGGGCCGTTCACTGGCGGAGCAGGGGGTGACGGCCGAGATCGTGCCCGACTATTACTCGGTCAAGGAATCGGTATTTCCGTTCAGCAAGTTCCCGGGCGTGGACCCGCTGCTGGGGCCGGAAATGCGCTCGACCGGCGAGGTCATGGGCGTGGGCAATCACTTCGGTGAAGCCTTCAACAAGGCGCTGCTTGCCGGTGGCATGGTGGTGCCCGCCAGCGGCACGGCCTTCATCTCAGTGCGAGAGCCCGATAAGCCCAAGGCGGTGGAGTTGGCACGCCTGCTGGCCTCCCGGGGCATTCGCGTCGTCGCCACGCATGGGACTGCGGTGGCCATTCAGGCGGCGGGCATCCCCTGCGAGCGGGTGAACAAGGTCAAGGAAGGCCGACCGCACTGCGTCGACATGATCAAGAATGGCGAGATCCAGTTCATCGCCAACACCACCGAGGGCAAGCAGTCGATCGAGGAAAGCCGCTCGATTCGGGCCGCTGCCATCCAGAACAAGGTGTGCTACTTCACCACGATTGCCGGCGCTCTGGCAGCGGCGGTGGCGATGGCGCACCTCGACAAACTCGACGTCAACCGGTTGCAGAGTCTGCATCAACGCCTGCATTGACCGGCACCGACCCGGCTGCCCGTGCGCCTTGGGGCGTGCTACAGTCGGTCCTCAATTCAGAAGCGCTTCGTGGCCTTATCCGGGCCGCGGAGCGTTTTTTTGCCTGGAGCCAAGGGAGCCCGGACATGAATAAGACCCCCATGACGGCGCGCGGCGCCGAGAAGCTGCGCGAGGAGCTGCGGTATCGCAAGAGCGAGCTGCGCCCCAAGATCATCGCTGACATCGATGAGGCCCGCTCACACGGCGACCTCCGCGAGAATGCCGAATATCACGCTGCGCGTGAACAGCACGGCTTCAACGAAGGACGTATCACCGAGATCGAGTCGAAACTGGCGTCGGCCCAGGTCATCGATGTCACGCAACTCAAGGCGCAGGGGAAAGTGATCTTTGGTGCCACGGTGGCGGTGGCGGACGCCGATAGCGGCGAAGAGATGGATTACCAGATCGTCGGCGAGGATGAGGCGGACATCAAGGCCGGCATGATCTCCTTCAACTCCCCGATTGCCCGTGCCCTGATCGGAAAGACCGAAGGGGATGTGGTCAGCGTTCAGGTCCCCAGCGGGGTGAGGGAGCTCGAGATCATCACCATCCGTTACGAATAGGGCGAAAGTCCGAGGCGGCGATGGCCCGAAAACGCAGTGGCAGTTCGGCGCGATGGTTGGCTGAGCACGAAGCCGACCGGTACGTACTGGAGGCGCGCAAGCTGGGCTACCGGTCTCGGGCGGTGTTCAAACTGGAGGAGATCCATCAGCGCGATCGCCTCTTCAAGCCCGGGCAGGTGGTGGTGGATCTGGGTGCGGCGCCTGGCGGATGGAGTCAGTACGCGCGCCCATTGCTGGGCGGAAAGGGGCGTCTGTTCGCCCTGGACATTCTGCCGATGGACAGCCTGCCCGACGTGGAGGTCCTCTGTGGCGACTTCCGCGAGGCCGAGGTGCTGGCCACCCTGGAGGCTGAAATCGGTGATCAGGGGGTGGACCTTGTAATGTCGGACATGGCCCCCAACTTATCGGGTGTGGACGCCGCTGATCAGGCGTCCAGCATTTATCTGTGCGAGCTGGCACTGGAGTTTGCCGTCGCGCACCTTAAACCGGGTGGCACATTTCTGGTGAAGCTGTTTCAGGGCGAGGGCTCGGAAGCCTATCTGCGGGCGGTGCGGGCGGTTTTTCCGCAGGTTGCCGTCCGTAAGCCCAAAGCCAGCCGTCCGCGGTCCCGGGAAGTGTATGTGCTGGCGCGGAATTTTAGACGGGTGTAACGTGTCCAACGTGCCCGGGTAATGGGAAGAGTGCATTGAACGATTTGGCCAAAAATCTGCTCCTGTGGGTCGTCATCCTCGTCGTCCTGATGAGCGTGTTCCAGAGCTTCTCGGGGGGCAGTCGGGGGGCAACCCCGCAATTGGCCTATTCGGAGTTCCTCCATCAGGTCAAGCAGGGCAATGTTGCCGAGGTGGACATTCAGGATCAGGTGATCCGCGGTCAGCTCAAGAGCGGCTCGCGCTTTTCCACCGTGAGCCCGGAAACCGACAACCGGTCGATGATCGGTACCCTGATCGACAACGACGTCAAGTTTGACGGCGAGTTGCCGCAGCAGACCCCGATCCTGCTGCAGTTGCTGTTCAATGCCTTCCCGATTCTGCTGCTGATTGGCGTGTGGATTTACTTCATGCGGCAGATGCAGGGCGGCGGCGGCGGCCGTGGCGCCATGTCATTTGGCAAGAGCAAAGCACGCATGCTCAGTGCCGACCAGATCAAGATCACGTTTGCAGACGTGGCAGGGGTGGAGGAGGCCAAGCAGGAGGTATCCGAGCTGGTCGACTTCCTCAAGGATCCGGGCAAGTTCCAGAAGCTGGGCGGGAAGATTCCGCGCGGGGTGCTGATGGTCGGCTCCCCGGGGACCGGCAAGACCCTGCTGGCCAAGGCCATCGCAGGCGAAGCCGGCGTGCCGTTCTTTGCCATCTCCGGCTCCGACTTCGTTGAGATGTTCGTTGGCGTCGGGGCATCGCGCGTCCGTGACATGTTCGAGCAGGCCAAGAAGCACGCGCCCTGCATCATCTTTATCGACGAAATCGACGCGGTGGGGCGTCACCGCGGAGCCGGTTTGGGCGGCGGTCACGACGAGCGCGAGCAGACCTTAAACCAGCTGTTGGTGGAAATGGACGGCTTCGAGGGCAGTGAGGGCGTCATCGTCATTGCCGCCACCAACCGGCCCGACGTGCTCGACCCTGCGCTTCTGCGCCCCGGCCGCTTTGACCGTCAGGTGGTGGTGCCGCTGCCGGACGTGCGTGGCCGTGAGCAGATCCTCAAGGTGCACATGCGCGCCGTGCCGCTGGCCGACTCCGTCAAGCCGGGGATCATTGCCCGTGCCACCCCGGGGTTCTCTGGCGCGGATCTCGCCAACCTGGTCAACGAGGCGGCATTGTTTGCCGCGCGTGGCAACAAGCGCCTGGTGGACCAGGAAGATTTCGAGCGCGCCAAGGACAAGATCATGATGGGGGCCGAACGGCGCTCCATGGTGATGAGCGATGACGAAAAGCGCCTGACGGCGTATCACGAGGCGGGACATGCCATCGTCGGGCTGTCGGTTCCCGAGCATGATCCGGTCTACAAGGTCACCATCATTCCCCGTGGGCGGGCTCTGGGGGTGACCATGTTCCTGCCCGAAGAGGATCGCTACAGCTATACCAAGCAGCGGCTGAACTCCCAGGTGAGCTCCCTGTTCGGCGGGCGTATCGCCGAGGAGATCATCTTCGGGGCCGACAAGGTCACCACCGGCGCCTCCAACGACATCGAGCGGGCTACCGATATCGCCCGCAACATGGTTACCAAATGGGGTTTGTCCGACAAACTCGGGCCGTTGGCCTACTCAGAGGACAACGGTGAGGTGTTTCTGGGGCGCAGTGTGACCCAGACCAAGAACATCTCGGATGAAACCGCGCATGTGATCGATCAGGAGATTCGCGAGGTCATCAACCGCAACTACAATCGGTCGCGCAAGATCCTTGAGGACAACCTCGACAAGCTGCACGCCATGGCTGAAGCGCTGATCAAGTACGAGACCATCGACAGCGATCAGATCGCCCGCATCATGGATGGCAAGGATCCCGGGGTGCCCAGCAGTTGGCACGACAACGATCCGACGCCGCCCGCTGCACCAGCACAGCGCCCTGCGGATGACGACAAGCCGGCGCCGTCGGCCTCGTCCAAGCCGGCGAACCAGCTCTGAGTTCACCGCGGGTTGGGGCGCAGCCTGCGGCGTCAGCGAGCGCTTGGCCGCCCGCGCAGCCGTGGGTCATGGGCGTGATCAATGTCACGCCCGATTCCTTTTCGGATGGGGGGCGTTACGCCACCGTCGACGCCGTAGTGCAGCGTGCCGAGCAGTTGGTCGCGGAGGGCGCCGATCTGCTGGACATTGGCGGGGAGTCGACACGGCCGGGGGCAGCGCCGGTCGGAGAGACGGAGGAGCTCGATCGCGTTGTACCCATGATCGAGGCCCTGTCCACCCGGTTCGCTGTCCCGCTGTCGGTGGATACGCGTACGCCGTCGGTGATGCGCGCCGCCTGTCAGGCCGGGGCAAGCTGGATCAACGATGTCAATGCACTGCAGGCGCCCGGAGCGCTCGATGCTGCGGTCGCGACCGGGGCCCGTGTCTGCCTGATGCACATGCAGGGCCTGCCGGCGACCATGCAAGTCGACCCGCAGTATGACGATGTGGTGGGGCATGTGGTCGCGTTTCTCGAGGCCAGGGTGGCCGCCTGTCTGGCGGCCGGGGTTGCCAGGGATCGGTTATGCGTAGACCCCGGCATCGGCTTTGGCAAGCGGCTGTCCGACAACCTTGCCCTGCTGGCGGCGATGCCACGGCTGATGGCCCTGGAGGTGCCGGTGCTGGTGGGGGTCTCCCGCAAGTCGATGTTCGGTGACCTGTTGGGGCTTCCGGTGGATCAGCGTTTATCGGCGAGTCTGTCGGCTGCTGCGGTTGCCGTTTTTCAGGGGGCCGCTATAGTGCGCGCCCACGATGTCCGTGCCACCGTTGAAGCGGTGCGCGTGGCACATGCCCTGCGACTGGCAGGGCATCATTCAGCCGGATAGGCCGGCTTCCGGGAGCGTGCATGTCGCGGCAGTACTTCGGAACGGATGGTATTCGCGGGCGCGTCGGTGTGACACCGATGACGCCAGAGTTTGCCGTGCGCCTGGGATGGGCGGCGGGGCAGGTGCTGGGGCGGGAGCCCGGCGCGCGCGTGGTGATCGGCAAGGATACTCGGCGTTCCGGGTATCTCTTCGAGTCGGCGCTGGAGGCCGGACTTTCCAGCGCCGGTGTCGAGGTCTTGCTGCTGGGGCCGATTCCGACGCCTGCAGTGGCCTACCTGACCCGTGCGCTACGCGCCGAGGCCGGGATCGTCATCTCCGCCTCGCACAATCCGCATCATGACAACGGCGTCAAGTTTTTTGGCCCCCAGGGCGGCAAGCTCAGTGATGCCGTGGAGGCGGAGATCGAGGCTGCGTTGGCTTCGCCGATGAGCATGGTGGCGCCCGAAGCGCTGGGGCTGGCGCGTCGCATTGACGATGCCGCGGGTCGCTACATCGAGTTCTGCAAGGCCAGTTTTGGCGACGGCAACCTGGATGGACTGAAGCTGGTGGTGGACTGCGCCAATGGAGCGGCCTATCGGGTGGGGCCCGCCGTGTTTGATGAGTTGGGGGCCTCGGTGCTTGAGGTTCTCGGTGGTGAGCCCGACGGTTTCAATATCAATCATGGCTGCGGCTCGACACATCTGGCGGCCTTGCAGGAGGCTGTGCGTCGCACCGGTGCCGATGTCGGCATTGCGTTTGACGGGGATGCGGACCGCTGTCTGCTGGTGGACGCCAACGGCGAGGTGGTCGATGGCGACCAGATCCTATTTGCGATCGCCCGTGGGCGGCATGCTGCGGGCACGCTGAAAGGCCCGGTCGTCGGGACCTTGATGTCGAACCTGGGGTTGGAGCAGGCCCTGACCGAAATGGGCGTGCCGTTCGAGCGTACCGCGGTGGGCGATCGCTATGTCATGGAGCGGTTGCAGGCCACCGGCGGCATGCTGGGGGGCGAAACGTCCGGCCACACCTTGTGCCTGGATCGGTCGACGACCGGAGATGGTTGCGTCACGGCCCTGCAGGTGCTGGCGATCATGGCACGCGAAGGGAAGGGCCTTGCGGATCTGGTATCCGGCATGACGCGCTGCCCGCAGGTCCTCATCAATGTGCCGGTGCAGGGGGACGCCAAGGCGCTCATGACGCACCCGCCGCTGCAGCAGGCCGAAGTGGCCGAATCCCAGGCGCTTGCGGGACGTGGCCGGATCCTGTTGCGCCCTTCCGGGACGGAGCCCTTGCTGCGGGTCATGGTGGAGGCGCACGATGCCGACGAATGTCGGCAGATCGCCGAACGCCTGGCGGGGGTGGTACGGAGCCTGGCGCCCACGGCGGACTGAACGAAGACGAACGAGAGGACAAGCAGATGACGCGTACCCCCCTGGTGATGGGTAACTGGAAGATGAACGGCAGCCGCGACGACAACGCGGCCTTGCTCCGTGACCTGCTGCTGGAGGTCAAGAAGTTCGGTGGTATCGAGGTGGCGGTATGCCCGCCAGCGGTGTACCTCGACAGCGTGGCGCAGCAGATTGCCGGTTCGCCGGTGCGTCTAGGCGGGCAGAATCTGTGCGAGCAGCCGTCTGCCGGTGCGTTTACCGGCGAGATCCACGGCAATATGCTGCGGGAGTTCGGTTGTCGATACGTGCTGGTGGGGCACTCGGAACGCCGCAGCCTGTATGGCGAGACCGATGATCGGGTGGCGGAGAAATTCGTCACCGCGCAATCCTGCGGACTGGTGCCGGTGCTCTGTATTGGCGAGACCCTGGAGGACCGTGAGTCCGGGCAGACCGAGACGGTATTGGCCCGGCAGCTGGATGCGGTGCTGACGCGCGCCGGGATCGCGGCCTTCCGCAATGCGGTGGTCGCCTATGAGCCGGTCTGGGCCATTGGTACGGGGCGCACGGCCTCGCCGGAGCAGGCGCAGGCTGCGCATGCATTTGTACGCAGCCGTTTGCAGGCGGGCGATGCTAAAATCGCCGGTTTGGTCCCCTTGCTGTACGGTGGCAGTGTCAACGCGGACAATGCCGCCACCTTGTTTGCTCAATCCGACGTCGATGGTGGTCTGATCGGCGGCGCCTCGCTCAAGGCGGGTGCGTTCCTGGCGATCTGCGCCGCCGCACATGCCCGTAATGGTTAATTGTTCATGTATACCGCACTTGTCATCATCCAGGTCCTGATTTCGGTTGTATTGGTCGGCCTGATTCTCATCCAGCACGGGAAAGGCGCCGACGCTGGGGCTGCTTTCGGCAGTGGGGCTTCAGGCACGGTGTTCGGTGCGCGCGGTTCCGCCAATTTTCTGTCTCGCACGACGGCGTGGCTCGCTACCGGATTCTTCCTCGTGAGCCTGGCGCTTGCCTACCTGGTGCACGCAGATCGTCCCGTGGATTCGGTCGTCGACCGCATGGCGGCGCCCGCCGAGGCCCCGGCTGTGCCGGATGCCTCTGTTGCGGATTCCGTCATTCCGGACAGCGAGCCGGTACCGACGACACCGGTGATTCCCGAATAAGGCGATATTTTCGGTGCAGGGGCTGGCGGCTGGCCGGTCCAGGCGCTATGATTCGCGCCCCCGATCGACGCCCATGTGGTGGAATTGGTAGACACACTACCTTGAGGTGGTAGCGGCGAGAGCCTTGGGAGTTCGAGTCTCCCCGTGGGCACCAAGAATGGGTGCCGGGAATGGCAGGTCGAAACGGGAAAAGTGGTTGAGGCGATACGGGTTTGGTTGTATACTTATCGTCTGTCTGGTGCGGGGTGGAGCAGTCTGGCAGCTCGTCGGGCTCATAACCCGAAGGTCGTAGGTTCGAATCCTGCCCCCGCTACCACATTATTGGTTGGTCCAGGCCCCTTGCGGGCCTTTTTTATTGCGTAGGGTTGCAGGAGCCACATGCTGGAAACGCGTTTGCAGGCATTGCTGACCCCGGTCGTGGAAGGCTTGGGGTACGAACTCGTCCTGATCGAATTTCAGGGTGCTGGTCGCTCGGCAACGTTGCGCCTGTTCATCGACTCGCCGGGCGGAATCATCGTCGCCGACTGCGAACGCGTCAGTCGTGAGGTCGCAGCCCTGCTGGACGTCGAGGATCCCATTCCGTCGGCATATCAACTTGAAGTGTCATCGCCCGGGCTGGATCGCCCATTGGTCACGCCGGCGCACTATCAGCGCTTCTTGGGTGAACAGGTCCGGGTGCAGCTGGTGGCGCCGCGAGATAACCGGCGCAAATGGTTGGGGGTATTGCTTTCCGCTGACGACGACGGCATCGAGCTGATGGCGGCGGAAGGGCGTGTGACCTTGTCTTATTCGGAGATCGAGCGGGCCCGTCTGGTGCCCGATTTTGACCGGGAACTGGCGAAATCATGAACAAGAACATTCTGCTGATGGTGGATGTGGTCTCCAACGAGAAAGGCGTGGAGAAGGAAATCATCTTCCAGGCGTTGGAGGCTGCTCTGGCGTCGGCCACCAAAGAGCATCATGGGGATGAGGCGGAGATCCGTGTCGCTATTGATCGCGAAACGGGTGAATACGAAAGCTTTCGCCGCTGGACTGTGTTCGAGGACGACTCCGAGGAGTTCGAATATCCAGAGCGCCAGATCAAGCTGACCTACGCGCAGAAGGATCACCCGGAGATTCAGCCGGGCGAAGTCATCGAGCAGACGGTACCGTCCGTGGACTTCGGGCGCATCGGCGCGCAGAAGGCCAAGCAGGTCATCGTGCAGAAGGTGCGGGAAGCTGAGCGTGCCATGGTCGTCGAGGCCTACAGCGAGCGCGTGGGCGAGCTCATCACCGGCATGGTGAAGCGTATCGAGCGTGGCGCGGTCATCATGGATCTCGGAAACAACGCGGAAGCGATCATTCCGCGTGAGCATGTCATTCCGCGTGAGCCGATCCGGCCTGGTGACCGTGTTCGTGGCTACATCTATGAAGTGAGCCCCCAGATCCGCGGGCCTCAGATTTTTGTGTCCCGCACTGATCCGCGCTACCTCATGGAGTTGTTCAAGCTTGAGGTTCCGGAAATCGCACAGGGACTGATCGAACTGAAGGGAGCGGCACGTGATCCCGGTCTTCGCGCCAAGATTGCGGTGCAGGCCAAGGACAAACGAATCGATCCGGTGGGCGCCTGTGTCGGGATGCGCGGCTCGCGTGTGCAGGCTGTTTCCAACGAGCTGGCGGGTGAGCGTGTCGACATCGTGCCGTGGGACGAGAACGTGGCGCAGTTCGTGGTGAACGCGATGGCGCCGGCAGAAGTCGAGAACATCGTGGTCGATGAAGATGCTCACGCCATGACCATTGGGGTGTCCGAGGAGAAGCTTGCCCAGGCCATTGGTCGCGGTGGGCAGAACGTCAGGCTTGCATCGGAGTTGACTGGCTGGACGCTCAACGTGATGACGGCTGCGGATGCGGAAGCGCGCCGCGAGTCGGAAAACCAGAACATCCAGGAGATGTTCATGGAAGCACTGGATGTCGATGCCGAGGTGGCGCTGGTGCTGGTGCAGGAAGGCTTCACCACGCTGGAGGAGATTGCCTACCTGCCCGACGAGGAAATGCTTGAGATCGAGGAGTTCGATGAGCAGATCGTTGAGGAGCTCAAGAATCGCGCTCAGGACGTGCTGCTCACCAAGGCAATCGCGCGCGCTGAGCGGCAGGCATCGGTGAAGCCCGCGGATGATCTGCTGGAGGTGGAGGGGGTCGACGAGGAGACCGCTTTCGTGCTGGCGGAAGCGGGCGTCGTGACCGCTGAAGATCTCGCGGATCTCGCGACCGATGAACTGCTCGAGAAAGTCTCGATGGACGAGGCGCTGGCCTCACAACTGATCATGGCTGCGCGCGACAAGGTTTACGCCTGAGCGCCGCCCAGTCACATAACGGAATTCGCATGTCGACGGTTACAGTCAAAGATTTTGCCAATGAACTGAATCGCTCGGTGACCGAGCTGCTGGCCCAGTTCCGCGAGGCGGGCGTCACCGTGAAAGACGAGTCCTCGGAAATCAGTGCCCAGGACAAGCTCGCGTTGCTGAGTTACTTGCGTCAGAAGACCCGTGCCGCCGGTGCGCCGCTGTCGATGGCGCCTGAGGGCGGTGAGCGACGGATCACACTGAAGCGCAAGGAAACCTCGGAGCTGCGGCTGGGCGGCGCACGTGGCGCACCCGCCAAGACCGTCAGCATTGAGGTGCGCAAGAAGCGCACCATCCTCAAGCAGGATCCGGTCGAGGCATCTGCTGCGGTGCCGGTGGCCGCCGCCCCCGAGGTGGACGAGGCACGCGAGGCCGCAGCCGCGGAAGCTGCGGCGGCGGAAGCGGCTCGTATCGAGCGGGAAGCTGCTGAAAAGCAGGCTGCTGAGGCCGCTGCGGAAGCGGAGCGGCAGGCCCAGGAAACCGCCGAACGGGAAGCCCGAGAGGCACGCGAAGCGGCCGAGCGCGCACAGCAGGAGGCTGATGAAAAGCTGCGCCGGGACAAGGAGCAGCACGAGAAGCAGCTGCAGGAAGATCCGCTGTACCGTCAGCGCTGGGAGGCGGGGCAGGCACGCCGCCGTGCCGAAGAGAACCTGCGCCGTGCCGCTGAGATGCGCGCGGCCAACCCGCAGCCTGCAACCCCGGCAGCCCCGGCGGCCGCGCCAGCTGGTGCGGCTCGACGCAATGACCGGCGCGGCGGGGCGGAGCGGGGCGGGCGTACCGAACTGCACCTTTCAGAGGGCAAGTCCGGCAAGCGTGAGAAGAAAGGCCGCAAGGGGTCCGCCGGGCGTGTGCGGGTCGACAATCAGCACACCTTTGAGCGTCCGACTGCGCCAGTGGTTCGGGATGTCGAAGTGCCCGAGGTAATCACGGTTGGTGAGCTGGCCAATCGGATGGCGGTCAAGGCGACCGACCTGATCAAGGTGATGATGAAGAATGGCCTGATGGCCACGATCAACCAAAGCCTGGATCAGGACACCGCAGCCTTGATGGTCGAGGAGATGGGGCACCGCGTGACCATGGTGAAAGCCACGGATGCCGAGGAATCACTCGAGCAGGCCGCGTTTGCCGATGTCAGCGATGCCGAGCTGCTGCCGCGCCCACCGGTGGTCACCATCATGGGGCACGTTGACCATGGCAAGACCAGCCTGCTTGATTACATTCGCAAGACCCGTGTCGCCGCTGGCGAGGCGGGGGGCATCACGCAGCATATCGGCGCCTACCATGTCGAGACGGACAAGGGCGTTGTGAGCTTTCTGGATACGCCAGGGCATGCGGCGTTCACCCGTATGCGTGCGCGCGGCGCCCAGATCACCGACGTGGTGATCCTGGTGGTGGCTGCCGATGACGGGGTGATGCCTCAGACGCGCGAAGCCATTCAGCATGCGCGTGCCGCCGGTGCGCCGATGGTTGTGGCCATCACCAAGATCGATAAGCCCGAGGCCGATGTGGATCGGGTCAAGAATGATCTCGCGAAGGAAGAAGTGATTCCCGAGGAGTGGGGAGGCGACACCCAGATGGTGGGCGTCTCCAGTCATACCGGCGACGGTATTGATGATCTGCTGGACGCCATCCTGGTGCAGTCCGAGGTCCTGGAGTTGAGTGCGCCGGTGGATGCGGATGCCCGCGGTACCGTGGTGGAAGCTTCACTCGAGAAAGGGCGCGGTCCGGTGGCGACTGTGCTGGTGCGGTCGGGCACCCTGAACCAGGGTGACGTGGTGCTGTCCGGCCGCTTCTTCGGGCGCGTTCGTGCCCTGTTTGATGAGGCGGGCCGCCCGGTCAAGAGTGCGGGCCCCTCCATTCCGGTGCAGGTACTGGGGCTTTCCGGGGTTCCGGATGCCGGTGATGACGTGGTGGTGGTCGCTGACGAGCGCAAGGCGCGCGAGCTGGCGGACCTGCGCGAAGTGAAGATGCGTGAGCAGAAGCTTGCGCAGAACCAGGCCATGCGCATGGATCAGATCCTGGCCCGCATGGGCGAGGGCGAGGTCAAGCAGCTCAACCTGATGATCAAGGCGGATGTGCAGGGCTCGTCCGAGGCGCTGGCCGAATCGCTCCGCAAGCTGCCCAGCGAAGAAGTGCGAATCAACGTGCTGTCGTCCGCCATCGGTGGTATCAACGAGTCCGACATCGACCTTGCACTGGCCTCCAAGGCCATCATCATCGGCTTCAATGTTCGTGCCGACGGGGGCGCGCGCAAGCGCATCCAGGAGACCGGCGTCGACGTCCGTTACTACTCGATCATCTACAACGTGCTCGATGATGTCGCGGATGCGGTCTCCGGGCTGTTGGGAACCGAGACGCGCGAGCAGATCGTGGGCATTGCCCAGGTGCGTGACGTGTTCCGCAGCCAGAAGCTGGGCAGCATCGCCGGCTGTCTGGTGCTGGAAGGATCGGTGCAGCGGAGCCTTCCGATCCGCGTGCTGCGCGACAACACGGTCATTTACGAGGGCACGCTGGAGTCGCTGCGTCGCTTCAAGGACGATGTGCAGAAGGTCGAAGCCGGTACCGAATGCGGTATCGGGGTGAAGGACTACAACGACGTCAAGGTCGGCGATCAGATCGAATGCTTCCAGCGCGTCGAAGTCCGGCGTACCGTGAAGGCCACTGCCGCCGCCTGAATGTCCGTCCATGCCCCGTGAGTTTTCCCGAAAACTGCGTGTCAACACACAGCTCCAGCAGGTGTTGGCGACCTTGATCCGCAGCGAGTTGCGTGATCCGCGAGTTGCCGGCGTCACGGTGACCGGCGCGGATGTGGCGAAGGACCTCCGGCATGCCAAGGTCCGCGTCAGCGTTCTCGGCAGTGACGAGGATCTGGCGGCGGCCGTTCAGGTGTTGAATCGGGCGGCTGGCCGTTTGCGGCATGGTGTTGGACGCGTGCTGTCGTTGCGATACCTGCCTGAGCTGCACTTTCAGGCCGACGAGGAGCTGCGAACCGGGGATCGCCTCGGTGCTTTGATTCGCACCGCGGTGCGTGAGGATGACGTCCATGCGCGGACGCGTGGTGACGATGCGCCGGCTGTGGAGCCGGATGCCGAATGAGCAAGCCGCGGCGCCCGCGGCGCACGGTCAGCGGCATCCTCTTGCTCGACAAACCGCTTGGCTGGTCGTCCAACGCGGCGCTGATCGAGGTGCGGAAGCGTTATCAGGCGGACAAGGCAGGTCATATCGGCAGTCTTGACCCGCTGGCCACCGGCCTGTTGCCGATCTGCCTGGGGCAGGCCACCAAGCTGTGCGGTCAACTCCTGGCTTCCGATAAGTGCTACCGGGCAACAGTGGTTCTCGGCGCCTCCACGGATACCGGCGATGTCGAGGGGCAGGTCACCGAGCGCAGTGATCTTGCCGGCTATGAGCCAGAACGATTGTCGGCGGTCGCAGCGGCGTTTCTGGGGCCCCAGCAGCAAACCCCACCGATGTACTCGGCGATCAAGCAGCAGGGTGTTCGCCTGTACCAGCTTGCGCGCGAGGGTGAAGTGGTGGAGCGGGCGCCACGCGATATTGTCATTCATGCCTTGAGCCTGGTGCCGTCCGGGCCGGATCGTTTTGACATGGAGGTGCGGTGCTCCAAGGGCACCTACGTCCGAGTGCTGGCGGAGGACATCGCCAGGGCGCTCGGGCAAGTCGGGCATCTGGTGGCCTTGAGAAGGACCGCAGCCGGCCCGTTCCAGGGGCCGATGCTTGCCTTCGATGCCCTCACCGCGACGTCCGCCCAAGGCGGGCTGCCCGCTTTGGATGCGCTGCTGCTCCCGCTTTCGGCGGCCTTGCCCGAATGGGCCAGGGTGGCGGTTTCAGCCGATCAGGCCGCGTTGTTGCGACGTGGGGGCAGGGTTCCCCTGCCGGGTGCGGCAGCCGGCGATGTGGCGGTGATCGATCCGACGGGTGACGTTGTTTGTCTCGGCGAGGTGCGTGAGGCGCAGCTACAGCCCCGACGGTGGTTGTCTGACCGCTATCCCTGATTTGTCTATTGCAGCTTTTCGGTGTGGAAAGCTACAATATTGGACTTTATTACCGTTTGTTTTTCGACTGACCGATTTATCCGGAGTTTTTCATGACGATGTCCGTGGCCGATAAGGCTGAAGTGGCCCAGAAGTTCGCACGCACGCCCGGCGATACCGGTTCGCCCGAGGTGCAGATTGCGCTTCTGACGGCCC
Organism: uncultured Polycyclovorans sp.; assembly: GCA_936928855.1. Lineage (GTDB taxonomy): Bacteria > Pseudomonadota > Gammaproteobacteria > Nevskiales > Nevskiaceae > Polycyclovorans. The sequence continues at coordinate 29,490 of CAKZHZ010000006.1, forward strand.
GTATCAGCAGCCTGAGCACGCATTTCTCTGATCACAAGAAAGATCACCATTCGCGTCGCGGCCTGCTGAAGATGGTCAACCAGCGCCGTGGCCTGCTGGATTACCTGAAGCGCAAGAGCGAAAGCCGCTACCTGAAGCTGATCGCCGATCTCGGTCTGCGTCGCTAGGTCTGTGAGGGATCACGCTCGCGGCCCGCTGATGTTCATGGCCCGTTCGTTGACCCGTATTTCGAACCTTCAAGAAGCCGCCGGACCCTCGACACGAGGCCGGGCGGCTTCTTCCATTTGAGGAGCTCAAAACATGGCGATTCCCGCCACGCCGGCTGCGGCCGTTACCAAAACCTTCCAATACGGCAACCAGACCATCACCCTTGAAACGGGTGCGGTGGCCCGTCAGGCCGCCAGCGTCATCGTTCGCATGGGCGATACCGTGGTCATGGTCAACTGCGTTGCGAAGAAAGAAGCCAAGCCTGATCAGTCCTTCTTTCCGCTCACCGTGGACTACATGGAGCGTTTCTACGCGGGCGGCCGGATTCCCGGCGGCTTCTTCAAGCGTGAAGGGCGCCCGACCGAGAAGGAAACCCTGACGTCGCGTTTGATCGATCGTCCCCTGCGGCCGCTGTTCCCGGATGGTTTTCTCAACGAAGTCCAGATCGCGGCGACCGTGATGTCGCTCGACCCCGACATCAACGGCGATATCCCCGCCATGATCGGCGCCTCTGCTGCCGTTGCGCTGACCGGTGCGCCCTTCATGGGGCCGATTGGCGCCGCCAAGGTCGGCTACAAAGACGGTCACTTCCTGCTCAACCCCACTGAGAGCGAGCTGAAGGAGTCTGCTCTGGAACTGGTGGTCGCAGGGACTCGCGATGCCGTGCTGATGGTCGAGTCCGAAGCGGAGATGCTGTCGGAGTCGGTGATGCTGGGCGCCGTGCTGTTCGGTCACGAGCAGATGCAGGTAGCGATCGACGCCATCAATGCGCTGGTTGCTGAAGCGGGTCAACCGAAGTGGGACTGGCAGGCGCCGAGCGACGATGCTGTCGGCGCCTATGTGGAGCAGTATGCTCCCGCCGTCACTGAAGCCTATACGCTCACCGATAAGCAGGCCCGTTACGGCAAGTTGGGTGAAGTGCGTACCAGCGCCATGGCGGCCAAGCCGGACACCGTTTCCGACATGCAGGTGAAGGAAGGGCTGCACCAGCTGGAAGCGCGCATCGTGCGCAACCGTATCCTCGACGGTCAGCCTCGCATCGATGGACGGGATCGTTTCACAGTCCGGCCGTTGGCCATCAGTGCCGGCGTGTTGCCCCGGACTCACGGGTCGGCGCTGTTCACCCGTGGCGAGACCCAGGTGCTCGCCGTTGCCACGCTGGGTACGGGCAAGGACTATCAGATCATTGATGCCATCGAAGGTGAGTGGCATGAGAAGTTCATGTTCCACTACAACTTCCCGCCGTACTGCGTCGGAGAGACGGGGCGCATGAACATGCCCAAGCGCCGGGAGATCGGCCATGGTCGACTGGCGAAGCGCGGCGTGGCTGCGGTGATGCCGGATCTCGAAAAGGAATTTCCGTACGTGGTGCGGGTCGTGTCCGAGGTTACCGAGTCCAACGGCTCTTCCTCGATGGCGTCGGTGTGCGGGGCCTGCCTGTCCCTCATGGACGCCGGTGTCCCGCTGAAGGCGCCGGTGGCCGGTGTTGCCATGGGCTTGATCCTGGAAGACAGCCGTTGGGCCGTGCTCACCGACATTCTGGGTGACGAAGATCATCTGGGTGATATGGACTTCAAGGTCGCCGGAACCCAGGACGGTGTGACGGCTCTGCAGATGGACATCAAGATCGCCGGTATCACCGGCGAGATCATGCAGCAGGCGCTGGAGCAGGCGAAGACGGCGCGTCTCAACATCCTTGAACAGATGAATCAGGTGCTGCCGGCACCGCGTTCCGAGATGTCACCTTACGCGCCGCGCATCACGACCATCAAGATTCATCCCGACAAGATCCGCGAGGTCATTGGCAAGGGTGGGGCGACGATTCAGAGCATCACCCGCGATACCAACACGCAGATCGACATTGACGACGATGGCACCATCAAGATCGCTGCGACCGACGGGCTGGCGGCGCAGGCGGCCGTGGCGCGCATCGAAGCCTTGACCCGGGACGTGGAGGTCGGTGCGATCTACGAGGGCAAGGTTGCCAAGATCATGGACTTCGGCGCTTTCGTGACCATCGCACCGGGTAAGGATGGCCTGGTGCACATCTCCCAGCTCGCCGACAAGCGGGTCGAGAAGGTGGACGACGTGGTCAAGGAAGGCGAAACGGTACGCGTCAAAGTGCTCGAAGTGAGCCGCGACGGCAAGATCCGGCTGTCGATGAAGTCGGTGGACGTGGCCGAGGCCTGAGGTATCGTGGTGCCGCCGGGTGCAGGTGCACCCGGCGGGCGCCCCGTCCCGGCGCAGGTGCTGCAATCTGGGGCATGCGGGTATGAATCAGTGCTTGCTTTGCGAGGGCGGATTCATGACAATACCGGCAGACACTACATATGGGTCGAACCGCAATAGCGGCGACACTTTGGGGCCTCTGGAGGGGGGAACTAAAAGAGCCCCCCAATGTGCATTGGGGGGCAAGGTGCGAGAAAGGCGCTAGGCCTTTCTGGAGGAGACTCTTCAACCCGACAGGTCACCCGACTTGTCGGGTTTTTTATGACCGGGGTTATGTTGCAGTGCAGTATAGAGATGACTTACTACTATGTCAATCACTGCGCTTCACTTAAAAATTCAATCCCTTCAACAAGTTGTAACGAAATCGTGATACCGATCACGCCGACGCAACCCCGTTGTCTCAGGCGTCAGGCAGCTTCGCCTTGATGGACTTCGCGCGATCCGAAAGGTTCCGTATGAATTCACGTCGTACCGACTTCCAGATTGGCAGCTGTCGATCGGCCAGCTCCTTGAGTGTCTGCAAGGGCTGCTGCGCCTGACCTAGCATGTTGCGCAGTTGCTCGGTGAAATGGTGCTGCTGTTCTGCAAACATGCGCAGGGAGAGTTCGAGATATCGCGTGATGCTTGCCTGCATGGGGTCGCCGTAGTATCGAATGACGAATTGCAGCAGTTCGTTGGTGAAGATCGGCGTGCCGTTCTCTTCCCGCTCGGCAATCACCTGCAGCAGAATGCTGCGCGTGATGTCCTGTCGCGTGCGCTTGTCCTCCACGCGAAAGTCGACACCGTCGATTACCAGCTGACGGATCTCTTCCAGCGTGATGTAGCGACTGATGGCCGTGTCGTACAGGCGGCGGTTCGGATACTTCTTGATGATGCGAGTGTCGGACATGATCAGCGGCGCGTTTTGTTGCAGTGCATCAAGCGATCATGCCAGAACCGGCGCCACTCCACTACCGCGATGTGCCGGGGAGCGCCGTGGCGCAGGCCCAGGATAACTGGGTCGCGCAGTCGGCACCGGTGAGCGCCGAGGGGAGGGGATAGCCCAAGTGCTGCAGCGCGCGTGACAGGTCGTAGGGCGCCAGATTGCGGTTAGTGGCGACCGGTGCTGCATGATTCTGCTTGGAGAGTTTGCGTCCGTCAGTGCCGTAGAGCAGCGGCAGGTGGTACCAGTCGGGTGGCTGCAGGCCGAGTGCCTTCAGTACCATGACCTGAGCGAAGGTTTCCTCGAGCAGGTCATCGCCCCGAACCACTTCGGTGATGCCGAGGGTGACCTCGTCCAAAGCACCTGCCAATGCATAGGCTGGGAGGTCGTCGCTCCGCCACACTGGAAACCCGGAAAGGCCCTCGCGAGGGCGCGACTGCGGTCCGTGTGCGCCATCGATGACGGACATCATGCCGTCTGCTGGTATCGGCAGAAACCGCAGCGACCAGGGACCGTGTCGCGGAGGGTGGCGCAGGCAATGTCCATCATAACGGCGATCGGTTTGTTGAAGCCGTGTCCTTAGTGCGGCACGGGTGCAGTTGCAGGGAAACAGGTGGCCGCTTATTTGAAGCTGGTGTGCAGCATTACGGTAACGTTCCAGGTGATCACGCTGGTGATAAGGCGCAGCATCCCAGTGAAGTTCGCAGCGTGCCAACTGTTGCATGATGTCATCGCTGGCGCCGGGTGGGCACCGCCCCTGATCCAGATCATCGAACCGCACATACCAAAGGCCACCCTGTCGACGCGCGCGAATCCAGCTGGCTGCCGCCGTGGCCAGCGAACCCAGATGCAGTGGGCCGCTGGGTGTCGGGGCAAACCGACCTGTATACCGCGTTGACGCTACGATTTGATTAGACACTTTGTTAGCATGTGCCGCACATTCGCGTGCATAGAAAAATCATGGCTCCGCCCCGCCGGAGTACGCTCATGCCTTGTTTCTGCGCATGACACTCCAGGCCATCCTGTTTGATGTTGACGGTACGCTCGCCGACACCGAGGCGCTGGGGCATCGACCCGCCTATAACCGTGCCTTCCGGCAGATGGGACTGAGTTTCCGGTGGGGACCGAAACTCTATCGCAAATTGCTACGTCAGCCCGGCGGTCGCGAGCGGTTGCGCCACTACCTGCAGCAGTACCAGCCCGACCTGGGCACTCACCGGGCAGCCGTGGATGCCGATGCCGACCAGTGGGTGGCCGAAGTACATGCCTTGAAGTCGAAATATTTCCGTCGATACATGCGCCGGGGGCGGGTGCCGTTGCGGCCTGGCATCGCGCGGCTGATTCGCGAGGCGAACGAGCAGGGTATTCGCCTGGCGATTGTCACCAATGCCAGTCGAAAGACGCTCAATCCGGTGCTGCGGTACATCCTGGGGCCGGCGCTGACCAGCGTGATCGAGGTGGTTGCCAGTGGGGAGGAGGTGAGCCACAAGAAGCCCTCTCCAGACCTGTATCGCCTGGCGATGGCGCGTCTGGGCCTGACGGCGCACGACTGCGTGGCCCTGGAAGACTCCGAAATGGGGCTGCGGGCGGCCCGTGCCGCAGGATTGCCTGCGGTGGTGACGGTCAACGACGACACGGTTGGTCAGGATTTCAGCGGTGCGTCCCTGGTGGTGAGCAGCCTCGGTGAACCGGGGGCGCCGGCGCGCGTGATACGCGGCGAGGGCGGCCCCCAGCCCTGGATCACACTCGAGACTTTGCGGCGGCTCAGTCCGGCGTAGACCGGCAGAGGCACCGTTATACTCCCTCGAGAACTTGCGCAGGGAGCCTTTCATGCGACGCTGGAATGGCTGGGGCGACGACGGCAATGACTTCCCGCTGGGAACGCTCGCCCAAGCGTATCTCGCGGCACGCATCGGTGAGGGGCATCCGCGTGCCGACGCCTCGCGTGAGCAGGCCGTTGCCGGGATCAGGCCGCCGCGCGGTCAATGGGGTGCACGCTGGCAGACCAGTGCCGAGGTGCGGCTGGACCATGCCCGCGGTCAAAGCTTTCCGGATTGGCTCGCGTTGAAGTCCGGTCGTATCGGGTCTGTGGCGGATGCAGTGGCGTTTCCGGAATCCTCCGAGGAGGTGGCGGAGGTGCTGGCAGAGGCACTCGCTGCGGGAGCGTTGGTGATTCCGCATGGCGGTGGGACGTCGGTCGTCGGTCACCTGGATGTGCCCGAGGGTGAACGCCCCGTGGTCAACATTGCTTTGTCCCGGTTGCGGCATCTGATCACCCTGGATGCCCGTCATCAGCTGGCGACCTTTGGAGCCGGTATCGCGGGACCGGCACTTGAATCGCAACTGCGGCGGCAGGGATATGTCTTGGGGCATTACCCGCAGAGCTTCGAGTATTCGACCCTTGGCGGCTGGGTCGTGACGCGCTCATCGGGCCAGCAGAGCTACCGTTATGGGCGCATTGAGCAGCTGTTTCATGGCGGGCGGCTGATCAGTCCCTCCGGTGCGCTGCAGGTGGGCCGGGTGCCGGCATCCAGCGCCGGCCCGGACCTCCGCGAACTGGTGTTGGGTTCCGAGGGACGCCTCGGGTTGCTGACGGAAGCAACCGTTCGGGTAAGGCCCAAGCCTGCACATGAGTCGTTTCATGCGGTGTTCTTCCCCTCCTGGGATACCGCGTTGGACGGTGTGCGGACGATGGTGCAGCAGGGCATCCCGCTATCGATGCTGAGGGTGTCCAATGAGGTGGAGACCGAAACGCAGCTGAGACTCTCCGGTCACGAGAAGCTGATTGCCTGGTTGCAGCGTTACCTGGGCTTGCGCGGAATCGGCCCGGGGCAGTGCCTGCTGATGATCGGCGTGACCGGTACGCTGGGACAGTGTCGGCGTCATTTGCGCGAGGCACTTGCAGTGGCCAAGCGGTTCCGTGGCGTTCATGTCGGCAAGGCGATGGGGCAGGCCTGGTCAAGGAACCGGTTTCGCGGGCCGTATCTGCGCAACAGTCTGTGGCAGCTCGGCTATGGTGCCGATACCGTGGAAACCTGTGTGCCCTGGTCGCAGGCGACCCCTTTGATGCGTGCGCTGGAGCGGACCGCCCAGGACCGCTACGCCGTCCACGGTGAACGGCTGTTGGCGTTCACACACCTCTCGCACGTTTATGCGCAAGGCTGCAGTATCTACAGCACGTTCGTGTTTCCCTGTGCCGGCGATGTGGACGAGGATCTGGCGCGGTGGCGCGACCTCAAGCACGCGCTTTCCAGCGTGATCCTTGCGCACGGCGGCACCATCTCCCACCAGCATGGGGTCGGCCGGGATCATCTGCCGTATCTTCCGGAGGAGAAGGGGGCATTGGGAATGCGGATGATCCGATCAGCGGCCGAAGCGCTGGACCCCGGTGGGCAGATGAACCCGGGCAAGTTGTTCGCGTGACCGATTCCACGTCACTGCCCTCCGAAGTCGACCTCATCGTCGTTGGCGGGGGTATCACCGGCGCCGGGATCTTCCATATGGCCGCAACGGCCGGCGTGCGAACCCTGCTGGTTGATGCGGCCGATTTTGGTGCCGGGACCTCCAGCTGGTCATCGAAGCTGGTCCACGGTGGATTGCGGTATCTCAAGCAGGGGCAGTGGCGCCTTACCCGAGCAGCGGTACGCGAGCGGGACCGCCTGACCGCAGCGCTGCCCGGGCTGGTGGATCCCCTGCCATTCGTGATGCCGCTGCAGGCCGGCGTGTCGCCCTCACGCTGGACCCTGCAGGCGGGCCTCTGGCTCTATGACCGGCTCGCCGGTGTGCGTCGTGCAGGCTACTGGAACGCCGCGCAGGCGCGTGATCAGGTGCCGGTGCTGTCACACCCGGCACTGAGGGGGGCGGTGCACTTTGTCGATGCCGTGACCGACGACGTACGGTTGGTGCTGCGACTGATCTTCGATGGCGTCGAAGCGGGGGGCATCGCACACAACTACACGCGTGCCGTGCCCAGCTTGGAAGGGGGACGAGTGGTCGGCGTGACCCTGATGGATACCGAGACCGGCGCGGGGGCTCAGGTTCGGGCGCCGATGACGGTGCTGGCGACCGGGCGTGACGCCGATCCGGCATTCGGTGCGCCGCCGCTGCGGCCATTGCGCGGCAGCCATCTCGTATTCTCCCCCGCGCAGTTGCCCCTGCGGCACGCCATATCCTGGCTGCATCCCGAAGATGGTCGGCCGGTCTTTGCCTTTCCCTGGCTGGGGCGCGTGTTGTGTGGCACTACGGATCTCGATCAGGCGCCCGATGCGCCTGTACGGATGTCGTCAGCCGAGGGGGACTACCTGCTGGCGGCGCTGCAGGCAGTGTTTCCATCGCGTGCCCCGCGCCTGTGCGATGCCGTTGCCTGTTTTTCGGGGGTGCGTCCGGTGGTGGCGGGCGGTCACCGCAACCCGTCATCGGAGTCCCGCGAGTCGGCAATCTGGTCCCGCCCGGGACTCGTTGGCGTGACCGGCGGGAAGCTGACGACCTTCCGTCATGCGGCCAGGGACGTGCTGACCCTTGCCGCGCAGCAGGTGCCGGGGCTCGCGCCGTCGCCGCGAGCAGGGCGCTTGATGAGTGCCAGTGTGGTCCCCAGCCAGCAACGACTCCATGCGCGGTTGGGGGTGCTGGCCGCAGGTCGCTGCCTGCGGGACATGCCCGGTGAAGACCATCGTCAGATTGCCGACACGCCCTTCACCTGGGCCGAGCTGCGCTGGTCGGCGCGGAACGAGCGAGTGCGGCATCTCGATGACCTCATGTTGCGGCGTACGCGGCTCGGACTGCTGCTGCCGGAAGGCGGCCGTGAATGGATGCCGGAGATCCTCGCCAGGGTTTCACCCGAGTTGGGGTGGTCCGCGGACCGGGCGGAGGCCGAGATCGAGCGTTATCAGCGCCAATGGTGGCGTGACCACGCCCCCCTGGTCTCCGCATGAGCGAAACACGCCTGCTCACCCTGGATGTTGGTACGCAGAGCGTTCGTGCATTGGTCTTCGATGACGCGGGCAGGGTGATCGACAAGGCGCAGCAGCCCTTTCTTCCGCCCTACCAAGTGCCGTCGCCCGGCGGCGCTGAACAGGATCCTGAGGTTTACTGGCGCGGCGTTTGCGCCGTCTGTCAGCAACTTTGGGCACAGGGACGCGTTGCGCCCGCAGCGATCGCCGGCCTTTCGATGACCACCCAGCGTGCCACCGTGATCTGCGTGGATGCCGAGGGGCAGGTGCTGCGACCGGCGATCGTCTGGCTGGACCAGCGTCGCTGTACCCGCCCTCCGCCGTTGGGGCCGTGGTGGTCGGGGTTATTCGCTATGGCCAGGGTGGGGGATCTGATTGGTCATCTGCAGGCGCAGGCAGAAGCCAACTGGCTGGCGCAGCATGAACCGGCACTCTGGGCGAGGACGGCACGGTTCCTGTTCTTGTCCGGTTGGCTGCATTTCAGGCTGCTGGGACGGTATGTCGACGCCCAGGCTGCGCAGGTGGGATACGTTCCTTTCGATTATCGACGCCTGAATTGGGCACGGGCCGGGGATTTCAAGTGGCGCGCATTGGCGATCCGCCCAGCCCAGCTGCCAGATCTGGTGGCGCCAGGGGGGCTCATGGGGCGCGTGCGTCCACAAGCCGCAGCGGCCATGGGGCTGCCCGCCGGGGTGCCGGTCGTGGCCAGTGCGGCCGACAAGGCCTGCGAAGTGTTGGGGTGTGGCGCGTTGACGCCGGAGGTGGCGCAGCTTTCGTATGGGACCTCGGCCACCATCAACACCACGCAGACCCGGTATGTCGAAGTACAACGCCACCTGCCGGCCTATCCCGCTGCACTGCCCGGTGCGTGGAACACGGAAATCCAGCTGTATCGTGGATTCTGGATGGTCAACTGGTTCATGCGTGAGTTCGCGCATGCGGAGCAGGCCGAAGCCCGGCGCCAGGGTGTTCCGGTCGAGCACCTTTTCGATCGGCTGCTGGCATCCGTGTCCGCCGGCAGTCAGGGTCTGATGCTGCAGCCCTACTGGACGCCCGGGATCCGCGACCCGGGACCCGAGGCCAAGGGTGCGGTCATCGGTTTCGGCGATGTGCACACCCGCGCCCACTTCTACCGGGCGTTGGTGGAGGGGTTGATCTATGGCCTGCGTGCCGGCAAGGAGCAGATCGAGCGCCGGCTCGGCCACCCGCTGACGGTGGTCCGTGTCTCGGGCGGTGGTGCGCAGAGCGATGCCATCCTGCAGATCACTGCCGATATTCTCGGACAGCCGGTGGAGCGTCCGGTGGTCACCGAAACCTCGGCGCTGGGTGCCGCCATCAACCTTGCGGTCGGTCTGGGTGTGTATCGCGATACGGCATCGGCCGTTGCGGCCATGACCCGGGTCGGGCAGCGATTCCTGCCCGACCCGGCGCCGCAGGCGCAGTACGATGCCCTGTACCGGCAAGTCTACCGGCCGCTTTATGGCCGTTTGCGGCCGCTGTATCACCGTATCCGCGAGATCACCGGTTATCCGGCGTTGGACTGACTCACAGGGGCGGCTGGCCGGCGCCGGTCGGATCGACATGCCACGCCGGTGGCGGCAGTGTTGGCGTGAACCCAGGCTGACAATGCTCCGCGGTGACATGTGTGTACAGGCCGCCTCGGACATTGAACACCGCCGTCAGGCGCATGAAACGCGGCATGGTGGCTGCCACAAGGTCGTCCAGGATTTGATTGGTGACAGCTTCGTGGAAGCAGCCTTCGTCGCGGAAGCTCCAGATATACAGTTTGAGTGACTTCAGCTCGATGCAAGCCGAGTCAGCGATGTATTCAAGGTAGAGCGTGCCGAAATCCGGCTGGCCGGTCTTGGGGCACAGGCAGGTGAACTCCGGAATCCGCATGCGGATCACGAAATCGCGCTGCGGCGCCGGGTTGGAGAAGGTTTCGAGCGTTTTGCTGGGTTGGCTGACCATGTTGGGGGCGCTTGTCAAAGCGTCATAATTTACACTGCCGCCTTTGCCCTTATGGGCCGTGCCAGTAAATCCTAGCCATTCATGCGACTGTCGGGCATCAAACTCGCCGGGTTCAAGTCCTTCGTGGACCCGACCCATCTGCCGCTTCCCGCCAACCTGACCAGCGTGGTCGGGCCCAACGGCTGCGGAAAATCCAACATCATCGACGCGGTGCGCTGGGTGCTCGGTGAGACCAGCATGAAGAATCTGCGCGGTGCCGACGCCGAGGATGTCATCTTCAACGGCTCGAAGTCGCGCAAACCGGTCGGTCGCGCCAGCGTGGAGTTACTGTTCGACAACAGTGACGGGCAGGTCACCGGTGCCTATGCCGCCTACAGTGAAATCTCGGTGCGCCGCGAACTGACCCGCGATGGCAGCTCGCAGTACTTCCTGAACGGGCGCAAATGTCTCAAGCGCGACGTCACCGACCTGTTCCTGGGCACAGGGCTGGGGGGCAAGAACCAATACGCCATCATCGAGCAGGGCATGGTCAGCCGCATGATCGAAGCCAAGCCCGAGGAGCTTCGTCACTGGTTGGAAGAGGCGGCGGGCATCAGCAAGTACAAGGACCGCCGCCGCGAAACCGAGAGCCGGATCCGCCAGACCCGCGAGAATCTGGACCGACTCAACGACGTGCGGACCGAGTTGCAGGGGCGGCTTGAGGTACTCCAGCGTCAGGCCGCCAATGCCGAGAAGTACAAACAGCTCAAGGCAGATGAGCGGCGGCTCAAGGCGGAACTGTTGTTGTTGCGCACCCGCCAGCTCGAGGCGGAACAGGCCAGTCAGCAGGCCGCTATCGAGGCGCGCGAGGCCTCCGCGCAGCAGTCCCGTGCGGCGTTGGAGGCTGCCCAGCAGCAGCGCGCCGATGCCGAAGCGCGCCTGCGCGCCAGCCAGGAGGCGATTCATGAGGCCCAGACCCGCCTGTACGAATGCGAGGCGTCCCAGGCGCAGGCACAGCAGACGCTGGCACACACCCGCGAGCTGCAGCAGCTGCAGCAGCGGGAGCGGGAAGGGGTGGAACGGGGGCTGGGCGAGCTGGGTGAGCGGATCACCCGTGAGCAGCAGCGGCTGGACCAGGCACGTGAACAGCTGGTGCAGCTGGATGAAGCCTTCGCCCGAGCCGAAGCGGAGGAGCAGTCGGCGCAGTCGGCGCTGATCGAAGCTGAGGACGCGTTGGCCCAGGCCCAGAAGGCCTGGGACCTGTTCACCCACGACGCTGAAGCACCGCTGACGCAGACCGAGGCCGAACGGGTACGCGTCCAGGCCCTGGAACGCAGCCGCTTTCAGGCGCAGGAGCGCCTCAAGCGGATCGAGCAGGAGCTGGCCAGCCTCAATGTGGAGGCGGTTCAGCAGAGCCTGCAGGAAGCAGAAACGGAACTGGCCGACCTGCAGGTTCAGGTCACCGAGCACCAGCAGCGGTTGACCGAAGTCGACCAGCAGCTCAGCCAGGTGCGTGAGACACGTCGGGCGGACGAGGCCACGTTGCACGATGCGAGGCAGCAGCAGCAATCCGTAAAGGGCCGGCTGTCATCGCTGGAAACCTTGCAGCAGGCAGCCATGCGGCGGGATGACGCCGAGCTCAATCAATGGTTGCAGCAGCAGCAGTTACAGCAGGCACCGCGCCTTGCCCAGGTGCTGGACGTGACACCGGGCTGGGAGGCGGCCGTCGAGCAGGTGCTGGAGGGGCTGCTGCAGGCGCCGGTGCTCGATCGCCTGGATCAGCGGTCCTGGCCTGCCCAGGGGCCCAAGGCCGGCCTGACCGTGATGGATGGCGCCCTGCGACGCGGCGAGCGGGGGCTGGCGCAGCATGTGCGGGGCCCCGGAGCGGTATTGGCGGTCCTGGCCGAAATTGAGCCTGTCTCCTCGCCGGAGGACCTCGCCGCCCGTCGGGGCGCGTTGGCACCCGGTGCCTCCTGTATCACCCCGCAAGGCCTCTGGGGCGGTCGTGACTGGCTGCGGTACCCGCGCGGGGGAGATGACAACAAGGGCGTGATCGTCCGCGGGCGCCTCATTCAGGAGCTTCGTGATGAGCTGGAGCGTGTCGAGACACGCATTGCCCGACTGGATGGCACGGTCCGCGAGCAGGTCGAACAGATGCAGCGACTGGAGGCGGAGCGCCGCTCCCTGGCCGCGCAGTTTGAACAGAGTCGCAGCCGCCATGCCCAGAAGCTGGCGGTGCAGCAATCCCAGCAGGTGCGGCTCGAACAGATGCAGGCCCGACAGGCACGGCTGCTGGCCGAGCAGGAAGAAGCCGCGGGTGCCATGCAGTCGTCCGAACAGGAACTGGGCTCGGCGCGTGCCCGCCTGACCGACCTTGAAACTGTTGCCGCGGCCCTGAAGCAGCAACGTGGTGAGGTGCAGCAAACCCTGGCGAAGCGGCGGGACGACGTGCAGCGCGCCCGTGCCCACCTTGCCGGTCAGCAGTCGAACCGCAACCAGCAGCAGGTGCAGCGCGCGTCGCGGCAATCGGCGCTGTCCGGGATGGAACAGGGACTCAATGAACTGGTGCAACGCCATCAGGCGATGGCGGCGCAGGTGCAGAGCAACGCCGACAAGGCTGAGCAATGGGCACAGCCGCTGGCGGAACAGGAAGCCGCGCTGACGCAGGCGCAGCAGACGGCGGGCGCCGCGCGCGAGCAGCTGCGACAGGTCCGGCAGCAGGCCGAGGGGGTTGAGCAGGGGCTGGTTCAGGCCCAGCAGGCTCTGATGACTGCCGAGCAGCAGCGCGAAGCGGCAGGCGAGGCCGTGCAGGTCGCGCGGCTCGCGGCCGAAAACAGCCGCGCCCGTGGCGAGGCGTTGGTGGGCCAGCTGGCGGAAACCGGGTTCGAGAGAAGCGCCCTGGAGGCCTCCGTGGCGGCTGACGCCGAGCCGGCGGCCTGGGAAGGCGAGTTGTCGGCGGTCCTGCGGCGAGTCGAGCGTCTGGGGGCCATCAACCTGGCGGCGATTCAGGAGCTCGAGGAGGGCCAGGCGCGCGCGGAATATCTGGATACGCAACATGCTGACCTTGTCGGCGCGCTGGAAACGCTCGAAGCGGCGATGCAGAAGATCGATACCGAAACCAAGGCCCTGTTCCGGGATACCTTCGACCGCGTCAACACGGTCTTCGTGGATCGTTTTCCGAAACTCTTCGGTGGGGGAGAGGCGTACCTGGAGCTGACCGGTGACGATCTGCTCGACACCGGTGTGCGGGTGATGGCGCGCCCGCCGGGCAAGCGCAACTCCACCATCCAGCTACTGTCGGGTGGCGAGAAGGCGATGACTGCCGTTGCGCTGCTGCTCGCGCTGTTCCAGTTGAACCCGGCGCCGTTCTGTCTCATGGACGAAGTGGACGCACCGCTGGACGACGCCAACGTCGGCCGTTTTTGCGATGTGGTGCGGGAAATGTCGGAAGCGGTTCAATTCATTATCATTACCCACAACAAAATCACCATGGAACTGGCCGCGCATCTGCACGGCGTCACCATGCAGGAGCCAGGCGTGTCCCGTCTGGTGAGCGTGGACGTCCAGCAGGCGGTGGCCCTGACCGAAGATCGAGAGGCCGTGGCATGAGCATCTTGCAGTGGGCATTGCTCATATTGGGCGTGGCGGTGGTCGTGGCCATCGTGGTCGTGAGCCGTCGGGAGCGCGCCGGCAGCGGCGACCGCTGGACACCGCCTTCTGCTGGTGGCAAGTCGCGTAGCCTGCCCGGAGCCGATCAGATGGATATCTTCGGTGCCACGGGGCAGTTCGACGAGTTCGGAGTGGGGCGGCCGCGAAAGCGCGCCAACCCGGTAATGGAGCCGCCCAAGGCGCCCGGCGAGTCAGCCGACCTGTTTGCGGGTGAATCCGAAGCGGCGCCGGTTACGGCGGAGCCACCGGTTCCGGCCTTCGTGAAGGCGCGGCAGGCGCCGACAGTGTCAAGCACGCCGGCCTCCGGTTCCGCCAGCCCTGAGCCCGTGTCGATCCCGGCCGCCGCCCCGGTAGAGGATGAGGAGGAGCTGGTGGTGCTGTTCGTCGCTGAACGCGATGGCAAGGCAATCCCGGGCGAGCGGCTGCACGCCGCATTGCAGGCGCAGCGTCTGAGTTTCGGGGCCAAGCAGATCTATCACCGGGTCACCAATGGCATGGTGCAATTCAGCGTTGCCAGCATCATCAAGCCTGGTGAGCTGGATCCGGCGCAAGCTGCGTCGTTTTCGACGCCCGGGCTGACGGTCTTCATGACCTTGCCGGGGCCATTGAAGCCGGTGGCCTGCCTTGATGACATGTTCAGCACCTGTGATCGGCTGGCAGGTGCGCTCAATGCCGAGGTGTTTGACCAGCGTCGCGAGGTGCTCACCGATGACACGCGCCAGTCGCTCCGGCAGCGAATGGCCGAGTGGGCGCACGCACGCAAGTTGAGCTGACCGCGCATGACCGCTGATGCGGAGCGCGCACGGCTGCAGGCCCTGCGCGATGAGATTCGCGCGCACGATCACTCCTATTACGTGCTGGACGCACCGACGGTCAGTGATGCCGAATACGACCGTCTGTTTCGCGCGTTGCAGGCGATCGAGACAGCGCACCCTGAATGGATAACGGCAGACTCGCCGACGCAGCGTGTCGGTGCTGCGCCTTCCGCACGTTTCGCTCCGGTTCGACATGCTGTGCCCATGCGATCGTTGGGCAACTGTTTTTCGGAGGAAGAGCTCGCCGAGTTCGACCGTCGCGTATGCGAGGGGATGGGCTGGTCGGTGGCAACCTATACCGCCGAGCCAAAGCTTGATGGCCTGGCCGTGAGCCTGCGATATGAAGAGGGCGTGCTGGTTCAAGGAGCGACCCGTGGCGATGGGCAGACCGGAGAGGAGGTGACCGCCAACCTGCGTACCTTGCGCAGCATCCCGCTGCGTTTGAGCGGCGATGTACCCCGTCTGCTCGAAGTGCGTGGCGAAGTGTTCCTGCCGCTGGAGGGATTCGCGCGCCTCAACCAGCAGCAGGAGGCCCGCGGCGAGAAGACCTACGTCAATCCGCGCAATGCCGCTGCGGGCGCTTTGCGTCAACTTGATCCTGGCGTTACGGCGCGGCGACCACTGCAATTTCTGGCCTATGCAATCGGGGCGCATGAGGGCTGGCAATTGCCCGGCAGCCAGACCGAACTGCTGGCGGCGCTGCGCGCCCTCGGGCTGCCGGTGAGTGACCTGGTGCAACAGGTCAGTGGTGTGGAGGCCTGTCTCGGGTACTACCGCGACCTGCTGTCCCGTCGCGCGGCGTTGCCCTTCGATATCGATGGGGTGGTCTACAAGGTGGACGATCTCGCTGCACGGGAAGAGCTGGGCTACGTTGCCCGCGCGCCCCGGTGGGCCATCGCCCACAAATTCCCGGCCGAAGAAGCGCAGACCGAGTTGCTGGACGTCGAGTGGCAAGTCGGCCGCACCGGCGCCGTGACCCCGGTGGCTCGTTTGGCACCGGTTTTTGTCGGTGGTGCAACGGTCTCCAATGCCACCTTGCACAATGTGGATGAGATCCGGCGCAAGGATCTGCATATCGGTGACCGGGTGATCGTACGTCGGGCCGGTGACGTCATTCCTGAGGTGCGGAGCGTCGTGTTGGAGCACCGGCCTGCAGACGCGAAGCCTGTGGTGCTGCCTTCGGCCTGTCCGGTATGCGGTAGCGTGATCGAGCGCCCCGAGGGTGAGGCGGTGGCGCGCTGCAGTGGCGGGTTGACCTGTCAGGCCCAGTTGCATGCCGGGTTGCTGCACGCCGTTTCGCGTCGCGCGCTGGATATTGAGGGGCTGGGGGACAAGCTGATCCAGCAATTGATCGATGAGCAGCTGGTCAAAGATCCCGCCGATCTGTTCGGTCTGTCGGTCGAAGCATTGGCCCGGTTGGAGCGGATGGGTGAGAAATCAGCCGCCAATGTGCATCAGGCGCTGGCGGCGGCGCGCAACACCACATTGCCGAGGCTGATTTTCGCGCTGGGCATCCGGGATGTCGGAGAAGCGACAGCGGACAGTCTGGCGCGCCACTTTGGCAGTCTGGAAGCCCTGATGGAGGCCTGTGAGGCGGACGCATCCACCGATGATCCGTCACTGAAGGATCGCGAGCGGCTTCCCCGCCTGCGCGGCGTTCAGGATGTGGGTATCGAGGTGGCGCGCAGTCTCGTGCACTGGTTCATGGACCCCCGTCACCGGGCGTTGCTGAAACGTCTGCAGGAGGCGGGCATGAGCTGGTCAGACCTTCCGACACGACCGGTCGAGGGTCCGCTGAGCGGACGCAGGTTTGTTATCACGGGCACTCTGCCCGAGGCGAGGGATGCGGTCGCAGCCCGTATCCAGGCCGCCGGAGGGCAGGTGGTGGGGAGTGTGTCGGCGAAGACCGATTTCCTCGTGGCTGGCGAGGCAGCGGGCTCCAAGCTTGCGAAGGCCCAGGCCCTGGGCGTGCCGGTGCTCGATTGGGCGGCACTGTTGACGATGGTGGCGCAGGGCGCTCCCTGAAGCTGCGCAGAAGGCAGCTCGCTGGCCGAAATGCGGCACACTGGCCATGTGCTCACCTGGCTGACCCTGCTGATGTCGGTGCTGCGCCTGCTGATGTGGCTGGCGCTGTTGCTTTGGCTGCTGCCGTCCTGGTCAAGCTTGCAGGCCCACTGGGCGTTGCGGCAGCTGCCACCGGTAGCGGCAGTGGACGAGGCCCGTGCGCTTGCTGAGGAAACGCGCTACGCCGAAGCCTTGATGGTCTTGGACCTCGCTCCGGGCACGCCCGAAGCGGCGCATCTGCGTGCCTCCATCGAAGCCTCGCAGCAGGATTGGCGCTATCGGGGACGACAGCTGCTGGTGGGCGCCTGGCACGGACAGGGAGAGACGCCGGAAGCCCTTGCCGGGGCCGTCGTGGCGGATTTGCTGGTGTTCGGTGATGTCCGCGATCTCGTGATTCAGGGACATCGTGCAGCGAGGGATGCGCCCGTCGATCCTGTCATCGTGGCCCTGTCGAGCCTGGGGCTGGTGTCGACCGCCACCCCCGCAGCCGACACCGGATTGGCCGTGCTGAAAGTGGGGCGTCGCAGTGGCGCGCTGAGTGGGCGTTTGTCCCGGCAATTGACGGACATGGGGCGGGATGCGGTGCGATCCGGCGATTTCGCGCCGCTGCGGACGGTGGCCCGGATGACGTCGGATATTGCCGATCAGACCGATCCGGCAATCGCGCTGAGGCTGCTCCGTTCGGTTCGGGGGGTCGACGATCTACCGCACTTGCAACGCCTTGTCCGGTCACCGGAAACACGCTACGCGGTGTGGGCAGGAGGGGCGCCGGTATTGGATCTGAGTCGGCGTCATGGTCCGGACATCGATCCGCTGCTGCGACAGGCGGCGCGCCATGGTCGGGACGGGGTGGTCTGGGTGGTGCGACAGTCTCCGCAGTTGCTGAGGGTGCACCCCCTTCTGGGCACCATCAAGGCTTGGTACAAGGGGCATCTGCCTTCGTTGCTGGAGGCAGTCTGGCCGCAGCTTGCGCTGATGCTGCAGGGCCTGGTCATGGCGATGACCCTGCTGTCGGGTATTCGAGTGCTGGGCGCTGTACGCCCGTTGCGCACAAAAAAAGCGGGGGCCTTTCGGCCCCCGCTTTCGTGACAACAGTCAGTGATGCGCGACCGTCAGATCGGCGGCGGAATCACTTCCAGGTTGGTGCACATCTCGTAGGCGTACATCGCTTCGCCCACGTCCGCGCTGACCAGACCCGGGGTCAGGCTCAGGGTGGCGGTGTCAAACGGCTTGGTCGCCTTCAACCCGACAAAGGCAAACACATCGCCTGCCAGGGTCTGACCGAGCAGGTCCAGCCCGTTCTGCGTCAGCGGCACCGAGGACTCCTGAAGGGTGCCTCCCAGGAAGGTGTTGACCTGTATCTGGTTGAGCAGCGACAGGTTGACGGTGCCGGCCGGGAAGGCCACCGCAAACACGGCATAGTTGCCGGCATTGCGGCTGGTGGGCAGGTGCACGATCTGATCGACCGACGACAGCAGGCCCCCAAGAAGGCCCACGGTCAGGTTGAAGGTGCTGTGGGTGTCCAGCGAGCCGTCGATGGTGTCGTTCACTTCGGTGACGCTGTTCAACAGCTGCGTCAGCGTGCCGCCGCCAAGCAGGCCCAGCAGCAGTGACAGCGGGCCGCCGACCAGGCCGCCGCTACCGACTTCCGAGGTCGCGCCAAACTGGGACTGGGCGCTGTTGGTGCAGCGGAAGGTGCCTTCGATCAGCTGACCGTCAACCGAGACGGACCCACCGATCGAGCCGTCGTTGAGAAAGCCGTTGCCGGGATCGATGACATCGTTGTCCGGGTCAAGGCCGCCACCGACCGAGCCTGAACCGGAGTCGAAATCCTGAACGCCATCGGCGCTGCAGCCTGCGAGGCCCGCACCCAGCGTCACGAAGCCCGCCAGCGCGGCGGTGCTCATCCAATGCTTCATCTTGTTCATGGTTTTTTCCTCAATGCTTAGTTGAGCACGCGCAGTTCGACACGCCGGTTCAGCTCACGGCCTTCCTCGGTGTCGTTGGTTGCGATCGGCTCGGATTCGCCATAACCCTCGGAGCTCAGCTGGGCTTCACCCACGCCATTGGCGGCGAAGTACTCCAGCACCGCGGCAGCGCGCCGCTTGGACAGGTCGAGGTTGTAGGCATCGGAACCGAGGGCATCCGTGTGACCCGCGACCTGCACCTGCATGTCGGGGTACTTGGTCAGGATTTCCACACCCTGGTCGAGGATGGTCTTGGCATCCGCGGTGAGGCGGTCCTTGTCAAACTCGAAGGTGACGCCGTGCAACGTGATCACGCTGTCCAGCGGGCAGCCAGCGCCGTCGACACGGGTGCCAGCGGGCGTGTCCGGGCAGTTGTCCTTTTCGTCCACAACGCCGTCGCCGTCGGAATCCAGCAGTCCGGTCGGCACTTCCACCACCTGCACGTCGGCCTCGACCGGTGCCGGCGCTTCGGCCGGGCGGAACAGGGCGTACTCCATCCCCAGGCCGACCCGCACGTCGTCAAAGCCGTCCAGGAAGTTGTCGTAGACATAGCGACCTTCGCCGCGGATGCGCAGCTGGCCCGAGTCGGTCAGGGCGCCGGTGACGAAGCCCAGGCCGGCGTTGGCGGTGAAGTCGAAATCGTCTTCATTGTCCGGGACCACGTCGTTGTAGGCACCGCCGATGCCGGCGATCAGGAACGGCGTGAAGCCGCTACGGTCACCGAAGCGATAGGTCAGATCCAGACCCAGGCCGTGACGGTAGAAGTCGGTGCCGTTGACGTCGGTTTCGAAGGTGTCGAGCGCTACGTGAAATTCGTAGCCGAAGCTGCTGTCGGCAAACTGCTTACCGAACAGGAGTTTGACGCCGGTTGCGTAGTCGATGTCGGACAGGCGCTCGTCATCGGCGAACGTGTAGGTTCCCAGCACGCCCAGATAACGGTCTACCACGCTGCAATCGCACAGCAGGCTTTCTGCGGCAGCTGGCCCGGAAAGGCCGATGGCGGTGCTCAGCGCCACCCCGCCCAATAGTGTTTTGGATTTCATACCCTAAGCCCCTTTGTTTCTGTGAGGTAAGCAACAACAAATCTATGATGGCACAGGGGAAGTACGGTGTAACCTTCCCGGATTCGGTACGGACACCGGTATCGGAAACGTCCTACACGCCCGGCCGGTGCTTCCCTTACCCCGGCTGTTCGGGCGTCCCCAAGTCCAGTGAGACGGCGTGGATATCGGTTTCCATGAGTGTGCCCAGCGCTGCATAGACGGCCCTGTGACGCGCAACTGCTGTCAGTCCCCTGAGCGCCTCGCTGCGCAGGGTGACGTGAAAGTGGCCTCTGCCGCTGCGGGCGCCGGCGTGGCCGACATGAAGATGGCCGTCGTCTCGGATCCGCAGGGTTGTCGGATCCAGGGCCTCGCGCAGGGCATGCTCGATGCGTTCCAGCCGGGTCGTCTCGCTCACGCTGGAAGCGCCTTGATCATGGGTTCGATACGGACCGACTGGAACACGTCCGCTTCGGCGTAGGGGTCGGCTGCAGCCCAGGTGTGTGCAGCCTCCAGACTGTCGAATGCCGCCACGATGACACTGCCGGAGACGCCAGCGGCGGGGTCCGGGGCGTCATGTACCAGCCTTGGACCCGCCAGCAGCAGGCGGCCTTCGTCCTGCAGGGCGGCGAGGTAGCGCAGGTGCTGGGGACGGGTCGCCTGACGACGCGCGGCGGCGTCCGGGCGGTCATCCGCCAGGATGAGGTAATACATCAACGGGAGGACTCCGGCAGGTATTTGCCCAGAAACGGCAGGTGCGCCATCAGGAACGCGAACATGAGGATTGAGTAACCATAAGTGCGGAACTGCACCCAGACCGCTTCGCTGAGTTGGCTTGCGACGTAGAGGTTGAGTGTGGCCAGCCCGAGGAAGAAGCCGGCCCAGATCAGGTTGATCCTGCGCCAGAGCGAAGGGGGCAGGGCGAGCAGCTTTTGTGGCAGGCGCTCCAGCAACACCCGGTCGCCCACGACATGGCTGCCCGCCAACAGCAGCCCCAGCAGGCCGTAAACCACGCTGGGTTTGAACTTGATGAAAAGCGGATCACGGACATAGAGGGTCAGCCCCCCCAGCACCAGTGCCAACAAGGCAGCAGTGAGATGCATCTTGTGGAGGCGTCGTTCCAGCACGCCGTATAGCGCCACCACGGCGAACAGCGCGACGATGACGGCGGCTGTGGCGATGTAGATGTCGCCAAGGTAGTAGGCGACAAAGAACACCACGGCGGGGGCGAGATCGAGAATCTGTTTCATGCACGCATTGTAAGGAGTGCGGGGCGTACAATGGGGGATGGCAGCCGACTGGTTCGACGTTCATCCCGACAATCCGCACACGCGGCAGCTCGGACAGATTGCGTCGAGAGTGCGTGAAGGCGCCGTCATCGCCTACCCGACGGACTCCGGATACGCCTTGGGCTGTCACCTGGATGACAAGGCAGCCGCAGATCGTCTGCGGCGCATCCGGCGTTTCGACAAGCACCACCAGTTCACCTTGGTCTGTCGCGATCTGTCGGAGATTGCGACCTACGCGCGGGTGGACAACCGTCAGTTCCGTCTGCTCAAGCAGTTGACGCCAGGGCCCTATACGTTCGTGCTGCTCGCCACCAAGGAACTGCCCAAGCGCGTCGCCCACGAGCGCCGCAAGACCATTGGCATTCGCGTCCCCGGCCATACTGTCTGCAGTGCATTGCTGGCCACACTTGACCAACCGCTGATTTCCTGCACCCTGCAATTGCCCGGGGAGGATGAGCCGGTGGGGGACGCGGAGGACTGGCGCGATGCGCTGCTGCCGCTGGTGGATGTGGTGGTTGCTGGGGGGGCTTGCGGGACGGTGCCGACGACGGTGGTCGATCTGACCGGAGAAGTGCCGGAGGTGCTGCGCGAAGGGGCGGGGCCGCTGGGGCCGCTGGGCCTGTAAGGCTGTGTGGTTGTCGACCGGCAGCGCTGTGCCAACAGTCCGTCCTGTCGGACGATGGCAACCGCCGGATCAGCGCCAGGTGATCGGGCGATCCAGGATAAAAATGGTCGGGGCGGAGGGATTCGAACCCCCGACCCTCTGCTCCCAAAGCAGATGCGCTACCAAACTGCGCTACGCCCCGACGAACGTCTCCAGACGAAAGCGCCCGACCAACGAGGCCGGGCGCCGTGAACTGCGTGCCGCCAGTGTAGCCTAAAACGCGTATTTGGCAGAGAACTGCACACGGTCGAGGGTGCCGTCGTCGCCGTTCTCGGTTTCGCGCTCGGCGTGTCGGAACTCCACACCGGTCGTGATTTTGGGTGCGGGCGAATAGAGCAGGTTGAGGCTGACACTGCTGACCGTCTTGGTTGCACCTCCGCCGCTGATGGCCACGTTGTTATCGACGCTGAGGTGCGAATAGGTCAGGGTGCTGCGCCACTTCGGTGACCAAGGTTGGCGGTAGGCGATGTAGCCGGCGGTGATGCCCACAGCGTCGAGTGTCATGTTGGCGTCGATTGCGGCATCCACAGCCGTGTTCAGTGCGACATAGCGGCCGATGCCTTCGCCGGTCGTGACCATGAAGCGCAAGTCCGGCGCGCCCAAGGGGACCTTGCCGCTGAAGCTGACCCCGGCGCCGGTCTCACGGTCGTCGAGGCCCCCTTGATCAACCGAGATCTCACGTACCAGTACCGCCAGACCGAGCGTGGCGTCGCTTACCTTGAAGAGGTAGCGGGCGGTCAGGTCTGGGATCCGGCCATCCTGAGTGGTGAGGCGGACCGGGTTGCCGCCACTGACACCGTTTTGAATCGTGGATTCGGGGTTCTCCAAGGCGATGGCGAAGCCGCCGTGGGTGTAGCGAACCATCGGCTGCCGTCCGAATACCGTGCCCTCGGATGGGAACGCTACGAAATCGAGGGTTTCCGGAATGGCGCCCAGGTTCTGGAAAGTGGTCCACTCCTGGCCGATCAGCCAATTGTTGAGCGTGATGAAGGCCCGGCGCAGGCCAGGGTTATAGGCGTTGGTAACGCGCTCATCGGCGCCGCCCTGGTTGACGATGAAGTCGAACTCGATGTGGCCACCGATCGCCAGCCCCTGGTAGTGGGTCTTGGCGGCAACGAACAGGCGGGTCTCCTTGGCGTGGGCGTCCAGGACGCTGTAGCTGTCGCCGCCGCCAGCCGATACCGGGATGGCAGAAGGCAGGTAGAAATCCCGCCCCCCGCCTTGAGCAACCCGGCCTTCCGAGAACTGGCTGTAGATCGCATCGGCTTTGAGATAGCCGCCCCAGGTCAGGGTGGTGGTGCCGATACTGATGTCATTGGCCATCGCGGAGGCGGGTAGGCCCAGCATCATGATCGAAGCGCACAAGGCGCGGGATCCGGTATTCATGCTCATCTCTCCTCTCTTTGCGAGCGCCTCGTCGGACGCGATGACCGACTGTCTGCCCGGGTTCGGCGGGGCGCCATTCCTCCTTGGTCGAACTGTCCCGTGAGATACGACCAAAGGTGACCTTGCGCGAAGGTCGTATGGTCTTGCCGCAAGGGTCGGCGTAGAAGCAGGGGTGATGATCAACTGCAGGACGACTACCATGATGGAACACCTGCCGGGCGCTCAGGCGTCGATAACGAGGTTGACCCGCATGCAGCCTTCTACTGTGATTGTGGCGGACGACCACCCGCTGTTCCGTGCCGCGCTGGTGCAGGCACTGCAGGGCCTGATGCCAGGTGCCCGGGTGATCGAGGTCGACCGCTTCGAGTCCCTGCGGGAGGCGGTGCAGTCATCGCCGGATGCAGAGCTGGTGCTGTTGGACCTGCATATGCCCGGGGCCGATGGGTTTTCCTCGCTGCTGTACCTTCGAAATGAACATCCCGCCTTGCCGGTGGTGGTGGTATCGGGGCACGAGGATCCCGCCGTGATGCGGCGGGCGCTCGACTTTGGCGCCTCCGGCTTTATCCCGAAATCCGCTGGACTGCCGGTGATGTCCGAGGCACTTCAACAGGTGACCGAAGGCGGGATCTGGACGCCGCCGCAACTGTTGAACGCTGCCGTGTCGCAGGCTGACCGGGACCAGGCCAAGCGCATCGCCAGCCTGTCGCCGCAACAGTTCCGCGTCTTCATGATGTTGGCGGAGGGCTATCTCAACAAGCAGATCGCTTATGAAATCCACGTCACCGAAGCCACCGTGAAGGCGCACGTGACAGCCATCCTGCGTAAGCTGGGCCTGGTCAGACGGACTCAGGCGGCGTTGTTGGCGCAGCGTCTGTTGCAGGCTGAAGCGGCATCGCTTGAGGTGCCGGTGCCTGAGGACGCTGAAGACGAGGACTGAGGGCATGTGAAAGGCTCGCCAGTCTGCTGCGCCCTCTGTCGAACACCCCCGTCGGCGTTCGATTTTTTCACATGCCTGAGGGCTTCAGCGACCGTCGATCAGCAGTTGCGGTCGGCCATCGGCGCGCGTCATCACGCGGGCGCGTATCCCGAAGACGCGGCTCAGCGCCGTCGGGGTCAGCACTTCGTCCGGGGGGCCCTGCGCCACCTGCTCGCCGCAGCACAACAGGGTGACCGTGTCAGCATAGGCCAAGGCCAGGTTGGGATCGTGCAGGACGACCAGCACGCCAATCTGATGTTGGGTCCGCTCACGGAGCATGGCCAGGCAGTCGTGCTGATGAGCCAGGTCCAATGCGCTGGTGGGTTCGTCCAGCAGCAGGTAGCGCGATACGTCGTCCTCGGGCCAGACTTGCAACAGCGCGCGCGCCAGCCGCACCCGCTGCCGCTCGCCACCGCTGAGGGTGGTAAAGCGTCGGTCGCGGAAGGCGGCGGCTGCGGTTGCATTCAGCGCCGCGTCGATACGGGAACGTTCGACCGCATCGGATTCGGGGTGATGTGGCAGGCGACCGAGGGCGACCACTTCCTCGACGCGGAAGGGAAATTGCAGTGTGTCATCCTGCAGCAGCACCGCACGCCGCCTTGCCAGGGCTTGACGATCCCACTCGATGAGCGGTCGGTCATCCAGTCGCGCTTGTCCCCGGCTGGGTGCCCGATCGCCGGCCAACAATCGCACGACGCTGGATTTTCCGGCGCCGTTGGGTCCGAGAACGGCGTGAATGCGGCCAGGCGTGACCGTCAGCGAGACCTCGTGCAGTCGGGTATGTCCGTGGTCGGTCCATGCGGCGGCGGCGAGCGAGAGCGTCATGTCAGCGCGCCGATCCGGTGGAGATGTCCATGGGCGGGGGCAGCGTCGTTCGGGGGCTTTACGCGCCGCAGGCGAGGCGTGAGCGGCCGCAGGGGCAATGTCATGGTTTCAGGGATCCAGTCCGCTGCGGTCGCGGCCGCGGGCCAGCAGCCACAGGAAGAAAGGCCCTCCCACCAGGGCAGTCAATACACCAATGGGCAGCTCGGCGGGTGCCAACAGGGTCCGCGCCAGCAGGTCGCCGGTCAGCAGCAGGCAGGCCCCCCCCAGGGCAGCGCTCGGCAGCAAGAGGCGGTGATCGGGGCCTACTCGCAGCCGCAGCAGGTGCGGCACGATCAGCCCGACGAACGCGATGATGCCGGTGGCGGCCACACTGGTGGCGACTGACAGGACCACCAACAGCGAAACGTGGCGTTTCAGGCGCTCGACATCCACGCCCAGGTGGCCTGCCTCGGCTTCACCCAGAAGGAGCGCATTGAGTGCACGCGCACGTGCAGGGAGGGTCAGTAGCGGGACCAACAGTAGCGGGACGGTCCAGAACAACTCTGCCCACCCCGCGCGGCCCAGCGAGCCGAACAACCAGAATGTGAGGGTTCGCAGCGCGGTGGCGTCGGCGGTGTGTGCGAGAAAGCCGATGCCGGCGCTGGTGATCGCATTCACGGCCATGCCGGCGAGCAGCAGGGTGGCCATTCGCAGACTGCCGTCGATGCGGGCCAGTGACATCACGCACAGGGTCGCGGTCCAGCCGCCGATGAACGCCGTGATTGGCAATAGTAGTGGCGTGGGCAGCGGCAGCGCTGCCGGGAGGCCCAGGACGATGGCGGTAACGGCCGCCAATGCTGCGCCACCTGAAACGCCGACCACACCGGGTTCCGCCAAAGGGTTGCGAAACAAACCCTGCATGGCGGCGCCGGATTGTGCCAGCGCTGCCCCGACGATCAGGGCGAGCACAATGCGGGGCAATCGAATATCGAGCAGTACCGCCCATTCGGGGGCAGTCAATGGCACAGCGCTGCCGATGCCCCAGCCCGCGAGGACGCGGGCTGGGTTAAGCGGCACAGCGCCTACCAGCAGACTGACCAGCGCCAGAGCGGCGGTCAGCAGGCCCAGCAGGACCAACGGGGTGCGGAAGCGGGTGGGCATCCGCACAGCTTAACCGGGCGTCGCCCGGCGCGGCGTGTCACTTATTCAGGATCAGTTTGTCGTTGCGGGTGAGTCGCAGGCGATACTCCTCCCCGTGATGTTCGATGACCAGTTCGTGGGTATCCCGGAACAGGTCCTCGCTCTTCAGGCGGGGCGTCGGCGCGCGCGGGCGGCGAAAGGTCGGATTGAGGCTGAGCGTGCGGGGTTCGGCGATGTGCATGATGTCCTCCATTGAGGATTCAAATGATAACGATTCGCATTTCATATGCAAGCCCCTCAGGGAACCATTTCTGACAGCGGAGCGGCCACCGCCTGGATCCACACGCGCTGATATACTGAGCGGCCCGATGCGAGAGTGGCGGAATTGGTAGACGCACTG
The DNA here is from genome assembly GCA_936928855.1 of uncultured Polycyclovorans sp. Taxonomy (GTDB): domain Bacteria; phylum Pseudomonadota; class Gammaproteobacteria; order Nevskiales; family Nevskiaceae; genus Polycyclovorans. The sequence continues at coordinate 55,961 of CAKZHZ010000006.1, forward strand.
GATTTAGGTTCCAGCGCCGCAAGGCGTGCGAGTTCGAGTCTCGCCTCCCGCACCAACTCGGTACGCATCGGATCCGAACCCATGATCGGTCGCCCGCCTCCTGCGTCGTCGCTGGCTTCCGTGCCGTGCATCCTGAAACATTGAAATAGAGAAGCCACATTCCATGGAAGTGCAACTGGACAACCCGGGCGGCCTGCGCCGTGAACTGCGAGTTCGTGTTCCTGCCGAGCAGGTCAGCAAGGCCGTCGACGAGCGGCTCAAGGGTATGGCGCGGCGCGCCAAAGTGCCCGGGTTCCGTCCCGGAAAAGCCCCGATGAAGGTCATCCTGCAGCAGTACGGGGATGCCGCGCGTCTTGACGCGGTGTCGGATCTGGTCAACCAGACCTACCCGGAAGCGCTGACGCAGGCCGGGGTGGCCCCGGCCGGACAGCCCCGGATCGACATCACCGCCGAAAAGGCCGGTGAGCCGCTCGAGTACGTGGCGCATATCGAGGTTTACCCCGAGATCACGCTGCAGGGGCTGGATGCCTTCAAGGTCGAGCGTCCGGACGTGTCGGTTACGGATGCCGATGTCGATCGACTGGTGGAAAACCTTCGCAAGGCGCGCCGCAGCTTCGAAGTGGTGGAGCGCGCCGCAGCGGACGGAGACACGGTAACCGTGGATTTCGTCGGCAAGATCGATGGCGAAGCCTTCGGTGGCAGCGAGGGCAAGGACGTTCGTCTGGAAATTGGCAGCGGCCAGTTCCTTCCCGACCTCGAGAAGGGCATGGTCGGGCAGTCCGCTCCGGCGAGCTTTGTCGTGGATGTTGCGTTCCCGGCGGACTATCGCCGCGAGGATCTGCAGGGCAAGACCGCGCAGTTCGAGGTGGAGCTGAAGAAGGTGGAGGCGCCTACGCTTCCCGAGATTGATGGCGAGTTCTTGAAGAGCCACAACGTGGACCCGGACAGTGGCGAAGCCGGCCTGCGCGACAAGTGTCGTCAGGCGCTCGAGAAGGAGCGTGACAAGGCGGTCCGCAACCGGCTCAAGCAGCAGGTCATGGATCAGCTGTTGGAGGCTAACCCGATCGAAGTGCCGGAGGCGCTGGTGACCCAGGAAACGCCCCGTCTGCAGCAGGAGGCAGCCGCGCGCATGGGCCTGCAGAACCAGCCCGGCTTCAAGCCGGAGCAGCTCGATCAGATGCTGCCCGCGCAGATTTTCGCGCCGCAGGCCCAACGTCGTGTTGCGCTGGGGCTGCTGGTCGGTGAGGTGATGAAGAGCGAGAAGATCGAGCTCGACACGGCACGCGTCGACGCTGAGATCGCCAGCATTGCTGCCGATTATGAGCAGCCTGAGCAGGTCCGGCAGTACTATCAGTCGCGGCCGGATCTGTTGCAGGGGCTGCGGGCGATGGTGCTCGAAGAGCAGGTCGTGGATGCCCTGTTGTCCAAGGTTACGCCGACCGACGTGAGCATGTCGTTGGACAGCCTGCTGCAGCCGCCGCAACCGCAGCCAGCCGCAGCGGACGCCTGATCGGCGGCCGGCCATCGCGCGACCCATCGAAATCGACCGAGGTGACCATGAACCCCACGATGCCCCCGCAGTCCATGCTTGTCCCCATGGTGGTGGAGCAGACCGCCCGTGGCGAGCGGGCTTTCGACATCTACTCGAGGCTGTTGAAGGAGCGTGTGGTGTTCCTGGTCGGCCCGATCGATGACAACGTGGCCAATCTGGTGGTTGCCCAGCTGCTGTTCCTGGAGTCCGAGAACCCGGACAAGGACATCCACCTGTACATCAACTCCCCCGGGGGTGTGATCACCTCGGGCATGTCGATCTACGACACCATGCAGTTCATCAAGCCGGACGTCGCCACCATGTGCATCGGCCAGGCCTGCAGCATGGGGTCGTTTCTGCTGGCGGCCGGTGCTGCCGGCAAGCGCTATTGCCTGCCCAATTCGCGAGTGATGATCCATCAGCCCTCAGGCGGTGCGCAGGGGCAGGCTTCCGACATCGAGATCCAGGCACGCGAGATCCTCTACATGCGGGAGCGCCTCAATGCGCTGCTGGCGCAGCACACCGGCCAGCCGCTGGAGCGCATCGAACGCGATGTCGAGCGGGATTTCTTCATGAATGCCGACGCCGCCAAGGAGTACGGGCTGATCGACAGCATCATCGACCGGCGGCCGGGCAGCCCGTCCGCCTGAGACGCTGGTCGGGGCGCGGTTTGCCAAGGGGCGACGCTGTGCTATACACCTGTCACCGGGTCGTCATTCCGGTGCAACGAGAGAGCCAATGAGTCACGAAGCACGCAGTGGATCGGGTGGTCGCGTTCTGTACTGCTCGTTCTGCGGAAAAAGCGAGCACGAGGTTCGCAAGTTGATTGCGGGACCGTCGGTGTACATCTGCGACGAATGCGTCGATCTGTGCAACGACATCATCCGTGAGGAAGTGCAGAGCAAGCCGCAGGCCAAGGGCCTGCCGAAACCGCAGGAAATCCGTGCGGTGCTCGACGAGTACGTCATTGGCCAGGATCAGGCCAAGAAAATCCTCGCGGTGGCGGTCTACAACCACTTCAAGCGCCTTTCCACCCGCGGTGCCGCCGACGGCGTGGAGATCGCCAAATCGAACATCCTGCTGATCGGGCCTACCGGCTCGGGCAAGACGTTGCTGGCCGAGACCCTCGCGCGCCTGCTTGATGTACCGTTTGCCATTGCCGATGCCACCACGCTGACCGAGGCAGGGTATGTCGGGGAGGATGTCGAGAACATCATCGCCCGCCTGTTGCAGAAGTGTGACTACGACGTCGACAAGGCCCAGCGGGGCATCGTCTACATCGACGAAATCGACAAGATCGCCCGCAAGTCGGAGAACCCCTCCATCACCCGCGACGTGTCGGGCGAGGGCGTTCAGCAGGCGCTGCTCAAGCTGATCGAAGGCACCATTGCCAGTGTGCCGCCGCAGGGCGGCCGCAAGCATCCGCAGCAGGAGTTCTTGCAGGTCAACACCGCCGGCATCCTTTTCATCTGTGGCGGCGCCTTCCCGGGACTGGACCGGGTGATCCAGCAGCGCACCGAGAAGACCGGCATCGGTTTCAACGCCGACGTGCGCTCCAAGGGTGATGCCAAGGAGGTCAATGCGGTGATGCGGCAGCTGGAGCCGGATGACCTCGTGCGTTTCGGCCTGATTCCCGAGTTCGTCGGGCGTCTGCCGGTGGCAGCGGTGCTGGAAGAACTGGATGAGCCTGCGCTCATCTCGATTCTCAGGGAGCCCAAGAACGCGCTGGTCAAGCAGTACGCCAAGCTGTTCCAGATGGAAGGCGCGCAGCTTGAGTTCCGTGACGATGCGCTGAAAGCCATCGCCAGCCGTGCCCGCGAGCGGAAAACCGGTGCGCGCGGCCTGCGCACGATCATGGAGAGCATTCTGGTCGACGTGATGTACGACCTGCCGTCGATGACCAACGTCTCCAAGGTGGTGGTCGACGAGGCGGTGGTGCGGGGCGAGGTCAAGCCCTTCATCGTGTACGAGAACGCCGAGGTCAAGCGCGAGAGCAAAAAGCCGGCCGCCTGAATCGTGCCGGGGGTGCCGGTGCCGGTGCCCGGCCCGACATCCCCAAGCCTGTAAGGGCCTTAGGTCTTGACGGTTGCCGCCGCCGATGGCGCATCAGCGGCGGCGGCGCGGGCCGGGTCTTGAAGCGCCTCCAGCGTGTGCGCGCGCTGGTCCGGCGAGCCGGTGTGGCGACACATCAGGGCGTAGAAGCAGGGTACGACCACCAGCGTGATGACGGCCGACAGGGCCACGCCGCCGAAGATCACCAGACCCAGAATCATCCGCGCTTCGGCGCCGGCGCCGCTGGAACGCCAAGCAAGTAGCCCTGGCGTTCGCTCTGATCGTCCCCAATCTCCTGCTGCTGGCCGTGTTCACCTACCGGCCGCTGATCGACAACATCCGGTTGTCCTTCTACAGCTGGAACATCTCCTCGCCCAAGGCCACGTTCATCGGCCTGGACAACTACGTCGAGTGGTTCAAGGACCCCGTCAGCTGGCAGATCCTCTGGAACACTGTGGTGTTCACGGGGTTCGCGGTGGTGGGGTCCATGGTCCTCGGGCTCGCACTCGCACTGCTGCTGGACCAGAAGCTCAGGGCACGCGGCTTCGTCCGCTCCTTCGTGTTCGCGCCGTACGTGATCTCCGGCGCGGCCGTGGGCGTGGCGTTCCAGTTCGTCTTCGACCCCAGTTTCGGCCTCGTCAACGACGTGATGGTGCGCCTCGGACTGGGCTCTGCACCTGACTTCTACCAGCAGCCGTCGTGGGCACTGTTCATGATCACGGTGACCTACATCTGGAAGAACCTCGGTTACGCGTTCGTCATCTATCTGGCTGCGCTGCAGGGTAAACGGACCGATCTGGACGAAGCGGCCGCGATCGACGGAGCCGGCTGGTGGACCTACTTTCGCAAGGTGCTGTTGCCGCAACTGCGGCCCACGACCTTCTTCCTGTCGATCACCGTGCTGCTCAACTCGTTACAGGTGTTCGACATCATCAACGTGATGACCCGGGGCGGCCCCTTCGGCACCGGCACGACGACGATGGTCTATCAGGTTTATCAGGAGACCTTCGTCAACACCCGCGCCGGCTACGGCGCCACGGTCGCGACGATCATGTTCCTCGTCCTGCTGG
>CAKZHZ010000007.1 GCA_936928855.1 uncultured Polycyclovorans sp.
GATCAGCCAGAAGGCCCACTGCGCCTGACCCGCCGTGGCGATCAGCACGCCGATCAGGGCGAAGATGGCCAGACCGATGCCGATATTGAGGGTCTCACCTGGATACCAGGGCTCGCCACGGGTGCGGCGCTTCCACTCTCGCGAGGGCATCAGCCCGGTGCTTTCGAGGGGCAGGTCGATGCCGGTCCGCGCACCCAGTCCGAACTGGGTCATCGCATCGTGCATGCGATCAATGCCGAGGTTCATGGCGAGTTGATAGAAGTAGATGTCGCAGCTGTGCATGACACCGGCGACCATGTCCATCCAGCCATGCCCCTGCCGGCGCCAGCAGCGGTAGCGTCGGGTCGAGCCAGGCAATTGCATGCTGCCGCCGCAGAACTCTCGGTGATCGGGGTCGGTGATGTTGTATTCCAGCCCCGCAAGCGCCATCGCCGGCTTGACCGTGGACCCCGGAGGGTACTGCCCCTGCAGTGCGCGGTTGAACAGGGGCCGGGAGCGGTCGGACAGCAGGGCCTGATAAGACGCGACATCGATGCCCTCGACAAAGGCATGCGGATCGAAGCCCGGCTTGCTGACCAGCGCGATCACCTCGCCATTTCGAGGATCCAGCGCCACCACCGAACCATTCAGTTCGCCCAGCGCAGCTTCGGCGACTTCCTGTACCCGGGCATCGACACTCAGCACCAGGTTCTGGCCGGATTTCCCAGGACGGTGATCGAGCTCGCGCAGCGGGCGGCCGAAGGCATTGGCCTCGATGATCTTGGCGCCCGGAAGCCCGCGCAGCAGATCTTCGTGACTGCGTTCGATGCCCGCCTTTCCGATCTGCGCCAGCCCCTGATACAGGTTGGTGTCGATGCGCTGGAGGTCGGTTTCCGAAATGCCTCCGACGTAGCCGATGACATGCGCGGCTGAATTGCCGAGCGGGTAATTCCGGGTGAGACCAGCGGTCACTTCGACACCGGGCAGATCGTGGCGATTGACTTCGACCCGTGCGACCTCCTCCATCGACAGATTGTTGCGCAGTGGCACCCCCCGGTAGCGTGGGGTTTTTCGGACGCGATCCTCGAAACGGGCGATGTCGGCATCGGTCAGCTGCACCAGGTGCCCCAGACGCATGAGCAGCGAGGGCATGTCCTGAATCTGCTCCGGCACCACCTCAAGCACGAACGCCGGGCGGTTCTGCGCGAGTACCACGCCATTGCGATCGAAGACGAGCCCTCGCACCGGCGGAACCGGCGTCACGCGCAGACGATTCTCATCCGCTCGCGTGGTGTAGTAGCGATGATCCTCCACCTGCAGGCGCGTCAGCCGAGCCATCAGCAACAGGGTCAGGCCGAAGCAGATCAGCGCGCCGACCACGATGCGGCTGGAGAAGAGGTTCTTCTCGCGATGGAGATTCTTGAGAGGCTCGTAGCGCGCCATGGAAGCCGCCCCTGCGGTCAGTCGTCACGCCGGGGTTTGAACCACCGAACCATCAGGCCATAGACGAAGGGCCACAGCAGGGTGGTGGGGATGATCGGCATCCAGCGGAGTTCCTGGCTGGCCTGACGATCGGTAAGGCCGTCGATCCAGAACAGGATTAAGGTGTAGAGCGCCCAGATCGGTACCAGCACCAGCATCGCCTGCCACACCTCGAACAACACGAAGACCCCGCGCAGACGGCTCACCAGATAGGCGACCACCACCAGCGCCAGGGCATGCTGCCCGAGGACAGTGCCGAACACCACATCGGCGGCGAGGCCGGCAATGAACGCCCCGACCAGGCTCGACACCCGTGCCTCGCTCAGCGCCCAATACGACAGCACCATGGGCAACCAGTAGGGGCGTGCCGGGCTCAGCCAGTCCGGCAGGGCGATCAGCTGCAGCAGCAGCGCCAGCAGCAGACTCAGGACGAATCCGAGGTGTAGGGAGCGCTGTCGCCTCACGGGCTGGAGGTGGCGGAGGCCGCCGGCGCCTCGGCTTCGGCCTCGGGTACGTCCGTGGCACTGCCGTCATCCGGGCCGGGTGTCGGCTCGGCGGCCTCGCTGTGTCGTTCGCTCCAGACCAGCAAGGCCTGCCGGCCCTGGTTGAGCTGAGCGATGGGGTGGGCCAGGGCTTCGAGGAAGTGTTCGCCTGCGGTATGGCGCAGCGTGTGAATGCGGCCCACCGGGTAGCCGGCGGGAAACCGCCCGCCCAACGGGGAAGACACCAACAAGTCGCCCTCGCGGATATCGGCATTGGAGGGCAGGAAGGGTAGCTTCAGGCCCTGGCCATCACCTCGGCCGACAGCGATGGTTTGCAGGCCGGTCCGGTTGACCTCGACCGGTATGCCGTGATCCGGGTCTGTGATCAGCAGGGCCTGCGAGACGCCGGGCGACACCTCCACGATCTGACCGAGCACCCCATGGGCATCCACCAGCGCCTGTCCCCGGTAGACACCATCGCGCAGACCCTTGTTGAGAGTGATCTGGTGGCGGTAGGGGTCCTGGTTGATCCCGACGATCTCGGCAATCAGCACTTTTTCATCGAGCGCCTCGCGGGAGGCCAGCAATTCGCGGATGCGGCGGTTCTCGGCTTCCAGTGCATCGAGTTTCTGAACGCGCACCTGCATCAGCATCAGGCGCTGCCGCAACTCACTGTTCTCGATGACCAGTGATTCACGGCTCTGGATCTGCTCGGCTGCGGTGCCGGCGCGCACGGGCAGGCTGGCCACCCAGATGAGCGGCGTCAGCGCTGTGGTCATGATTTCCCGTGCCAGTTGCAGGCGCTCACTGCGAGCGTCGGCGAGAATCAGGGTCAGGGCGCAGAAGATCAGGGTCAGCGTCCTCAGCCCCAGGCCGGGGCCCCGGGGAAAGTACGAACGGTGTGCAGCACTGATCGTGTTCAATTGACCGCAATCCCATACAGATGTCGCGTTTTTATCACAACGCGGTTTCGGCTTCGAGCATAAGCCCAGCGGCGGCCGTCCGCAATGGGGCGGCGACGCATTTTCTCAAGAAAACCCGGGGTTTGAGTCAGGAGCCTGATGCTCTTTGAGAGCACCTCGCGGTATCACCAGCCGGCGTCAGCCTTTTTCGGGATACCGCGGCCCCGCTCCCGCCTCAATCGAAACTGTAGAAATCGCCCTGCCGATCCAGCATGTTGAGCACCATGCCGCCGCCACGGGCCACGCAGGTGAGCGGGTCGTCGGCAATGATGACCGGCAGGCCGGTTTCCTCGGAGATCAGCTTGTCGAGGTCGCGCAGCAGGGCGCCGCCGCCCGTCAACACGATGCCGCGCTCGGCGACGTCGGATCCCAGCTCCGGTGGCGTGCGTTCCAGGGCCTGCTTGACCGCCTTGACGATCCCGGCCAGCGGCTCCTGCAGCGCATCCAGAATCTCGTTGGAATTCATCGTGAAGTTGCGTGGCACACCGGCGGCCAGATGGCGGCCGACGACATCGATCTCGGTGACCTCGTGGCCCGGGAAGGCCGTGCCGATCTCCTGTTTGATGCGCTCCGCAGTGGCTTCGCCGATCAGCATGTTGTATTGGCGGCGGACGTAGCTGACGATGGCCTCGTCGAACTTGTCGCCGCCGATACGCACGCTTTCGGCGTAGACGATGCCGTTGAGCGAGATCACCGCCACCTCGGAGGTGCCGCCGCCGATGTCCACCACCATCGAGCCGCGGGCTTCGCCCACCGGGATGCCGGCGCCGAGGGCGGCGGCGATCGGCTCTTCGATCACGTACACCTTGCGGGCACCCGCATTTTCTACCGACTCGCGGATGGCACGGCGTTCCACCTGGGTGGAGCCGTAGGGGACGCACACCACCACCCGGGTGACCGGGCGCATCATGCGGCCCTTCTGCACCTTGCGGATGAAGTACTGCAGCATCTTCTCGGTGACCGTGTAGTCGGCGATCACACCATCGCGCATGGGGCGGATGGTGGAGATGTTGTTGGGGGTGCGACCGAGCATCTGCTTGGCATCGATGCCGACGGCTTCGATCTTCTTGCTGCCCTTGGCATCGAGGCGGATGGCGACGACTGACGGTTCGTTGAGGATGATGCCCTCGTCGCGCACGTAGATGAGGGTGTTGGCGGTGCCCAGGTCAATGGAGAGGTCATTGACGAACAGTCGGCGGACGGCGTCGATCATCGCAGGTGTGGGTCCAGAAAAAGGGTGTGAGAAAAGCGAGGCGGCGGCCGCTTCGGCCGGTGCGGTCGGTCGGCGCAAGCCGTACACTATGCAATCAGACAATCATAAACCAATCCACGAACCCCCAAGGCAAGAAACATGAGCCTCAGCCCTGAGCAGGTGCGGCAGGTGGCCCACCTGGCGCGCCTGGCGCTGCAGCCCGAGCAGCTGGACCCCTACGCCAAGCAACTCAGCGACATCCTCGACCTGGTGGGGCGCTTGTCCGCCGCCGAGACCGAGGGTGTCGTGCCCATGGCGCACCCAATGGACATGACCCAGCGGCTGCGGCCGGACGTGATCACCGAGTCCGATCGCCGCGAAGCCTTTCAGGCGCATGCCCCGGCCGTGGAGAACGGCCTTTTCCTGGTGCCCAAGGTCATCGAGTAATGCACAACCTGAGTCTCAAGGCGCTGGCCGACGGCCTGCGCAGCAAGCAGTTTTCTTCGCGGGAGCTGACCGCGCATTTCCTGGGCCGCATTGAACGGCTGGAGCCGCAGCTCAACAGCTTCATCACGGTGACGGCCGAACAGGCGCTGGCCCAGGCGGATGCGGCGGATCAGCGGCTGGCACGGGGGGAGGCGGCGCCATTGACCGGCATCCCACTGGCGCAGAAGGATATTTTTGCCACTGAGGGCGTTCGCACCAGCTGTGCCAGCCGCATGCTGGACCGGTTCATTGCGCCGTACGACGCGACCCTCGTCCGCAAGCTGCACGCCGACGCCGGCATGGTGATGCTGGGCAAGTGCAACATGGACGAGTTCGCCATGGGCTCGTCCAACGAGACCTCCTGGTACGGCCCGGTCAAGAATCCCTGGGACACGGCCCGCGTGCCCGGCGGTTCGTCCGGCGGCAGTGTGGCCTGCGTGGCGGCGGGACTGGCGCCGGTGGCCACCGCCACCGATACCGGAGGCTCGATCCGCCAGCCGGCGGCGCTGACCAACCTGACCGGCATCAAGCCTACCTACGGACGGGTGTCCCGTTTCGGCATGATCGCCTTTGCCTCCAGTCTTGATCAGGCCGGAGTGGTGGCCCACAGCGCCGAGGATGCCGCCTGGGTGCTGCAGGCCATGAGCGGCTTCGACCCGTTGGACTCCACCTCGGTGGACCGCCCGGTGGACGATCTGCAGGCGTCGTTGGGGCAGTCGGTCAAGGGGCTGCGCATCGGACTGCCGAAGGAATATTTCGCCGATGGCATGTCGGCCGGTGTCCGCACCTGTGTCGATGCCGCGATCCGCACGCTCACCGAGCTGGGCGCGGTGTTTCAGGAGGTGTCGCTGCCCAACGCACCGTTGTCGGTCCCCACCTACTATGTGGTGGCGCCGGCGGAGGCCAGCTCCAATCTGGCGCGGTACGACGGCGTGCGCTTCGGTCATCGTGCTGAAAGCGTAAAAAATCTTGAAGAGTTGTATAAAAAATCACGCGGCGAGGGGTTTGGCGCCGAAGTGCAGCGCCGCATCATGATCGGCACCTACGTGCTCAGCCATGGGTACTACGACGCCTACTATCTGCAGGCACAGAAAGTCCGGCGCCTGATCGCCGAGGACTTCCGCCGTGCCTATGAGCAGGTGGACCTGATCCTGGCGCCGACCACCACCGACGTCGCCTTCCGCTTTGGCGAGAAGAGCGCCGACCCGGTGGCGATGTACCTCAACGACATCTACACCATCGCCGCCAACCTGGCGGGCATTCCGGCGCTGAGCATGCCGGCTGGCTTCAGCGACGGCCTGCCGGTGGGGGTTCAGCTGATGGGGAATTACTTCGACGAGGCGCGGCTGCTCAACGCTGCCCATCAGTATCAGCTGGCGACCGATTGGCACACCCACTGGCCGAAGGAGTTCAACTGATGAGTCAGCCTGCATGGGAAGCCGTCATCGGGCTGGAAGTCCACTGCCAGCTGCTGACGCGCACCAAGATTTTTTCCGGCGCCAACACGGCCTATGGCGCGGCGCCCAACACGCAGGCGGATGCCGTCACCCTGGGGCTTCCCGGGGTGTTGCCCGTGCTCAATGGCGAGGCCCTGCGCATGGCCGTGAAGTTCGGCCTGGCGGTGGACGCCGAAATCGCCGAGCGCTGCGTGTTTGCCCGCAAGCATTATTTCTATCCCGACCTGCCCAAGGGCTACCAGATCTCGCAGTACGAGCTGCCGATCGTTGAGCACGGCCATCTCGATATCGAGGTGGACGGCCAGGTGAAGCGGATTGGTATCACCCGTGCCCACATGGAAGAGGATGCCGGCAAGTCGCTGCACGAGAACTTCACCGGTGTCACCGGGATCGACCTCAACCGCGCCGGTACGCCGCTGATCGAAATCGTGTCGGAGCCGGACATCCGCTCGGCCGGCGAGGCCGTGGCCTACCTGAAGAAGCTCCACCAGCTGGTGGTCTATCTCGGGATCTGTGACGGCAACATGCAGGAAGGTTCGTTCCGCTGCGATGCCAATGTGTCGGTGCGCCGCGTCGGTGCCGAGAAATTCGGCACGCGGACCGAAACCAAGAACATCAACTCCTTCCGCTATGTGCAGCAGGCCATCGAGTTCGAGATCGAGCGTCAGATCGAGGTGATCGAGGGGGGCGGCAGCATCGTGCAGGAGACCCGGCTGTTCAATCCCGACACCGGCGAAACCCGCACCATGCGCGTCAAGGAAGATGCCAACGACTATCGCTACTTCCCCGATCCGGACCTGCTGCCGGTGGTGGTGACGGCGGAAACCCGGGAGGCGATCCGTGCCACGCTGCCGGAGCTGCCGGAGGCCAAGCGGGATCGCTTCGAGCAGCAATACGGTCTGCCGCGCTACGACGCCACCGTGCTGACCGGCGAAGCGGCGCTGGCTGATTACTACGAGGCGGCGGTCAAGGCCTCCGGTGCCGATGCCAAGCTCTGCGCCAACTGGGTCACCACCGATCTGCTGGGGGCCCTCAACAAGCTGGGCAAGGCCATCGCCGACAGCCCGATCAGCGCCGACATGCTGGCCGGCATGCTCAAGCGCATGGCCGACAACACCATCTCCGGCAAGCTCGCCAAGGAGGTGTTCGAAGCCATGCTCAACGGCGAAGGCGACGCGGACACGATCATCGATCGCAAGGGGCTGCGTCAGATCACCGACGACAGCGCCATCGTGTCGATCATCGAGCAGGTGATGGCGGCCAACCCGAAGCAGCTGGAGGATTTCCGTGGCGGCAAGGACAAGCTCTTCGGCTTCTTCGTCGGGCAGGTCATGAAGGCCAGCCAGGGCAAGGCCAACCCCGACGCCGTCAACCGGCTGTTGAAGGAGAAGCTGCCCGGATGAGGGCGCTTTCAAGGCACTTGCAGCTGTACCGGGAACGCCACGCATGAACCAGTTGTTGCCATTTCTGCTGCCGCAGCGGGGTGTGCGCGGCTTCGCCGTGACGTTGTCCGAGCAGCTCGACAGCATGTTCGGCTGGCGCGACTACCCCCCGGATGTGGCGACACAACTGGGCCAGGCGCTGGCGGCGACACCGCTGCTGGCGGCGGACATGCACCAGGAAGGGCGCTTCAACCTGCAGTTCCAGGGGCAGGGACCACTCAAGCTGCTGGTGACCCAGATCGACGACAGCCTGCAACTGCGGGGCATGGCCAAGCACGCGCCCTCGGCCGAAGGCGACTTTCAGGCCTTGTTCGGTGGGGGGCTGATGGCTGCCTTGCTGGAGCCCCGGCGAGGTGACAACCGGTATCAGGCGGTCGTGGAGGTGTTGGGGCTGGAGTTGTCCGAAGCGCTGCAGATCTATTTCGCCAGGTCGGAGCAGACCCAGACGATGATCCGCCTCGCGGCCGGCCCGGACAAGCTGGCCGGCGTGATGCTGCAACGCCTGCCGGAAGGTGAAGGCCGCAACGACGACCACTGGCACCACGTCTACAGCTTGTTCAAGACCGTCAGCGGAGATGATCTGCTGCGCTGGGACAGTGCCGATTTTCTGTCGCGGGTGTTTGCCGAGGATGAAGTGCGCGTCTTCGATCCCCGTCCGGTACAGCTGCGGTGCCAGTGTTCACACGCGCAGATCTCTGCAATGCTGCTGGGCCTGGGGCGCGACGAGGTGGATGCGGTCATTGCCGATCAGGGTGCGGTGGAGATCACCTGCGAGTTCTGCGGGCGCCAGTATCACTACTCGCCTGCGGAAGCGCACGCGCTGTTCCAGGCCGAGACCCAGGACGGCGCCGGGCAGACCCGTCAGTGATCGTTCCCGCCTACCGCGTGGCGCCATCGCGGATTCCCGGTGCGGGGCAGGGCCTGTTCGTCACCGAGGCGGTGTCGCGCGGGCGCGTCATCATTGCGCCTGACAATGTCCATACGGTCTGGCCGGAAGCCCGCCTCCGGGCGCTCCCGGACGACAGCCTGGAAGCGCGCGCCAGCGTGCGCTGGTTCGAACAGTGGTTCTCGATCACCCCCGAGTGGAGTGACGAGTGCTACGTCAATCATGCCTTCGAGCCAACCGGGCTCTGGCATCTGGGGTTCATCTTTGCGCGCGCGGATTTGCCTGCAGGAACCGAGGTGACCGCCGACTACCGGCTGCTGCTGGGAGACGGTGAAGATCCCGGATTCGCCTGCTCGCAGACCGGGCAGCCCATTATCGGACTGCCCTGGCGCGCAAGCCTCCGTGCCTCTGCCGATCAGCTTCTGGGCTTGTTCGAGCGCAGCTGATAGATCCCGTGTGACTGCGCCACCACCACGCCGTTGGCATCGGTGATATCGCCCCGCAACTCGAATTCCGCCTTGCCCTGTGCCTCCAGATCGGCGTTGATGCGGGCGATTTCGGTGTCATCGAGACGGACTTCGACGGTGACATCCGAAGTCGCTGGCTTGAGGAACTTGAGGTCCAGCGACTTCACGATGGGAAAGCACTTCGAAGGGTCGAAGGACGACAGAAACAGCGCTCCCCCGGGAATCTCAGCACAGGTGAAGAGGGCGCCGGCATACAGCGTGCCGATGTGATTGCCGTTGCCGGCGAAGGGCATCCGGCAGACCACCCGGCCACGTTCGAGTGCATCGACCCGAAGGCCGGTGCGCTCCACGAAGGCGATCCCCTTTTCCAGCATCTGTATCGCCGGTTGTGCATCCATTTCTCATGTTCCTCGCGTATTGGGGGGACGAGTGTACCCTTGAGAACATGAGTTTCTGGAAAGCCTTCTTGTTGACAGCGGCCATCGTGGTGATCGCCAAGGCCATCGCCTGGGCCATCCAGCGCCGGACCGGCAATGCCGCCGTGGTGGACGCGATCTGGGCGGTGTCGCTGGGCGGGCTGGCTGTGGTCTATGCCCTGGCCGGCGACGCGCCGGGCGAGGTGCGGCTGCTGGTCGGTTTGATGGGCGGCGTCTGGGGGCTGCGGCTGGGGTTGCACCTGGGCGCCCGCATGGCCGGCAAGCCGGAGGATTTCCGCTACGCCAAGTTCCGCCAGGAATGGGGCGACCGCGCCCAGTTCAATCTGTTCTGGTTCTTCCAGTTCCAGAACCTGTTCACCCTGGCGTTGTCGGCGTCGGCGTTCGCGGCTGCCGTCTATCGCCCCGATGCACCGCCGGTTTGGGCCATGGTACTGGCCGTCGCGTTGTGGCTGACCTCGGTGGTCGGCGAGGGCATCGCGGACCGGCAGATGGACCGTTTCCGTCGCGATTCGGCCAATCGCGGGCAGGTCTGCCGGGCGGGCCTGTGGCGGTACTCGCGCCATCCCAACTATTTCTTCGAGTGTGTCCACTGGCTCGCCTATCTGCCCTTGGCGCTGGGCGCGCCCTGGGGCTGGACGGCGTTGGTGGCGCCGGTGGTGATGGCCATCCTGCTGACCCGGATTTCCGGCATGCCGATGCTGGAGGCCGAGATGGCCGCCCGCAAGGCGGGCTATGCCGAATATCTGCGCACCACTTCGGCGCTGATTCCGTGGTTTCCCAAAGCGTCTTCCTCTTCCTAAGCGACGAGCCCTAGCTCATGAATCCCATCCAGTGGGTCGAACGGGGTCTGATCCCCGATGTCATCGCGCGTGCCGGCATGCGTCACCTCATTGCCAGGCGGCTGGCGGCGCCCGAGAGCGTCGATCAGACCCTGCGCGCCGAACATTTCGCCCGGTTCCTGGCGGATCTGCGGTCCAGCCCCATCGCCATCAACACGCAGGACGCCAACGTCCAGCACTATGAAGTGCCGGCAGAGTTCTTCCACCGCCATCTGGGCCCCTGCCTCAAGTATTCGTGTTGCCTGTATCCGCAAGGGAACGAATCGCTGGCCGAAGCCGAGCAGAAAATGCTGGCGCTGTACGCCGAGCGCGCGGGGCTGGTGGATGGCATGCGCATGCTCGACCTCGGCTGCGGCTGGGGATCCCTGTCGCTGTGGCTGGCGCAGCACTACCCCAACTCGGAGATCGTGGGCCTGTCCAACTCGAATGGGCAGCGCGAATTCATCATGGATCAGGCCAAGGTGCGCGGTCTGCACAATCTCACCATCCTCACCGGTAACATCGTCGACTTCCAGTTTCGGGCGCAGGGGGTGACGGCCGGATTCGATCGCGTGCTCTCGATCGAGATGTTCGAGCACATGAAGAACTATGGCCTGCTGCTCAACAAGATCGCCGGCTGGATGCGGCCGGAGGCGCGTCTGTTCGTCCACATCTTCGCGCACAAACTGCTGGCCTATCACTACGAGGTACGGGACGACTCCGACTGGATGACCCAGTACTTCTTCCTGGGGGGCACCATGCCCAGCGAGCACCTGTTCGCCCACTTCCAGGATGACCTGCGCATCGTGCGGCAGTGGTGGGTCAACGGCCAGCACTATGAAAAGACCTCCAACCACTGGCTGGCCGGTATGGACGCCCAGCGCGACCGCATCATGCCGATCTTCGAGCAGGCCTACGGCAAGGCGGATGCGGTCATCTGGTTCAATCGCTGGCGGATGTTCTACATGGCGGTGGCGGAGTTCTTCGGCTATGCCGAGGGCAATGAGTGGGGCGTCGGCCACTATCTGTTCGAAAAGCGGCCGGCGGCCTCCGGCGGGTAGGGCAATGCTTTCCCGGGGCATCGTAACGGGGCTGCTGGTCATGGCCGCCAGTGCTTGCGCCACCCCGTCCGGTGACCGCGGCCCGGTGAGCGACCACTTCGACGGTGAGCGCTTTCACAACGATACGCCCTTCGACATCGGCTGGGCGGACCTCTGGCGCTATTACCGCGAGCGCGACCCCGGGCCCTGGGTGCGGGACCTGACCCCGTCGAACACGCCGGCGCCGCCCGCCCGGGTAGGGGCGGGCGTATTGCGGGTCACCGTGGTCAACCACGCGACGGTGCTGCTGCAGTTCGACGGCCTCAACGTGCTGACCGATCCCATCTGGAGCGCGCGTGCCAGCCCGGTGACCTGGGCCGGACCGCGGCGCCACGTGGCACCGGGCATTCCCTTCGATGCGCTTCCGCCCATCGACGTGGTGCTGATCTCGCACAACCACTACGATCATCTTGACCTCCCCACCTTGCAGCGGCTCGAAACTGCCCACCAGCCCCTGTTCGTGGTCGGCCTGGGAGAGGATGCCTGGCTGCGTCAGGCGGGGCTGCGTCAGGTCACCCCGCTGGACTGGGGGCAGGCCCTGGACCTCGGCAACGGGCTGCGTGTGCATGCCCAGCGCAGCCAGCACTGGACCGGGCGCGGCCTGTTCGGAGGCGACCGCAACCGCAGCCTGTGGCTCGCCTTCGTACTGGAAACCACTGGCGGGCCGGTCTACTTTGCCGGGGACACCGGCTATGCCCGTCATTTCGCCGAAACGGGAGACCAGTTCGGACCGTTCCGGCTCGCCCTGCTGCCGATTGGCGCCTACCAGCCGCGCTGGCTCACGGCCTACCAGCACACCAGCCCGGCCGATGCCGTGCAGGCACACCGCGACCTTCGGGCCCGTCGCAGTATCGGCGTGCACTTCGGCACATTTCAGCTGTCGGAAGAAGCGCAAGACCAACCTGCACAGGATCTGCAGCGCGCCCGCGCGGCGGCTGGCGTTCCGGATTGTGCCTTCATCGCCCCCGCCTTCGGGCAGGGATACGTCATTCCTGCCATTGGTGTGGTGGCGCCCACCGCCGGAGCTTTGCCATGAAATCGTTTGCCGTGCTGACCGCCACCCTGCTTGCCGGCGTCACCATGACCGCATCGGCCGAAATCTTCCGCTTCTACGGCTATGCCTTTGATCTGGAGAGCGACCGCTATCTCTACACCGAGGTCCACGAACAGGAGATCGTGGACGATCGCTGGTTGCGCGGGACAATCCGTTACTTCGACCCCGACGGGCAGCTGATCGGTGACAAGCCGCTCGATTTCGGCGCCAACCCTTATGTGCCAGCGTTTCGTCTCAACCTGCCGGGGCAGGACTATGTCGAGGGCATCCGCGAGGTCGGCGATCGCGCCACCCTGTTCCGCAGCCGCGATGGCAAGTCGGAAGAGAAGCGGCTCAAGGTCAGTGAGCAGATGGCCGCCGACTCGGGATTTCACGCGCTGCTGCGCGACAACTTCGAGCGTCTGATGGCCGGTGAGAACGCCCGCTTCAAGCTGCTGGTGGCCGGCAATCTGGATGCTTTCAGTTTCCGCGCCCGCAAGATGGGTGAAACCGAGGTGGCGGGCGAGCGCGCCGTGCACCTGCGCGTGGAGCCGGACTCGCTGCTGCGCCTGCTGGTCGACCCTCTGGAGCTGTTTTATGCGCCGGACGAGCGCCGCCTGCTGGAGTATCGCGGCATCTCCAACATCCGCGATCCGCGCACCGGCGATCCCTACATGGCGCGGATCGTCTACCCGCGCAATCCGCCGCCGGGAGCGCCGGAGACCCTGCCGCCGCTGCAGCCGGAGGGCGACTGAACGGCGGCGCCCCTCAGAAGGTGGGAAACCGCAGTTCCGGGTCCTGCAGCAGTTCCGGTGTTTTAGCGGCGAGGGCACCCCAGAACAGCAGGAGGATGAAGCGCTCGGCCTGTCGTCGAATCGCCGGGCGGTTCGCGTCCTGTTCCAGGTAATCCATCGAAAAGAACACCATCTGCCGGACGATCAGGCGGGCAATCTCGATCAGCTCGTCAGGATCCACCCCGGGCAGCTTGAGCACCTCCATCAGGTCCTCGGTCATGTCCTGGGCAATGCCTTCCAGCAGGTCCCGCATCGCCTCACGCATCACCGGACTGGTGCCATACAGCTCGCGGACCCCCACGATGTAGGCTTCCCGATGCTCGGTGACAAAGTCGAGTACCAGGCCGACTGATTCTCTTGCGATGGCCTGCGCCTCCAGCAGGCCTTCCGCCGGAGAGCTGAAGTCGGCCAGCCGAAAGCCCTTTTGCGCTGGCTGCATGCGTCGCTCGCGCAGGCCGGCGCGCAGCGCCGTGCCGAGATCCTTGAGCATCGCCACCCCGAGATCATCGAAGTCGCGAAAGTGACGGTAGAAGGTGTTCGGGTTGAGGCCGGCGTGACGCGCCACCTCGCGCAATCCCAGCGATGCGATGCTGCGGGTGGTGGCGGCCAGCTCCAGTGCGGCCTCCATCAAACGCTGCCGCCCTCCTTTATCTTTATTTTTATCAGTCACTTAATTGAATGTCATCAGTTGATGGCACATTGACAGTTGACGATAGGTATACACCCGTTTACTCTGCAGGTAGACGATTGTATACGCCATCCAGGGCGAATTGAGGAGGCATCATGTCGCGTTCCACGTCTTCCGCCAAATCCCGCAAGCCGGTGCCGGTGATGCCGGTCCGTCGGGACCTGACCTTCGATCTGCCGCAGGATCGTGTCCACGACTGGGCCTGCGAAAACGTGCACTTCACCCACCTGATGAACACCATGTCGCTGGTGATTCCCGTCGGCGAGCGCTTTTTCATCGATGCGGTCCGCTATTACCGGGATCAGATCCAGGATCCGGAGTTGAAGAAAGCGGCTACCGCGTTCATCGGTCAGGAAGCCATGCATGGCCGTGAGCACGACGAGTACAACGCGCGGGTGTTCGAGCGCCTGCCCAACGCGGAGCGCTTCGAGCAACGGGTGACCGCGTTGCTGCGCTGGTTCCAGAAGCACACGCCGCCGTCCTTCAGGCTGTCGGGGACGATTGCACTGGAGCATCTCACCGCCATCATGGCCGACGGGCTGTTGAAAGAGCCGCGGTTGAAGGAAAAGTCAGAGCCGGGGTATTCCGCGCTGTGGCACTGGCATGCGCTGGAGGAAACCGAGCACAAGGCGGTGGCCTT
This sequence comes from uncultured Polycyclovorans sp., assembly GCA_936928855.1. Taxonomy (GTDB): domain Bacteria; phylum Pseudomonadota; class Gammaproteobacteria; order Nevskiales; family Nevskiaceae; genus Polycyclovorans. The sequence continues at coordinate 14,346 of CAKZHZ010000007.1, forward strand.
TGATGTCTGGACCGCTACGCAGGGCAGCGGGCCGCGTGCCTATGTCGAGCGCAGTGTCGGTCTGGCGCTGGCCACGGCGATCTTCTGGGCGGAGGTGATCCCCGCGTATCTGAGCTTCATTCGACACGAGGGCAAGCTCACCGATATCAAGGGATGGCGTGAGTTCTACCGTATCGCCTTTGGCGAGGTCGGCTTCCTGCGCAAGATGGCGCGTCCGTGGTTCGATTATTTCCGTCCCGGGTTCAACCCATGGGACCACGACAACATGCATTTCCTGGAAACCGTCGAGGCGTACAGTGCACCTTTCCAGCGCAAATCGGGGCCGATGGCGCGCGCGGCCTGAGCATAGAGGGGCCCAACAAAAAACCCGGCATGACGCCGGGCTTTTTTTGGCTCAGCGGCACCAGACCGGGCGCGCGTAGGGGTCCTCTTCAAGTTGCTGAAGACGTGCACGAATACGGTCGGCCGCGGGGTTCTGGGGGAACCGGGAGTTAAAGGCGGCGAGCGTTTCCTCAACCGGCGACTGCTCCTGGGTGCAGGTACAGGTTCCGTGCACCATCACATCCTCGATGTCCGCGAGCCAGCGGTCGGTGAAGGCCTGGTAGGCCCCGGCGTGGGTCTGCTGGAAGCTGCGCCAGCCCTGATACTGGTCAAGCAAGACCGGTTCGCCGAAGCGCACGCAGGGGCTGGCGCCGCCAGCGAAGCGCAGGTAGAGCGGCAGAGCCTGCTCGTTGTAGGCGGCGACGAAGCGGCCGAAGAAGGCCTGGTCCGCAGGGCGCCCCTTGCGCTGCGCCAGCGTCAGCAGCGCGTCACCGTCGATTTCGGCGTGGATGTCCTGGCCACGATGAAAGATGAAGCCAGGGACATCGGCCTGCAGCCTCGAAAAGTCGGCATCGTCGAGCTGCTCCAGCCAGGCGAGCTGGCTGTCGTCGATCATCATGGCGGCGTCCTGGACGGCCTCCGCCGCCGCCAGCAGCGACTCCAGCGACCGTGCAGTCTCGCTGTGCTCGACTGCAGCCCATTCGCTCATGTAGTCGCGGATGGCTTCGGGGTAGCGGCTGTCGGATACCGATTCCTGCACCGCCTCGGTTGTCGGCGCCGGGGCCTTGGCGCCGCCTCCACAGGCGGCCAGCAGCGCCACGAGCATCAGCGGCACCATCCGTGGCCGAAGCTGGCGACCCGACATCAGTCTTCCCAGCCCAGCGCGGTGCGATGGGCGGCCTCGCGCTCGATCAGGGCGCCGTAGCGACTCTCCACCTCGTTGCGTTTGACCTTCATGGTGGGCGTCATCAGGCCGTTGTCGATCGTCCAGACGTCCTTGACCACCACGATCTTGGCGATCTGCTCGTGCGCTTCCAGCGGCCCGTTGACGATCTCCATGTCAGCGACCAGCTGCCGCCCCGCCTCCTCGCGGTTCATCGCGCGCCCGGCGTCGTTGAGGGAGACCAGCAGCAGGGGCTGCTTCAGGCCGCTCCCCACCAGGCAGAGCTGGTCGATGAGGGTGTTGCGCGCCATGGCGCCCTCAATGGGGGCTGGCGCAACATATTTGCCCTTCAGTGTTTTGAAGATGTCTTTCACGCGGCCGGTGATGTAGAGGTAGCCATCCTCGTCGATACGGCCACGATCGCCAGTGCGCAGCCAGCCGTCCTCGGTGAAGGTTTCGGCGGTCTTCTCGGGGTCCTTGTAGTAGCCCTCCATGACCGCGGGGTGCTTGAACTGGATTTCGCCGTCCGCGGCGATACGCATGTTGGCGCCTGGCTGGGCGCGTCCCACAGAGCCCCAGCGGTTGGCCTTGGGGATGTTGGCGGTGGCGTAGATGTTGTTCTCGGTCATGCCGTAGCCCTGCAGCACGGTGATGCCGAGTTTGTCGAACCACTCGATCAGCGGAATCGGCATCGGAGCGGCGCCGACAAACAGGTACCGGGCATTCTGAAGGCCGATGGCGGTCTTGATCTTCTTGCGGATCAGGTTGCGGATGACCGGGATTTTCAGCAGACGATCCAGCTTCTGCTGCGGCAGCTTCTTCAGGACACCGGCCTGAATACGGCTGTACACCAGGGGAACACCGAAGAAGCGTGTGGGGGCAACCTCGGCCAGCTGCTCGGCCAGCAGGTCGATGTGCTCGAGGAAGTACACCTGGGCCCCGAAGTACAGCGATGCCAGCTCCACCGCGCCGCGTTCAAAGGCATGGGCCAGCGGGAGGTAGGAGAAAAAGCGTTCCTGGCCTTCCGGCGGCATCACCTTGAGCAGGCCCTGTGCCGCGAAGTTCATGTTGGCGCCGTTGATCATCACCCCCTTCGGATTGCCGGTGGTGCCGGAGGTGTAAACCAGTGTGACGAGCGCGTTCGGGTCCGGCGGGGTGTATCCCTGCTGCGGCTGCGCAGCCGCCGCGAGCGCGTCCCACTGGTGGTCGCAGGCGATGCCGAGATCGGCGTACGGCATGGCGATCTTGGTGATGCCCTCCGGCAGGCCGCCCTCGAACTCTGCCGGATCCGGCATCGGGCCGATGAAAACGGCCTTGGCGTCACAGTGCTTGAGGATATAGGTCACCGCATCGGGTGATTGCTTGGGGTACAGGCCGACGCTGATGTAGCCGGCCATGGCGATGGCCAGATCGGCGAGAAACCAGTGCGCAGTGTTGCGGCCCGAGATGGCGATGGCGCTACCGGCCGGGAAGCCGAGTCCCTGCAGCGCGGCTGCCATGCGCCGGACCTGATTCTCAGCTTCGGACCAGGTGACCGGTTTCCAGTCGCCTTTCACGGGCTGGAACAACCACGGGGTGTCGGGCCGCTCCTTGGCCCAGTGCAGCAGCATCTCGATCGGATTCTTCTGCATGCTCATCAACGGTGCTCCCTCTTTTGGTGGGTTCCCTGCCTGCGCGCGGAAACTGGTTTATGTTCGTCAACCTGGAAGTGTATCCAAAGGGCCCTGGGGGTGCAGTCCAGGACCCCCAACGGGGAGATCGATCTGATGCGTAAATTCTTACTGGCTGCGTTGTTGCTGGGCGTGGCCTACCTGTTGTTCTGGCCGGTGCCGATCACGCCACAGGCCTGGACGCCACCATCGATGCCGGATACGTCGCAGGGGCGCTATCTCAATCAGCAGAAGCTGTTGGTGGCCGAAGTGCTGGCGCAGGGCAGGGGGCACGGCCCGGAAGGGGTTGCCATCGGCCCGGACGGCAGTGTCTACGCCGGTTTCATCGACGGCCGGGTTTTCCGTCTGGGCGCCGATGGGCAGTCGATTCAGGTCCTGGCCGATACCGGCGGACGGCCGCTGGGCATGGTGATGACCGAGCGTGGTCTGGTGATTGCCGATGCCCTGAAAGGGCTGCTGCGCCTGGAACCGGACGGAAAGCTCACCACCCTGAGCACTGAAGCCGATGGCCTGCCGTTCCGCTTCACAGACGACGTCGATGTGGCGCCGGATGGACGGCTGTATTTCTCGGATGCCTCCAGCAAGTTCGGCCCCGAGTCACTGATGGACGACTTCTTCGAACACACCGGAAACGGGCGTCTGTTGCGATTTGATCCCGTCAGTGGCGAGACCGAAACCTTGCTGGATGGCCTCTACTTCGCCAATGGCATCGCGGTCGGACCCGGCGGTGCCTACGTGCTGGTCAACGAGACAGGGCGCTATCAGATCACCCGGTACTGGCTGGAAGGTGAGCGCGCCGGCCAGTCCGACATCTTCATCGACAACCTGCCCGGATTTCCGGACAACATCAGTTGGGACGGGGACGGCCGCTTCTGGCTCGCGCTGTATGCGCCCCGCAATCCGATGCTCGATCGCATCCTGCCGCGCCCCTGGATACGCAAGGTGTTGCATCGCCTGCCCGAATCCCTGCAGCCGGGGCCGGCCCAGCATGCCTGGCTGATGGCCCTGGATGAGGCCGGACAGGTGGTGCTCAGTGCCCAGGCGACCGGGAGCGAAGCGTTTGCCCCGATCACCAGTGTCGAGCGACTGGGCGAGTGGCTCTATCTCGGTAGCCTGTCCTACCCCGGCATGGCGCGGGTGCGGATCGACGCTATTCGTTGAAGAACTGTTGCTGGAACTTGACCGCGATGGGGGCTTCGGCCCCTTCCGGTGTGACCTGCAGGTCGAGGGTCAGATATTCCGCCGTCAGGGTTTCGAAGGTCGCCAGCACATAGTGCACGCCGGCCTCCTGGTGGGGGCGCAGCGCCAGGCGCTGGCGATGCCCGAGCAGGCTGGTGACATGGCCGCTGGCGGTGGCCGGCACCGGTTCCGGGAGTGCCGCGCCGGTGTCGCGTTGAACGTTGAGTACCAGCAGGGCCTGGCGGCCACTGCGTTGAACGTCAAACTGGCGTGCCACCACCGGCGTCAGGTCGGTGGTGCGGATCGCTGCATAGTGGACAATGTAGGGAGCGGCGCGAACCGCCTGTTCGGCCCATGCGAGCCCCGGCCACAGCGCGCTGATGTACACGGCGCACCACAGTGTCCGCCACGCGCTCACGTCGCGATTCCGGCGGGGGCTTCCAGAAGATACAGCGCATGTTCGGCGAACAGGTTGGGAGCGATGCGCATGCGGGTGCCTTCGCGGTGTGACCGGTCCAGCAGGCGACGGTCCTGGATGCGCCAGCCGCGCTCACCACACAGTGCCTCGAAGTCGTGCACCGTGCAGAGGTGAATGTTGGGGGTGGCGTACCAGGGTTCCGGCAGCGCGGGTGTGACCGGCATGTGCCCGCGGAACAGGCTGCGGCGCACGCGCCAGTGCCCGAAATTGGGGAAGGTGATGATGGCGCGCCGGCCCACCCGCAGCATCTCGGCGATGGTGAGATCCGGGCGCACCAGTGCCTGCAGCGCCTGCGTCATGATCACCACATCGAAGCTGTTGCTGCGGAATTCCTTGAGGCCGTCATCGATGTCGGCTTCGATGACATTGACGCCGGCGTTGATGCAGGCCGTGATGTGCGGTTCATCGATCTCCAGGCCGTAGCCCTGCACCTGACGGGTCTGCGTCAGATGCGCCAGCAGGATGCCGTCACCACAGCCGAGGTCGAGTACCCGCGCGCCCGGGCGAATCCAGTCGACGATCAGTGCCAGGTCGGGCCGCAGCGAGGGGCCGCTCATGTGAAGGTTCCCTCGGCGACCCGGCGCAGGTAGCCGCGCAGTACATCGTGATAGTGGGGAATGGCCATCAGGAAATCGTCATGCCCGAGTTCGGAGTCGATCAGCGTGTAGCTGACATCCTTGCCCGCCTCGACCAGGGCCTGAACGATCTCGCGCGAGCGTTCCGGCGAGAAGCGCCAGTCCGAGGTGAAGGCGATCACCAGAAAGCGCGCCTGTGCGTGGCGGAAGGCGTCCGCCAGTCGCCCACCGTGATCGCGAGCGGGATCGAAGTAGTCCAGCGCCTTGGTCATCAGCAGGTAGGTGTTGGCATCGAAGCGCTCGACGAAGCGCTGCCCCTGGTAGCGGAGATAGCTTTCAACCTCGAATTCGACATCGAAGTTGAAGCCGGGGCGCGGCGCCCGCAGTTCGTTGCCGAACTTCGCCCGCATTGCCTCGTCGCTGAGATAGGTGATGTGTCCCAGCATCCGCGCCAGCTTCAACCCGTTCGACGGCACTGTGTTGTGCGCGTAGAAGCGGCCACCGTGAAATGCCGGATCGGTGAGGATCGACTGCCGGGCGATTTCGTTGAAAGCGATGTTCTGGGCGGACAGGCGGGGCGCCGAGGCAATCACCACGGCGTGTCCGATCCGCTCGGGAAAGTCGATGGCCCATTGCATGACCTGCATGCCGCCCAGTGAGCCGCCCACCACTGCGGCCCAGCGGTTGATGCCGAAATGATCGGCGAGCAGGGCCTGCGAGCGGACCCAATCACGCACCGTCAGCAGAGGGAAGTCGGGGCCATAGGGCTCGCCGGTTTCGGGATTGGCCGTACTGGGGCCGGTCGATCCGCGGCAGCCGCCCAGGTTATTGAGGCTGACAACGAAGAAGCGATCCGTATCGATGGGTTTGCCGGGGCCGATACAGGTGTCCCACCAGCCCGGCTTGCGGTCGCCGCTGCTGTGAACACCTGCGGCATGGTGGTCGCCGGACAGCGCGTGGCAGACCAGCAGGGCATTACTGCGCTGGGCGTTGAGCTGTCCATAGGTTTCCACCATCAGGTCGAAGCGCGGAAGCGATCGTCCGCAGTCGAGATGCAATGCGTGCTCGAACGCGATCTTCCGGGGCTCGACGACGCCGACGCTGCCCGCTGCCGGTGCTGCCACTAGCGGAACACCCCCGGCAGCGGGACCAGGCGGCTCAGGACCTGCAGCGCCAAGATCACCGCCAGCGGCGACAGGTCCAGCCCGCCAATGGGCGGGATCAGGCGTCGTACCGGGCGCAGCAGAGGTTCGTTCAGGCTCCACAGGATATTGGCGGCGGGGTTGTGCACGCCCGGCCCGAGCCACGACATCACGGCCTGCACGAACAGCGTGAAGGTGAACAGTCCCAGGCCCATCACCACCAGTTTCAGCACGCTGAACCACAGTGCGGCGATCAGGCCGACCCGCATACCCAGCAGGCCACTGACGGCATAGATGTAGAGCAGGGCAAGGGCCACCAGGGTGACCGCAGCCGCGACGTTGAGCTGACGGTAGTTCGGCAACACCTGCCGCAGGGCGTCGGTGGGGAATCGCGTGACCTGCCAGATGAACTGGGAGATCGGGTTGTAGAAGTCGGCGCGCACGGCCTGCAGCAGCAGGCGCAGGCCGAAGATCCAGATCACCAGATTGAACAGTGTGGTGACCAGAAAGAACAGGGCATTGGCGCCGTTGGCTCCCATGGTTCAGGCAACTCCCAGCGATTGGCGAATGTCGGCACCGAGCGCCGCGCCGCGGTCACGGGCGGCAGTCAGCGCGGTGGACCACAGCGCCTGCAGGCCCTGCGCGTCCGCACTCTGCAGGGCGGCCTCGGTGGTACCGCCCTTGGACGTGACCTGTGCCCGCAGCTGCGCCATCGGGGTGTCATCGGCCGCCGCCAGCGCGGCCGCTCCGATCAGCGTCTGGCGTGCCAGGCGGTGGGCCGTGTCGGCCGGCAGTCCCAGCGCGATACCGGCGTCGGCGAGGGCTTCCGTCATGCGGAAATAGTAGGCAGGGCCCGAGCCGGACAGTGCAGTCACGGCATCCAGCAGGGTTTCGTCGTCGACCCAGACACAGGTGCCGGCCGCCGCCAGCACGGTGGCCGCGCGCGTGCGCGCCGCCGCCCCGGTATCAGGCGTTGCATACAGGGCGCTGATGCCGGCGCCAACCAGCGCCGGCGTGTTGGGCATGCTGCGGATCACCTCGCAGTCAGGCAGTGCAGCCGCCATGGCGGCGACCGGCACGCCGGCGGCGATGGACAGGACGGTGGTGCCCGGCGCCGGGCGCAGCGTGGTGAGGGCGGCCTGCATCTGCTGTGGCTTCACCGCCAGCACGATCAGGTCGGTCTGCAGGCCCTCGGCGTCCGCCTGTGCGCGAACACCATATTGCGCGATCAGGTGATCGCGGCGGGCCTCGACCGGTTCCACCACCGCAATGCGGTCACCGGAATGCCCGGCGCGGCGCAGGCCGGCAATCAGCGCGGCCGCCATGTTGCCGCCGCCGACGAAGGCGATGGTGAAGGCGGTGTCGGACATGGACGAAGGGTTCACGGCAGGTGATGGCGCAGGGGCAGGTGTGGCAAGCGCGTATGATAAGCGACTTCCCTTCAGAACCCCCCAAAAAGTCCGGAGCCCTGCCGTGAGCGCCGACGCTTCCAAGCCGATGCCGCGTTCTGACCTCGACAAGCTGCTGGCGCGTTATCGCAAGCGGATCGAGGCGGCGCGCGTGTACGACGTTGCCATGGTGACGCCGCTGCTGCCGGCCGAGCGCCTGAGTCAGCGGCTGGGCAACCGGGTTCTGCTGAAGCGGGAGGATCTGCAGCCGGTATTCAGCTTCAAGCTGCGGGGCGCGTACAACAAGATCGTCTCGCTCACCGAGGCCGAGCGCGCACGCGGCGTCATCACCGCGTCGGCCGGGAATCATGCCCAGGGAGTGGCGCTGGCCGCCAAACGGTTGGGCCTGACGGCCTGGATCGTGATGCCCAAGACCACCCCGGCATTGAAGGTGGACGCGGTGCGCCGGTTCGGTGGCAAGGCCATTCTCCATGGGGATACCTACGACGAGGCGCGTGATCACGCCCTGGCCCTGGCGTCGGAACGCGGCATGACCATGGTGCACCCCTATGACGACCCTGCGGTGATCGCGGGGCAGGGCACCATCGGCAAGGAGCTCTTCGAGCAGTGTCCGGAGGCCGATGTGGTGTTCGTCTGTGTCGGCGGCGGTGGATTGCTGGCGGGCGTGGCGGCATACCTCAAGGCCCTGAAGCCCGGCATCAAGGTGGTCGCGGTGGAGCCGGACGATTCCAACTGTTTCGCTGCGGCGATGGCGGCCGGACGGCGCGTGACCCTGCCGCAGGCCGGCCTGTTTGCCGACGGGGTATCGGTGCGCCAGGTGGGCGAGGAACCGTTCCGGGTGGCGCGCCACCTGGTGGACGACACCGTGCTGGTCGATGCCGATGAGATCTGCGCCGCGATCCGCGACGTCTTCTACGATCAGCGCGCGGTGCCGGAGCCGGCCGGAGCGCTGGCGGTGGCCGGGATGAAGAAATGGGTGCTGGCCCATGGTGTGCAGGGACAGACTTTGGTGGCCACCGTGTCCGGCGCCAACGTCAACTTCGACCGCCTGGCGCATATCGCCGAGCGTGCCGAGCTGGGCGACAACGCCGAGGCGCTGATGGCGGTCACCATTCCTGAAAAGCCGGGCAGTTTCAAACGCTTTCTGCGGGAGCTGGGGCGGCGCGGGATCACCGAGTTCAACTACCGCTTCAGTGGGGCGGCGGCGGCGCACGTGTTCGTCGGGGTACGCCTGAGCGAGGGTGAACGGGAGCGATCGGCGCTGCTCGAAAGCTTGCGGGGCCACGGCTATCCGGTGGTCGACATGTCCGCCAACGAAATGGCCAAGGTACACGTGCGGTACATGGTGGGCGGGCGCGCGCCCGATCTCGCCGACGAGCGGCTGTTTCGCTTCGAGTTTCCCGAGCGTCCCGGCGCCTGCCTGGATTTTCTCGGCGCCATCGGCAGCCGGTGGAACATTTCCCTGTTCCATTACCGCAACCATGGGGCCGCTTATGGCCGTGTGCTCTGCGGCCTGCAGGTGCCACGCGGAGAGTGGCGGGAGTGTCGGGCCTCCCTCGATGCCCTCGGCTATCGCTACTGGGAAGAGACCGACAACCCGGCCTACGCGCTGTTCCTCGGCACCTGAGGCCCGCCGATCAGGGCTTTTCGCCGGCCAGCTCGCAGATGAAGGTCCAGTGCTCCGGACGCACCGGCACCACGGACAGCCGGTTGCCCCGCGCAATCACCTGAAAGCCGGCCAGGGTGGCCTCGTTGTCCCGCAGGGTGGCGAGGCTCACCGGGCGCTTCCACTTGCGCTTGTACTTCACGTCCACCAGCAGCCAGCGCGGCTCATCGGGGCGGCTCTTGGGGTCGTAGTGATGGTGGCCGCGCTCGAACTGGGTGGGGTCCGGATAGGCGGTGCTGTCGATGCTCATGACGCCGTAGATGCCCGGCACCTCACAGTTGGAATGGTAGAAGAACGCCAGGTCCCCCACCTTCATCTGATCGCGGAACATGTTGCGCACCTGGTAGTTGCGCACGCCGTCCCAGGGCTCACGGCGGCCCGGCCGGGCGGCCAGGTCATCAATGGAGAACGTGTCGGGTTCCGATTTCATCAGCCAATAGGCCACAGCAGGCTCCGGTCGGTCACGATGCAGTCAAGGGGAACGTCCCAGGGATCGCGGGGCAGCTGCGCGACTTCCTGGGCGGCATGGGCATATCCCACACGCAACGGACGGTGCGAAAGGGCTGCCGGAATCCGGTCATAGTAACCGCCTCCGGCGCCCAGGCGGGTCCCCCGAGGGTCGAATCCCACCACCGGCAGCACCATGACCTGCAACTGCCGCGATCGGCGGGCGGGTGCGGCGCGTGCCGGACGACGGATGCGATGTTCGGCCGTGATCAGGGGTGTGTGGCGGTGCCATAGCACCCAGCGCAGCCGGTGGTCCGGCAGGATCACCGGAACATGGACTTGTGCGCCGCGGCGCCACAGGCCGCGTGCAAGCGGCAGGGTGTCGAGTTCCGCGCCATGCGGCAGGTAGAGCGCCCAGTGTCGGTATCGGCGCAGTTTCCGTATCGCCAACAGACGCCGCGCCGCCCGGTGTGCGGCAAGTCGGCGTGCCCGGGGGGGCAGGCCCCGCCGCGCGGCCCGCAAGCGGGCGCGCAGGCGTGCCTTGGAATCAGAGGTGTCTCCCGCCGGTGCCGTCATGGGCTCTGTCACCTTGAGACGTCGTCTCAAGTGGGTGCGTCACCACGCTTTCGGGCTTCCCGCTGAACACTGCGGGCCTGCACGCCCAGCGCCGATCGACTCCCGGGGTTTTGCAAATAGGCTCAAGGGGTTGGGAGCCCTTGTCGAACACTGCAGGAGACACCACGTGCAGTGTATCGCTATTCCAGCGCCAAGGTGGAGTCGATTTCGAGTCGCAGCTGACGAACGCGCGTCAGCGCCGACTCATCGGCAGGGGCCACGCCCTCGGCACCCCGGGCCTCCAACAATTCTCGCGCCAGATTGAGGGCGGCCATGACGGCGATTTTCTCTGCACCCAGTGCCTTGCCGCGACGCCGGATGGTGGTCATCCGCTCGTTGAGATAATCCGCCGAACGGACCAGCGCCTCATGTTCCTCAGGGGGGCAGGCCACGGTGTACTCCTTGCCCATGATGCGCACCGTGATGCTCAAGGGGTCCGCCGGTTTGGATGCGGTCATCGCAGCAGGTCCTCCTCGGGAGTCGCGTCGTCAGACACGGGGACATCGGATCCGGCCTCGGCTTCTGGGCTGGTTTCCAGGGTGCGTACGCGCTCGACGATGGCCTCGATGCGTCGCCGCAATTCGCCGTTGAGCGCCAACAGGCGGTCACGTTCCTGCAGAGCACGCTTGAGTTCCAGACGCGACTGCCGGTATCCGGTGGTCAGGCGTTGAACCCGTTCTTCCAACTGGTTGAGTTCAGCTTCGAGCATGGCGGCCAAATAAAAAGCGGCGGCCGTCAGTATACGGCCGCCGCCGGGTATCGCCTATCCGGACCGTGGGCGGTCCGGTTTCCGGTTACTGCACCAGCAGGAACAGCGCGCCGGGGCCGCGGCGGATGTGCAGCAGGAGCTCACCCTTGCCGGCTTCCTTGAGGCGGGCCTGCAGGTCGGCGACATCCTTCACCGCGCGGCGGTTGACCCCGATGATGATGTCGCCCTCGCGCAGCCCGGTGCGCGCCGCTACCGAGCGCGGATCCAGCGTCGTCACCATGGCACCGTTTTCGATGCCGGCGCGGCGCGCGGCATCGCTGGGCGGGCCGAACTGTGCGCCTTCGAGCCGGGGGCTCAGGCTCTGCCCCTCCGCGACCACCTCCTGATTGGCGCCGATTTCCACCTTGATGGTGCGCCGCTTGCCGCTGCGCAACACGTCCAGTTCCACGGTGTCGCCGACACGCAGCAGGCCGACCTGATTGCGCAGCTCGGCGAAATCACGAATAGCCTTGCCGTTGATGCCGACGATCACGTCCTCCGCCTTGATACCCGCCTTCTCGGCCGGGGAATCCGGCAGCACCTGGGTGACCAGTGCGCCACGGGTGCTGTCGAGACCAAAGGCCTTGGCGAGATCGGTGGTGAGGTCCTGCCCGGTGACCCCGATGCGGCCCCGCTGCACCGAGCCGAACTCGATGAGCTGGCTCATCACGTTGCGCGCCAGGTTGGTGGGGATGGCAAACCCGATGCCGATGTTGCCGCCAGAGCGGGACAGGATGTTGGACGGAATGCCCACCAGCTCGCCGCGCAGGTTCACCAGGGCCCCGCCGGAGTTGCCGGGGTTGATCGACGCGTCGGTCTGGATGAAGTCTTCGTAGCCGCCCTCGCTGATGCCGGTCTGGCGCGACAGACCGGACACGATGCCGCTGGTGACGGTCTGGCGCAGGCCGAAGGGGGAGCCGATGGCGACGACGAAATCGCCGACCTGCAGCTGGTCGGAGTCGGCCACGGGGAGGGCGATCAGGCGATCTGCCTTGATCTTGAGCACCGCGATGTCGGTATCGGGATCCTTGCCGATCAGTTCGGCATCGAATTCACGGTCATCGTTGAGCCGCACCTTGATCGTGTCCGCCTTGTCGACCACGTGATTGTTGGTGATCACGTAGCCCTTCTTGGCGTCGACGATCACGCCAGAGCCGATGGACTGCGCCTCGCGCTCGGGCACCTGGTCGGGAATGCCGAAGAACCGACGGAACATCGGATCCTCCATGAAGGGGCCGAACGGCGAATTGGCCGGGTCCGGTGCGGCCATCTTCACCGAGATGTTCACCACGGCCGGCATGGCCTGCTTCAGCATCGGGGCCAGCGAGGGCAGGGCGCCCTGCTGCGGTGCGACCGCCGGCAGCTGTGCCTGGGCGGGTTCCGGGGTGCTGGACATGATGCAGGCTGCGGTCACCAGCGCTGCGGAAGCCGCCAGCGGTGCCAGGATCTTGTTCTTCAAAGACAGCGTCATGAGGAGGGTCCTTCAATAGGCGTGATAGGGGGATGCGCGATGTGACCGCAATGTCAGTCGCAAGTTCGATGCATCAATGTAGCGAGGCAGGGGGGCGCAGGGCAGCTTCGGCGCCCTGGCGCAATCCAAGCCCCATGCGGATGAGACCCGACGAGAGACGCTCCGCCAAGCCCTGTGGCTGCCGGAACGTCAGATGCAGCAGGTCGGCCTTGTCGACCCATTTGAGCAGCCAGTCGTCGCTGGTCAGCAGTTCGTCGGCCAGGTTCAGCGTCAGCGCCTGAGTGCCATACCAATGCTCACCTGTGGCCACCTGCTCGACCGAGACCGCGGGCCGGTGCTCGCTGATGAACTGCTTGAACAGTCCATGGGTCTGTTCCAGTTCCTCCCGGAACTTGCTGCGCCCGGCCTCGGTGTTCTCGCCGAACACGGTGAGGGTGCGCTTGTAGGCCCCCGCCGTATGCAGTTCAACGTCGACATCGTGCTTCTTGAGCAGTCGGTGGAGGTTTGGCAGTTGCGCAACCACGCCGATGGAACCCAGGATGGCAAAGGGGGCGGCCACGATGTGATCGGCCACGGCGGCCATCATGTAGCCGCCGCTGGCGGCGACGCGGTCAACCGCCACCGTCAGTTTCAACTCGCGGGCCCGCAGGCGCTGCAGCTGTGCTGCTGCTAGGCCGTAGGCGTGCACCAGTCCGCCTGCGGATTCCAGTCGCAGCAGCACTTCGTCGCCGGGGCGGGCGACCTGTACGATGGCGCTGATCTCTTCTCGCAGGGCCTCCGTCGCGCTGGCGCGCAGGTCGCCGTCGAAGTCGAGCACGAAAATGCGGGCGCGAACTTCGGGTGGCTTGCTTTTCTGGCGCTTCTTCTGCTCCGCCTTCCGGGTCTTACGCAGCTGCTTGCGTTCAGCTGTGCTGCTGGTCTCGGCCTTGATGGCGTCGCCAAGGCGGCGATATCGCGCGTTGAGGTTGGTGATTTCCAGGCGTTCGCCCGGCCCCGGTTGTCGCGCCGCACGGATGGTCGCGGCCAGCGCCCCCAGCAGTAGGACAATCACGATCAGCAGGGTGAAGGCCTTGGCGGCGAACAGGCCGTACTCGGCAAGAAGACTGGACACAGACGCTCCTGGTTCGGCGTGAGCGGGAAAATGTAGGGAATTTCAGATTCTTGTTGCATTTCGGGAGTTGAACCCCCGCCCCCCCTATAATACGGTCCAAAACAACGGAGCGGCCTCGTCGGGGGCCAGGGGACGCACATGAACCGGATCTCTCTCAGCGTGGCGGGCCTTGCGGCGTTGCTGGCGGCGGCCTCGGTGTCCGCCTCCGATGTCGACACCGCGGTCGACACGCGTCCCTACATCTCGGTCGGCGGCAGTTACGTTTTCGAAGACGACAGCCGCGACAGCGAAGGCGGCGACGGGTACTGGCTGAGCGTCGGCAAATCGTTCAACCGCTTCTGGGGGTTGGAGTTCAGCGGCTTTCACAACCAGTTTGATGCCCGTCGCCCGGGCGGTCCCGAGTGGGAAGAGCAGGGCGGTGAACTGTCGGTGCTCTACTACTACGCGCGCGGTGAGTCCTTCTCGCCCTATTTCAGTCTTGGCGCGGGGTGGCTGGAAACCGAGGAAGGCACCAGCGGTCTCGATTCCACTGATGCCTTCGGGGCGGCCGGGGTGGGGTTCTTCAAGTCGTTCTCGCTCGGTCGTGCGGACCTTGGCTTGCGGGGTGACCTCCGCTACCGCTGGCTGGATGCGCAGGATATCGGGGCCGGCTCGCCGTTCGAGGAGGCGGTGGTGCGACTGGGGCTGGTCGTGCCCCTGGGCGCCGATCCGACCCCCACTCCGGAAGCGGTGCCGGTGGCCAAACCGTTGCCGGTCGGGGATGCCGACGGTGACGGGGTGCCGGACGACCGGGATCGCTGCCCTGACACCGCTGCGGGGCTTGCTGTCGACGCTGATGGCTGTCCGCCGCCACCGGTGCCCGCCAAGGGGTTCGATCCGATCACTTTCCCGTTTGATGCCCACCACCTGACCGATTTCGCCAAGGCGCAACTGCAGGCTGCGGTGCGGGTGATTCGTGAGCGCCTGGATTCCGATCGCGACCGACGCCTTGCGTTGGCCGGGCACACCGATTGGATGGGCACCGAAGGCTACAACCAGGCGCTGTCTGAGCGGCGCGCGCGGAGCGTGCGCGATTACCTGATCAAGCTCGGTGTTCCGGCGGATCGCATTCAGGCGGATGCCTACGGTGAAACGCGCCCTGCAGCCTCCAACGACACTGAAGCCGGGCGTGCCCGCAACCGACGTGTCGAGCTGCAGTGGGTGGAGTGATTTCGCGCTTGCTCCGTTGCAGTGTCGCGCGTAGGCTTGAGCCTTGTCGACCAATGACCGATTCGGCCTGATGCGCGTCCGCCTTCTGCCCTGGCTTGTGATGCTGCCCTCCGCCGCGCTCGCTGCTGCGGGTGTTGGCTACATCGTCGACGGCGATGGGGATGGCGTCGACGATACCCGAGACCTCTGCCTCTATACCCCGCCCGGCGCTACCGTCGATGGCTTCGGGTGCTCCGGCAATGATGATGAGGATGGGGACCAGGTGGCCGATCTCCTGGACCACTGTCCGATGTCCCCGCCCGGCGCACGGGTGGATCGTTACGGGTGCGCCATCGACAGTGATTTCGACGGTGTTGCCGACGGCATTGACCGTTGCGACGGTTCGCCGCTCGGTGCGCTGGTCAATGCGGCCGGTTGCAGCGTGACTGCCGTGGCGTCAGCGCCAGTGTCTCCCCCGGCACCGCCCCGCGTGGCGGGCGCTCCCAGCCCTGTGCTGCGGCGGCCGACCGTGATGGCAGCCACCGTGCCGACCCTGGCGCCGCGTGCCGTACTGGCGGCGATGCCGCCTGCACGACCGATGGCGAGGACGGTAACGGCACCCCGTCAGGTTGTTGCGTCGGCGCCCACCGTGACGGCCCGTGTGGCACCGGTGTCGACGCCCCGGCCTGTTCCGTTGGCCGTGGCAGTGGCGGAACGCATTCCGTCGCCGCGACCGGCGGCGGTGCCGTCAGTCGCGCCGCGGGCCGTGCCGGTTCCGCCGCCGCCGCTGCGGGCTCGGCCGACGACGCTGAGCGCTCGCAGTCGAGTGGCCGATGTGGCGTTCGGCGAAAGCGCCGACATGGATGGCGCTGCATTGCTGGAAGCCCTGGAGACGGTGCGGGCCGGGCTGGAGGCGAGTGCCGACTACTACGTCGAGCTCGTCGGCCTGACCACCGGGGCGCGGGGCGACTCGAGTCGCATGGCGCAGCGGGTCCAGCAGGTGCAGCAGTTCATCGAGGCCAAGGGCATTCCGGGCGCGCGGATCGTCTACGCGCTACGGCCGGCGCGCGCTGGCGAGCGGGCAGGGCATGTGGAGCTTCATCAGCGCTGAGAGCAGGTAAAAAAGCGCCTGCCTGCTGCGCCCTCCGTCGCACGCCCCCGTCGGCGTTCGATTTTTTCACACGCTCTGAGTGCCCCGTCATTCGCGCCCGGCGTCGCCCTGTGACGCGGCGACCCGTGCCAGACGTTCTTGAATGACAGTGTTCGATTCCGAGCGCAGGGGCCAGCCCTGCAGATGGGTTCGCACCAAGCCTTCCAGCGCCTTCAGATGGACCTCTTCGGCATTGAGCGCGGGGATGTAGCGCAGGGCCTCACCGCCGGCCTCGCGAAACAGGTGGTCATAGCCGATCGACACTTCTTCCAGGGTCTCCAGGCAGTCGGCGGAGAAGCCCGGGCAGATCACATCCAGTTGTTTGCAGCCGTCCTCAGCCAGGCTGCGGATGCGGTCGTCGGTATACGGTTGCAGCCAGGGCATGCGGCCCAGGCGGCTCTGGAAGCTCAGACTCCAGCGGTCCTCGGTGAGTGACAGGGCGTCGGCCAGCAGCCGCGCGGTCTTGTGGCAGTGGCAGTAGTACGGATCGCCGAGATGCAGGTTGCGCTGGGGGATGCCGTGAAACGACATCAGCAGATGCGTGCCTTCGCCGTGACGTGCCCAGTGCGCGCGCACGCTGGCGGCGAGGGCTGCGATATACCCCGGATCATCGTGATAGTCGCGCACCATTCGCAGCGCAGGCGGGAACCGCTCCCGCATCAGCAGTCGATACAGCGCGTCCATGGCAGCGGCGGTGGTGGTCGCCGAATACTGGGGGTACAGCGGCAGGGCCAGCAGTCGCTGCACGCCGGCCGCCCGCAAGTCGGCGAGTGCCCTCGCCAACGAGGGTTCGCCATAGGTCATGGCGAGGGCCACAGGGATATCGGGGCCCAGCGCTGCCTGCAGCCCGCTTTGCTGGGCGCGGCCGATCGTGAGCAGCGGGGATCCGTCAGTCCCCCAGACGGCGCCGTAGGCCGTCACCAGCTTGCGCGGCCGGAAAGGCAGGATCAGCAGGTTCAGCAGCAGCCACCACAGCGGTCGCGGCACCTCGACCACACGCCGGTCCGAAAGAAACTGGCGCAGGTAGCGTCGGATGGCCGGGGCGGTGGGCGCATCGGGCGTGCCGAGATTGATCAGCAGCACGCCGGTGCGGGCGGTGCGTGCGTGAGCGGCTGTGGTGTCGGAAGGGGTCAAGGGGACGTCAGCGTCGGGGTTCGGAACCGTATTGTCCCGCATCCGGGTCAGGGGACAGCCGACGGAAGTAATCCTTGTACGCGCGGATCATCACCGGCCCCAGGGCCACCATCATCGGTAGGTTGATGATGAGCATGAAACCGAGCGCGATGGTGCTGAGCGTGTCCAGCTCGACGTCGGTACGGATGAAGCCGAGGCAGGTGACCCATATCAGCCCGCACCAGAGCACACGAAACGGTTTCACCGCCCGGGTGCCGGCGAGATAGATCAGCCCCTGTTCGCTGTAGTAGCTCCAGGTGATCATGGTGGAGACGGCGAACAACCATACGGTGATCACCACCAGCCAACGTCCGAGTCCGGGCTGGGCCGCATCGAAGGCCTTGGCCGTGAGCGTGGCCGCCGGGTAGTCGGCGAACAGTCCGGGCTCGGCGAGCTGCGGAGCATCGGCCGTCAGGGGGCGCCAGGCGATGCCGCCGTTGTCGGTGACCTCGCCGAACAGCCGCTGCCGAGGCTGATCCTGATCGCGAACCACCAGAAACACCGGGTCACCGGTCTTGAGCGTGCTCTGCTGCTCCGGCAACTGCACCCGGTCCGGGACCCAGCGGCCATCGCTCTGTGCCACCAGTTGGGGTGGGGTGATCCAGTGCGCTTCGGCACCGCGGTTCCAGACGCCGCTGACCAGAATCACCAGTGCCGTCAGCGTGCAGACCACCAGCGTGTCGATGAAAGGTTCCAGGCCGGCGACCACCCCTTCGGTCACGGGCTCCCGTGTCTTGACGGCAGCGTGGGCGATCGGTGCCGAGCCCAAGCCGGCTTCCGAGGAGAACAGGGCCCGTTTCATGCCGAAGATGAAGGCCGTCCCGGTGGCGGCTCCCAGGAAGGCGCCGGCCGCTTCAGCCGGCTGAAACGCGGCGGTGAAGATCAGCCGGAACAGGGCTGGCAGCTGTTCGCGCTCCACCACCAGGACTGCGATGGCCGCCAGCATGTACAGCCCGCACATCACCGGCACCAGCGTGCCGGTGATGCGGCCGATGCGGCGAATGCCGCCCAGGATCACCGCTGCCACCAGCAGCGCCATCACCAGGCCGCTGATCCACGGCGGTACACCGAAGTAGGCCCGGGAGATCTCGGCGACGTTCCACGCCTGGAACATGTTGCCGCCGGTGATGCCGAACAGGATCAGGGGCAGGCAGAACAGCGCGCCGATCACCGCGCCAAGCCGCGCCATGCCCGGCAGGCGGGACAGTCCCTGGCGGGCCACCATCATCGGCCCGCCGAGCGGATGATCCGGTTGGGTGGTATCGCGATAGAGCATCGACAAGGTGACTTCGGCGGTTTTGATCGCCATGCCCGCGAGCCCCACCATCCACATCCAGAAGACGGCACCCGGCCCCCCCAGGCTGACGGCGATGGCAACGCCACCGATGTTGCCGAGGCCCACCGTTGCCGACAGTGCGGCCGACAGGGCCTGGAAGTGCGAGAGCACGCCGGTGCCCTCCCCGCGATGCGGGCCGCGTCCGCTGATCAGGCGCACCCCGTGCGTGAGGGAGCGGTACTGGCAGAAACCGCTCCAGACCGTGAACAGGATGCCGACGCCCAGCAGCGTCAGCAGTACCGGTACCGACAGCAGCACGGCATTGATGGCGGACAGCAGGGCAAAGAAGGCATCCATGCGGCAGCTCAGGACAGATTGGTGATCAGAATCCAGGTAATGGCCACCGGCGCCACCACCCGCAGAATCCACAGCCAGGCCACGGCCCAGGGCTGATGCAACTGGTGCTCGTTGGACAGCGCGGTGAGCGCCGGGCGCCCCCAGACCCAGCCGACGAACAGCGCCGTGAGCAATCCGCCCACCGGCAGCATCAGGTTATTGGCGAGAAAATCCATCAGGTCGAACCAGGTCTTGCCGAATACGGTGACCTCCGACCAGGGACCGAAGGATAGCGACGCAGGGACCGCCAGCAGGAAGCACACCACGGAGGCCCCGGCCACCACCACGCGGCGTGGCAGACCGTGTTCGTCGATGACGTAGGACACCAGCGGCTCCAGGATCGAGACTGCGGAGGTCAGCGCTGCAATGGCCAGCAGCGTGAAGAACAGCATGCCGAACAGATCGCCCCCGGGCAGTGCCGCGAACACCGCGGGCAGAGTGATGAAGGTCAGTCCCGGGCCGGCGCTGGGAGAGAACCCGAAGGCGAACACCGCCGGAATCACCATCAGCCCCGACAGAAAGGCCGCCAGACAGTCCAGCGCCCCCACGGTCAATGCGGATCGCGGGAGATTTTCGCGGAGCGACAGGTAGGAGCCGTAGGTGAGCATGGTGCCCATGCCGATGGAGAAGGAGAAGAAGACCTGCGAGATCGCAGCAAAAAAGGTGCCGCCATCCACTTTCGACCAGTCGGGCGTGAGATAGAACGCCATGCCCTGTGCGGCGCCTGGTAGCGTCAGAGCCCGGGTCACCAGCACCAGCAGCAGCAAGAAAAGGATCGGCATCAACCATCGATTGGCGCGCTCGATGCCGCGACTGATGCCGCCGGTCACCACCCAGGCCACCAGCACCATGAACACCGCGGCATAGGCCAGCGGACGCCAGGGATCGGCCACGAAGCCCTCGAACGCTGAGCCCAGCACGGCCGGGTCGCGGCTGTGCAGCAGCCCACGCGCCATCTGGCCGATGTAGGAGAGGGTCCATCCCGCCACGACGATGTAGAAGGACAGGATGACGAAGCCGGTGAGCACGCCCAGAAACCCCACCAGGGGCCAGCCCTTGCCGCCCAGTTGGCGGAACGCACCGACGGGATTTCGCTGTGCGCTGCGGCCGACCAGCATCTCCGCCATCATCAGCGACAGGCCGAAGCCGATCACGATGCCGAGGTAGATCACCAGGAAGGCCCCCCCGCCGTTCTCACCCGTGATGTAGGGGAAGCGCCAGATGTTTCCAAGGCCGACCGCCGACCCTGCGGCGGCCATGATGAATCCGAAACGACTGCCCCAATGCTCCCGTGTGCTCATGCGCGCTCCCCCGAGGCGATGGTGTGGGCGTGTGCCGGTCAGGCGGCGGCGGCAGGGACCAGCTCGGCGACCGCCTGGACCTCCCTCGCTGCTGCCAGTGCGGCCAGCCGGGCGATCACGCCATAGGCATAGAAACGGTTCGGCCGCTCGTCGGGCCCGGCGTCTGGGTCAGGGTGTCCGCAGCACTGATCAAAGGCCAGCTGTTCGAAGCGCATGCCGGGGGCGTTGAGGTTTTCATCGGTGCCGCGGCGGCTGTTGAGGCGGTAGAAGCCACCCACCACGAACTGGTCGATCATGTAGACCACCGGCTCGGCGGCCGCCTGATCGGTGCCCAGCCGCTCGAAGGTGGGGACGCCTTCCTGGATGATGGCGCCGGTCACCTCGCTGCCGTCCTTGGCGCTGGCCATGTGGCTGCGGGCGCGCCGGTTCATTTCGCGGACGTCATCGGCCGATCGCGCCGTCATCACGCCCATACCGTAAGTGCCCGCGTCGGACTTCACGATCACGAAGGGGTCATGCGGGATGTCGTACTCCCGGTACTTCTCCCGCAGATCGTTGAGCAGCAGTTCCACGTTGCTGATCAGGCATTCTTCGCCTTCACGCTTCATGAAGTTGATCTGGCCACAGTTGCGGAACATGGGGTCGATCAGCCAGGGGTCGAGCGCGAGGACTTCGGCCAGCTCGCGTGCGGTTTCGCGGTAAAAGCCGAAGTGCTGTGATTTCTTGCGCGCGTGCCAGCCCAGGCCAACGGGGGGCAGCACGTCCTGTCGCAGCCCCTGCAGGATCGGTGGCACGCCGCCCGAGAGATCGTTATTGAGCAGGACCGCACAGGGTGTGAAATCGGCAACCCGCACCGTATCCCCCTCACGCAGCAGGGGTTCCAGCAGGAGCGTGCGGCCCGACAGTTCCAGCGTGATCTCGCGCGGCTCGGTGAGATCAGGGATCAGCGAGCCGATATGAACGCGGTAGCCCGCTTTCTGGATCAGGCCGAAAAGCGTTGCCACGCTTTCCAGGTAATAGGGGTTTCGGGTGTGGTTTTCGGGCACCAGCACCAGCCCCTGAGCGCTCGGACAGACCCGCTGCAAAGCGGTCTTCAGTGCCTGCACACAGAGCGATTCGAACGTGTCGTTTAGGTTGTTGAAGCCGCCCGGGAACAGATTGGTATCCACAGGTGCTAGCTTGTAGCCCGCATTGCGCAGATCCACCGATGAATAGAAGGGGGGCGGTGTCGACTGCCACTGACGGCGGAACCAGGCCTCGATGTCGGTCGTTCGCTCCAGCAGTCGGGTCTCCAGGGAGAGCAGAGGTCCGGTATGGGCGGTCACCAAACGGGGCACGGGGTTTTGCATGCGACAGCTCGCTTCGGGGCGGGACAGCTCGCAGTGTAACGATTCGTCCGCAGCGGGGTCGGCGCAGTCCTTCCGGTGCTGTGGAGGCTGTTCGATGGAGTGTGTTACAAAGCCGCGTCCAATCTCAGCAAGGCGATGGGGAGGCCCACCAGGTGGGAGACGCGACGCAGCACAGGGCGACGGTGATGGTGGTCGATGACAGTCAGACCATTCGACGCACCGCCGAAACCCTGCTCACCCGTGAGGGCTATACCGTTGTCACCGCTCAGGACGGATTCGAGGCCCTGGCGCGGATTGCCGACGCCCCGCCGGACCTGATCTTCATCGACATCATGATGCCGCGACTGGACGGTTATCAGGCCTGTGCCCTGATCAAGGGCAATCCCCGGTACGCGCGGACGCCCGTGGTGATGCTTTCGTCGAAGGATGGCCTGTTCGACCGCGCGCGCGGTCGGATCGTCGGCTCCGACGAGTATCTCACCAAGCCCTTCACGCGCGACGAACTCATCGGCGCCGTGCGCGCCCATGTGAGCGTCTGATTGCGCCCATGAGCGCCGCGCTGCGAGCCTGGCGAGACGACCCCTTCGAGCTGCTGCTGCGGCTCGACGGCAGCCTGCGGGCGGCGCGACTGGACGTGGCCGCCGGACAGGCGGAGCAATGGACCGGGCTCGGCTTTCGCATCGGGCAGGACTGGCTTCTGGTGCCCCGCGAGGAAGTCCGCGAAGTGATTCCACCGCCCACCTTCACGCGTGTCCCGAACGCGCGAGCCTGGCTGCTGGGCCTGGCCAACGTTCGTGGCGGACTGGTGACCGTGGTCGATCTGCAGACCCTGTTGGGGGGGCATGCGGCGCAGCCGGGACGCTTGCAGCGGATGCTGGTGCTCAACGCGGAGCGCCTGCCGGTGGGATTTCTGGTCGACGAAGTGGTGGGTTATCGCCAGTTTCTGCCGCAGGACCAGCACCCGCCTGCTCCTGCCGAGCTGGACGCGCTGCAGCCGCTGGAACTGGGTGGCTTCCTGCGCGAGGGGCGGCAGTGGCGCGTGATCAGTCTTCACAAGCTGGCGCGCACCGATACGTTCCGGCAGGCCGGCTGGTAAGGATAGGCCCATGACCGCACGTTCGAGCTCATTTCCTGCGCACAGCCTGATGCCGGCGCGCCTTGAGTTCGAACGCAGTCTGGAGCGCGCCCGCCACGCTATCGAGCAGTTCGCCGACCATGATCGGCCTGCCGAGGTCCTGACGCAGGCGCGCGACGAGCTGCGGGACCTGTACGGGATCGCCGGCCTGCTGCAGTTCCCTGGTTTGCAGATTGCGCTGGGCGACATGCGCGCGGCGCTGGAAGCGGTGATCGACGGTGGTGCGCAGGATCTCGAGGCGGCCTGTTCGGCACTGCTCGGGGGCTGCGTTCAACTGGCCGATTACCTGGAAGTCGTCAGCCAGGGGCGCGAAGACTGCGTGCTGGTGCTGCAGCCGTTGATCAACGAATTGCGGCTGGCCATGGGGCGCCCCCTGGCAACCGAGTCCGCGCTGTTCGTCTCGCAGATGGAGGCGGTGGGCTTGGGCCTGCCGTTCCGGGCGCCGACCGGCCCTGCGCTGTCTCAGGCTTACGCGCGCAAGTTGCTGCCCTTGTTCCAGGCCGCGCTGCTGGCCTATGTACGGCGGCAGCCCGACGCCGAAACCGGGCTCAAACGGATGGGGCGCGCCGCCGAGCAGATCGCGCAGAGCGTGCAGGAGTCCGAGTTGCATGCCCTGTGGCGCATTTTCGCAGCGGTCATCGAGGCCCTGCTCAGCCAAAGCCTTGAGGACGCCATCGAGCTCAAGCGGCTGATGGGCGCCTGTGGCCAGCAGTTGAAACTGCTCGCAGCGGCGGGAGAGGCAGCGGCCGTTGCGCAGCAGGGGCCGCTGGCGCTGCAGTTGCTGTTCTTCGTGGGGCGTTCGCGCGGCCGTGGGCCGCGGGTGCAGGCGTTGCGACAGGCCTATCGCCTCGCCACCTACCTCCCGGCGGAAGGGCAGCTGGAGCAGATCCGTGGCCGCCTGCACGGCCCCAACACGCAGCTGCTGGCACGGGTGGCCGAAGAGTTGCACCGCGATTTTCGCGATATCGAGGATGCCATCGACCTGATGGTGCGGACGCGCCAGTACCAGGCGCATGGCGACACCGCGGGGCGGATGCGGCGCCTCGCGGGCACGCTGTCGACGTTGGGGCAGCCAAGCCTGTCGCGGGCCTTGAGTAACCAGGCGTCGGCGCTGGAGTCGCTGCCGGAGGATGCCCATCAGTGGCCGTGGATGGAGTTGGCGACCGCGCTGCTGCGGACCGAGCACAGCCTTGAGCAAGCGCTGTTCCGGCAGTTCAATGCAGCGCGTGGCGGACTGGTCAGTGTCGAGATCGAGGATCGGGTGCCGCACAGCGAGGACCTGCGGCGCGGGCGGCTCGCCCTGCTGCGCGAATCGATGGTCGACCTCGCCCGTTTCAAGTCCCTGTCGTCCGCCCTGCTGGCGGAAGGGGGTACCGCGCAGCGTGCGGAAGCCGCCCGCCTGATGGGCGAGGTGCGCGCCGCGCTCAACGTGATCGGGGAGGCACGTGCGGTCAGTCTGGTGCAACCGCTGCTGATGCGGTTGGCGGAGCAGACCCTGCCCTCCCTGCAGGCGCAGCCAGCGTTGGCCGAGCGGTTTGCCGACGCCGTTACCGCGCTGGAGTTTTACCTGGAAGCGCTGCGCGACGAACTGCCGGATGCCGACACCCGCCTGGATGACTTCAGCGGGTTCGTCGACCGGCTGGAAGTCGAGCCTGACGAAGGGACGGTTGGAGCACCGGCGCCATCACCTGAGCCGGTCCCGTCCCCTGTTGGCACGCCGGCCCCAGCGCCTGCGGAAGTGGCGGACCCCGAGATTCGCGACATCTTTCTGGAAGAGGCGGAGCAGGTCAGTGCGACGCTGTCCGCCGCGGTGGCGCGTTGGGGACGGCAGCCGGATACCGGCGACACCCTCGTCACCATCCGGCGGGCCTTCCACACGCTCAAGGGCTCGGGACGCATGGCCGGTGCGACCGGTATCGGGGCGTTTGGCTGGGCGGTCGAAAATCTGCTCAATCATTGCCTTGACGGGGCGCTCGAGATCACGCCCGCGATCATCGACCTGATCGAGCGGGCCCAGGTGCTGCTGCCGGACCTGATTCGCGGTTTCCGCGATGACCAGCCGCCACCGGCGCTGCTGGAGCCACTGATCGCCGATGCCCAGCACCTGGCGGCCGGACACGAGCTGGTCGAGCCGGAAACCGTCACCGTATTTCGTGAGGATGCCACCGAGAGGCTTGCCGAGGTCAGTGGCTGGCTCGCCGATGGCAGCGCCAGCGCGCCCCCCGACGGAGTGGTCCGCGCTTTTCACACCCTTCGGGGTTCAGCGGCCGTGGCCGGGGCGCCTGCGGTATCCGAAATCAGTGCCGCAGTGGAGCGCTGGCTGGGGACGCTCAGACAGCTCGATCAGGGGATATCCGACAGCGGACGCGCGCTGCTCACCGCGGTGGTGCCCTATCTTGCCGATGGGGTTGCGGCGGCAGGCAGCACCGAAGCGGCCGAGCAGGACGCCCAACCCTGGCTGGAGCAGGTCAGGGCGCAGGTGGCCACATTGCCGGAAGCCGGCATCAGCCCGGCCGATCAGGAGCTGGCCGACATCTTCTCGATGGAGGCGCTGACGGCCGTCAATCGTCTGGAGGAGCAGGTGCAGGCATGGTCGCAGGCGCCGGGGCGGCAAGGCGCGCTGGAGGCCATCGACAAGTTGCTGCACACCCTTGCCGGTGCCGCCGTGATGGCACGTGCGACCGTATTTTCGGCAAGCACAGTCGCACTCAAGAAAAAACTGCTGGCCTGCGCCGACGCGCCAGCGCCTTCGGCCGGGTTCTTTGCTCAGCTGATGGGTGTTGTCGAGGGCTTTTACCAGCAGCTTGACGCGTTCCGGGACGGTCAGCTCACCCCGGAGGAAGCGGGGCTGCTGCAGCGGATTGATGCCCTGGATCCGAACGCGGTGTTGCCGGACGCGCTTGCCGAAGGGGCGGTGCCGGTGCCCGAAGACGGGGGGCTCGACGATGCGCCCGGACCCGAACCCGAACCGGAACCCGAACCGGAACCGGCGAGTGAACTCGACGTCGGCGATGTGTCGGTGGCCGAAGACCTCTCATTCGGCGAGGCATCGGCTGCCGGCGTGGCGCCGGATGACGTCATCGTCATTGAGACGCTTCAGGCACCGCCGCCCGTGGTGGACGGGGGGGCGGTCGCTGCGGGGGATGACGATCAGGCTGATCTTGATGCGGAAGTGCAGGAGATCTTTCTCAATGAGGCCCGCGAGTTGCTCGAAGCGCTGGATGCCGTGGTGCAGCGGGGTGCGCGGGAACCGGCAAGTGTGGAGGTGCAGGCCGACGCCAAGCGGATTCTGCACACCTTCAAGGGCAGTGCGCGGGTGGCGGGGCTGGCTGCGCTGGGGGAGATCGCCCAGCAGTTGGAAAGCCAGGTGGCCGATCATGGGGGTGCCGGCGCCCCCACCGGGTTGTACGTCCGGCTGGGCGAGGTGACGGACAGCCTTCATGGCCTGCTGGACGCCATCGCCGAGGGCGGAATTCCCGATACCGATGCCGTGCTGGCGGAATGTGAAATTGCCCGGCGCGCGACGCCAGCGGTTGCGCAGGCGCTGCCGGTGATTGCCGCAGCCGAAGTGGCGGACAGTGAACTGCTGGATATCTTCTCGGCTGAGGCAGCGGAGCTGCTGGAGGGGATCGATGCCGCGATGACACGCTGGCGCGCCGCGCCCTTCGATGAGGCGCCGCGTCGTGACCTGCAACGGGCGCTGCACACGCTCAAGGGCGGCGCGCGCATGTCAGGGTGGCGTCACATGGGCGACCTTGCCCACGCCCTCGAAACCCGGCTCGAAGCGCTGGATGCGCAACCCGGATCGGCGGCAGACGCCAGCCTGCTGGAGCACATCGCAGGCGATATCGAACAGTTGCACGGGCAACTCGACAGCCTCGGCAATGCCGCTCCGACGGCAGCGGTGCTGCCGCCGTCCGAGGTGGCGCCCGAGCCGACGCTCGAGACGGGGCCCCGGCATGATCCCGATGCGGATGCCGAGCACCCTGCCGCCTCCGACCGTGCGTCTGCGGTCGGTGATGCAGCTGCGGTTCCGGAGCAGGCATCGCCTCTCCCGGTGGAAGCGCCGCGGCCGACGCAATGGGATCCGTTGCTGTTCTGGAAGCCTGATGACGAGCAGGCCGGTTTGGCGGCGCTGCGCCGCGAGACTGCACGGGTGCCTGTTGAGCGGCTCGACGGCATGCTCAATGAGGTGGGTGAGATCGCGATCTATCGGTCACGCCTGGAAGAGCAGGTCACAGGGCTGGGGACGCAGCTGAGCGAAATGACGCAGGCGATCGATCGACTCCGCGAGCAGTTGCGCCAGCTCGGTGCCGAGACCGATGCCCAAATCAGTGCGCGCGGGCTTGCCGGTCCCGCACCCGCGGCCGACCGGTATGCCGGTGATTTCGACCCGCTGGAAATGGACCGGTACACGCGCATGCAAGAGCTGTCGCGCGCGCTCAACGAATCGGTTGGGGACCTCGGTGCCCTGCATGACAGCATGGACGGCCTGGTATCCGAGTCGGAGTCGCTGCTGTTGCAGCAGGGGCGCATCAGTACCGAGGTGCAACAGCACCTGATGGGGACGCTGATGGTGCCGTTTGCGCGTCAGATCGGGCGCCTCGAGCGCGTGGTCCGCGGTGCCGCCCAGGAAACCGGAAAGCAGGTGCGGCTGGTGGTGGAGGGTGATGACGCCGAGCTGGACCGCAACGTGCTGGATCGCATGACCGCGCCGCTGGAGCATCTGTTGCGCAACGCGGTGGTACATGGGATCGAGGCAGGCGAGCGGCGTGCGGAGGCCGGCAAGGATCCCGTTGGCACCATCACCGTGCGCTTGCAGCGTGAGGGGAGCCAGTTGCTGCTGGACCTCAGCGACGACGGCGGCGGATTCGATTTTGCCGCCATTCGCGATACCGCCATCCGCCGCGGCCTGCTGCGGTCAGAGGCCCAGGTCAGTGATGAGGATCTGGTGGCATTCATTTTCGAGCCGGGGTTCAGTACGGCGCGCCAGTTGACGCAGGAGGCGGGCCGCGGCATCGGCATGGATGTGGTGGCTTCGGAGGTAAAACAGCTCGGGGGGACCCTGTCGGTAGAGGCGCAGGCCGGCGCCGGCGCGCATTTCCAGGTGCGCTTGCCGCTTACCTTGGCCATTTCACAGGCGCTGCTGGTGGATGTGGCGAACGAACTGTTCGCGCTGCCGCTGACCAGTATCGAAGGGATCGTCCGGATCAGCGTCGAGGCGCTGGATGGTCACCTGCGGGAAGGCGGCGCGCCTTACCTTTATGGCGGCCAGGCCTACCGTGTGCGGTGTCTGGGCGACTACCTCGGCCTGCCGCGGCCGCTGGTGAAGGACCTCCGCACCGTGCATGCCGTGCTGATTCGCACGCCGGAGGGTCCGGGGGCCGGAGCACGCTACACGGCGATGGTGGTTGACCAGTTGCTCGGCAACCGCGAAATCGTCTCCAAGGCGGTCGGTGCCTTGGTCAGCTCGGTCAACGGGGTCAGCAGCGCCACCATCCTGGCCGATGGTCGTGTGGTTCTGATTCTTGATGCGCCCGCCCTGGTACAGGCCCGGGCCAGGCGTGCCCGGGTGGCCCAGGCAATGCGGACGCAGGAATCGGATCAGCGGCCGCTGGTGCTGGTGGTCGACGATTCGATCACCATCCGTCGTGTCACCGAGCGACTGCTTGGCCGTAACGGCTATCGCGTTGCCACTGCCAAGGATGGTCTGGATGCCATGGCGCAGCTGCAGACGCTGGAGCCGGTAGCAATCCTGCTGGATATCGAGATGCCACGGGCCGACGGCTTCGAAGTGGCCAGTTTCGTGCGGAATACCGGCCGCATCCGCAATGTGCCAATCATCATGATCACCTCGCGCTCGGGAGAGAAGCATCGTGCGCGCGCCGCCGAAATCGGCGTCGACCGATATCTCATCAAGCCCTATCAGGAAGAGCAGCTGATGGCGGAGATTCAGGACGTGCTGGGGGCGCGGCGCGCATGAGCAGCGAACAGTTGCATGCCGTGCTGGTGGCATTGGAGGGCGATACGCTGCTGTTGCCGAACAGCGCGGTGCTGGAAGTGGTGTCGCGTGAGGCGATCGAGCCGATTCCTTCGGCGCCCCCCTGGTTGTTGGGCCAGGTGGCCTGGTCCGGCTTGCCGGTGCCCGTGATCCGGTTGGAGGGTCTCAACGGCGAGGATGCTGTCACCGACGGGCGACGTGCCCGCATCGTGGTGCTGCAGAGCCTGGGGCAGCGCTGGCCGATGGCGCGTTTCGCGGTGCTGGCACAGGGCTATCCGCATCTGGTGACGCTGAATCGGGCGGCCATGGCGCCGATGAAGTTGCGCGACACCGATCGTCCCGACCTGGTGTTGGCGCGGGTGCGTATCGCCAGCCAGGAAACCTGGGTGCCGGATCTGGAGACGGTCGAGGCACAACTGGCACGTGCGCTGCCCGGGGCCTGAGGCGGCTCAGTCTCCTGTGTGCTGCTGCGGCGCATAGGCTCGCAGAAACAGCGTTACCGTTGCGTCCACATGTGCGGCGCGCTCCGCCGGTTTGGGAGCGGCTCTGCTGCCCATGAGCACCTGCAAGTGGCATACGCCCTTGAGCAGGCAGAAGTAGTGGCCGGCAGCGGCATGTGGATCCGGCACATACAGCTCGCCGTTTTCCTGTGCAGCGGTCAGCAGGCGCGCGAACTGCTCAATCGTCCGTTGCGGGCCGGCGGTGAAGAACAGCTTGCCCAGTTTGCTGGAACTGCGGGCCTCGGCGGTCATCATCCGGTAGACATTGATGACTTCCGGATCCATCACCAGGTCGACGAATCCCCTGCCGATGCGGATGAGCCGTTCGCGCAGCGGTTCCCGCTGGCTGGGGTCGAACCAGGCGGGCGGGGCGTGGGCCTCGCAGGCGTACACCACCGCTGCCGAGAAAAGCGTGTCCTTGGCGGTGAAGTGGGAGTAGAGCGTCAGCTTGGAAACGCCTGCCTCGCGGGCGATAGCGTCCATGCTGGTGCCAGCATAGCCCTGACGGGCGAACAGACGGGTGGCGGCCTGCAGGATGGCATCCCGCTTCTCGGGGTCCTTGCGGCGACCGCGACGGCTGATGCCGTTGGCGGGGGAGTCCGACGCGGGCGTGCAGGGAGGCTTCAAGGGGGGCTGGATCCTTCTGGGGGCAGGGCGCAGTGTACGCTTGCGCGGTCGTTTAATTTCTATACCATACGGTACAGTTTAATAAAACGCGATGCGGAGTGACCATGCGGGGATGGATCGTGGGGATGCTGCTGGGCCTGGGTTTGGTGGCCTGTGGCGACAAGACCGGCCTGGAAGTGCCGCTGCGTGCGGTGCTGGTGGAGCCGCCTCGCCTTCTTGAGGCCTCCGGTGCCACGCTGTTTCCGGGGACGGTGGTGGCGCGCGAGGATGTGGCGCTGGGCTTTCGCATCGCGGGCAAATTGGTGGAGCGCAAGGTCGATGCGGGCGACCGCGTCAAAGCCGGGCAGGTGCTGGCCCGCATGGATCCGGAAGATGTACGCCTGGCCGCCAACGCCGCTGAAGCGGCGGTGCGCGCAGCGGAGTCCGATCTGCGACTGGCGGAGGCGGAACTCAAGCGTCACCGGGAGCTGCTGGACCGCCAGTACATCAGCGCTTCCGCCTACGAGCTGCGGGAAAACCAGCACAAACTGGCTGCAGCGCGCCTGAACCAGGCCAAGGCCGAGTACGCCGTCAGCCGCAATCAACGTGGGTACACCGAGCTGGTGGCGGATCGCGACGGGCTGATCACGCAGCGCTTGGCGGAGCCGGGCCAGGTGTTGACGCTGGGGCAGCCGGTGCTCCGGTTTGTGCCCGATGACGGGCGCGAGGTGGAGATTCAGGTGCCGGAAGGGCGGCTGGATCCGTTACGGCGTGTGGCCGGTTTGCAGGTCCGGCTGTGGGCGCTGCCGGATCGCCAGTTCCCGGCCACGGTGCGGGAGATCACGCCGCAGGCCGATCCGCTCACACGGACGCACCGGGTACGGTTGGCGCTGCAGACCGATGACCCCGAGGTCGCGCTGGGCATGACCGCATCCGCGTTTCTGCAGCTGGATGCGGAGCAGCCGGTGTTCGGTATCCCCACATCGGCGTTGGGCAGCCTCGAAGGGCAGGCGGTGGTGTGGTCGGTTGACGATGCCGGAACGGTGCAGCCGAGCCCGGTGACCGTGCTTCGGTACACCGAGCAGGGCGCGGTGGTGAGTGGCGCCCTGTCCGCGGAGGTGCCGCTGGTGAGCGCGGGGGTACATCTGCTGACGCCTGGACTGGAGGTCAGCACCATCCCCCGACGTGCGGCCGATCACTGAGGCGCGTTCATGAACTTCAACCTGTCGCGCTGGGCCCTCAATCATCAGGGGATCATTCTCTATTTCATGATCCTGTTCGCCATCCTGGGCGTGCACAGTTACCTCACGCTGGGACAGTCTGAGGATCCGCCCTTCACCTTCCGCGTGATGGTGATCAACACCCAGTGGCCGGGCGCCAGTGCCGAAGAGGTGGAGGCGCAGGTCACCGATCGCATCGAGGAAAAGCTGCAGGAGAGCGCCAATCTCGACTACATGCGCTCGTACTCGCGTCCCGGCGAAAGCCAAGTGTTTTTCATCGTGCGCGAGGACATTGATCCGGCGCTGATTCCGGATGCCTACTACGAGGTGCGCAAGAAGGTCGGGGACATTCGCCACACGCTCCCGGAAGGGGTGGTCGGGCCGTTCTTCAACGACGAGTTCGGCGACACCTTCGGCAACATGTTTGCGCTCACCGGGCCGGATTTCAGTCCGGCCGAGCTAGAGGACTATGCCGAGCGGGTACGCACCCGTCTGCTGCGGATTCCCGACGTCGCCAAAGTGATGTTCTTCGGTGTTCAGCCGCAGACCATCGAAGTGCGGTTCGCCAACACCAAGCGCAGCCAGCTGGGGGTGCCGCCGGAGGTCATCATCGAGGCGGTACAGGGCGCCAATCGCATGGTGCCGTCCGGCTATTTCGAGATGGGCCAGGATCGCATTTACCTGCGCACCAACAACCAGCTGGAGACGGCTGAGCAGGTGCGCCAGCTGGCCGTCAGTTACGAAGGACGCACGGTTCGTGTCGGAGATGTCGCCGAGGTGGTCCGCGGCTATGCCGATCCTGCCGCGCCGCAAGCCCGCTTCGGCGGCGAGCCTGCCATCGCCATCGGCATTTCGATGGAAGCGGGCGGAGACATCCTGCGGTTGGGTCGCGCGCTCAGTGAGGCCTACGAGGAGCTGCAGCAGACGCTGCCTCTGGGGCTGACGCTGCATCGCGTTTCGGACCAGTCCGAGGTGGTGCAGCGCGGGGTCAACGAGTTCGTGAAAGTGCTCGCCGAAGCCGTGGTCATCGTGCTGTTGGTGAGCTTCTTCTCGCTCGGGCTGCGCACCGGTCTGGTGGTGGCACTGTCGATCCCGCTGGTGCTGGCGATGACCTTCCTGTCGATGAAGTACTTCGGCATCGATCTGCACAAGATCAGCCTGGGCGCGCTGGTACTGGCGCTGGGCCTGCTGGTGGATGACGCCATCATCGCGGTGGAGATGATGGCGATCAAGATCGAGCAGGGGTGGGATCGTGCCAAGGCCGCGGCCTTCATGTACACCTCCACCGCCTTTCCCATGCTCACCGGTACGCTGGTCACCGCCGCCGGCTTTCTGCCTATCGGCATTGCCGAGAGTTCCACCGGCGAATACACCCGGTCGATCTTCCAGGTG
The DNA here is from genome assembly GCA_936928855.1 of uncultured Polycyclovorans sp. GTDB lineage: Bacteria > Pseudomonadota > Gammaproteobacteria > Nevskiales > Nevskiaceae > Polycyclovorans. The sequence goes on from CAKZHZ010000007.1 coordinate 46,748, forward strand.
GTGGGGCTGTCACTGATGATCTCCTGGCTGGCCGCCGTGATGTTCGTGCCCTACCTGGGATACAAACTGCTGCCCGAGCGCCCGCAGGGCGCCCATCATGATCCCTATCAGACGCGGTTCTACCAGCGTTTCCGCGCGTTGGTGAAACGTTGTGTGGACCATCGATGGGTGGTCATCGTGATCACCGTGGCGTTGTTCTTCGGTTCGGTCGGCCTGTTCCGCCTGGTGCCCCAGCAGTTCTTTCCCGCCTCGGTGCGGTTGGAGCTGATGGTGGATCTCAAGCTGCCTGAAGGCGCCTCCCTGACGGCCACCCAGGCGGTCGCGCAGCGCCTCGAAACCGTGCTCCGCGACACCCCTGAGCTGGCGGCGGACATCGACAGCTTCATCGGTTATGTGGGCAGCGGTGCGCCACGCTACTACCTGCCGCTCGACCAGCAACTGCCGGCGCCGAGTTTCACCCAGTACGTCATCACCACGACCGGCATCGAGGCGCGCGAGCGACTGCGGGCGGCGCTGGTACAACGCATGCCGGCGCTGTTTCCCGATGCACGGTGGCGGGTACTGAGGCTCGAGGCCGGGCCGCCGGTCGGCTATCCGGTGCAATTCCGGGTGGCCGGCGAGGACACCGCAGTGCTGCACCGGGTGGCGGATCAGGTTGCCGAGCAGATGCGCCAGAATCCGAATGCCGCCAATGTGCACCTCGATTGGGTGGAGCCTTCCAAGGTCATCCGGATCGATGTCGATCGCGACCGTGCGCAGGCCTTGGGCGTGTCGGCCGAATCGGTGGCGAACTATCTGCAGGGGTCCCTGCTGGGGCTTCCGGTCACGCAGGTGCGGGACGGCGTCGACAGCGTCAACGTGCTGTTCCGAGGGCCACCCCAGGATCGTGCCCATCTGAGCCTGCTGGCATCAACGGCGGTTCCCACCGCGTTCGGTGGCACCATTCCACTCGATCAGATTGCCACTCTCGGCTATGACCGAGAGTACGGCATCACCTGGCGTCGGGATCGACTCCCCACTGTCACCGTGCGTGCGGACGTCTATACCGGGGTGCAGGCGCCGGTGGTGACCGCGCAGGTACGGGCGGCCATCGCCGACATCGAGGCGGCGCTTCCGGTGGGGTACCACATCACCGCGGGCGGCTCGGTGGAGGAGTCGGCCAAGGGTCAGAACTCGGTCAACAAGGGGATGCCGGTCTTCGTCATTGCCGTACTGACGTTGCTGATCTTTCAGCTCAAGCGCTTCTCGCTGGTGATGATGGTGGTGTTGACCGCGCCGCTCGGCATCATCGGCGTGGCCTTGTTCCTGTTGCTGCTGCAAGCACCGTTCGGGTTCGTTGCCATGCTGGGCACCATCGCGCTGTCGGGCATGATCATGCGCAACTCGGTCATTCTGGTGGATCAGATCGAGCATGACATCGCGGCGGGTGCCAGTGCCTACGAAGCCATCGTCGAAGCCACGGTACGCCGATTCCGGCCCATCGTGCTGACCGCGCTGGCCGCCGTGCTGGCCATGATTCCGCTGTCACGCAGCGTCTTCTTCGGGCCGATGGCGGTGGCCATCATGGGCGGCCTGATCGCGGCGACCGGGTTGACTCTGTTGTTCCTGCCCGCGTTGTACGCAGCCTGGTTCCGCGTGCGCCGCGAGCCGGTTCAGGGGGCGTAGCGATAGTCGGCCTGCAGCCCCAGCGGCAGGCCGACTCCCCACCAGAGCAGCAGCAGCACCGTCCATAGCACGAGGAAGGCCAGCGAGTAGGGCAGCATCATTGCCGTCAGGGTGCCGATGCCGGTGCCTTTCACATAGCGTTGGCAGTACACCACCACCAGCGGGAAGTACGGCATCAGCGGTGTGATGATGTTGGTGCTGGAGTCGCCCACGCGATAGGCCGCCTGTGTCAGCGCCGGCGACAGTCCCAACTGCATCAGGAGCGGCACGAAGATGGGCGCCAGCAGGGCCCACTTGGCTGAGGCCGAGCCGACGAACAGGTTGATCAGGCCAGTGAGCAGGACGATGCCGATGATGGTGACCGCGCCCGGCAACGCCATCGCCTGCAGCAGGGCGGCGCCCTGCAGGGCCAGCAGCACACCGAGGTTGGAGTGGCCAAAGGCCGCCACGAACTGAGCGATGCAGAACATGATCACCAGGTAATAGCCCATGGTGCTCATGGTCTTGCTCATGCCATCAATGACATCCCGGCTGCTGCGTACGGTGCCGGCGGCGATGCCGTAGACGACGCCGGGCAACAGGAACAGTAAAAAGATCAGGCCGACGATGGCCTTCATCAGCGGCGCCCCGGCAGAGGTCAGGCCGCCATCCGGTGCCCGCCAGGCGGAGCTTTCCGGCCAGGCGCTCAGACCCAGCAACAGCAGGGCGGCTGCGAGCGCGCCCAGCGCGATGCGCAAGGCGCGCTGTTCGGCAGCATTCAGGGGGTCCATCGTCGGCAAGTCGTCGAGGCTGCCGTCCAGCGCCGTTCGCTGCAGGCGGGGCTCCACCACGCGGTCCGTGAGCCACCAGCCGACGGCAATGATCAGCACCGACGAGACGGCGGTGAAAAAGTAATTGTTCAGGGGGTTGGCAACGTAGCCGGCGTCGAGGATCTGTGCGCCTGCCTGTGTGAGGCCGGCCAGCATGGGGTCCAGCGCCGAGGGGATGACGTTGGCGGAAAAGCCCCCCGACACCCCTGCGAACGCTGCGGCAATACCCGCCAGCGGGTGACGCCCGGCCGCATAGAAGATCACCCCGCCGAGCGGAATCACCAGTACATAGCCGGCGTCCGCGGCGGTGTGGCTGAGGATGCCGACCGCGATCAACACCGGGCTCAGCCAGCTGCGTGCGGTCACAGCCAGCAAGCGGCGCAAGGCGGCCCCGATGAAGCCGGTGTGCTCGGCCACGCCGATCCCCAGCAGGGCGACCAGGACCACTCCGACCGGATGAAAGTGGCTGAAGGTGGGCACCAGGTCCGCCAGGAAGCGTGTCATGGCGTCGGCGCTGAGCTGGTTGTGGATCACCAGCGGCGCGCCGGTGCGAGGATCGACCACCGTGAAATGCAGATAGGACAGGGCCCAGGACAGCAGCCACACCGCCCCCAGCAGCCCCACGAACAGCAGGGCGGGATCGGGCAACCGGTTGCCCAGGCGCTCCACATGTCCAAGGGCGCGCTCCAGGCGGGTGGCGGGCGAGGCTTCGGGCTGGGTGTTCACAGGCGATTCGCAGAGGGGTCCATCTTCAGTGTAGACGCCCGACGGCATTCAGTCGGCCAGCGCCTTCCGCACCGCAGCGCGCAGGGCGGGCAGGATCTCCGCCTCGAACCAGGGGCGGGCCTGCAGCCAGCGGGTGTTGCGGGGGCTGGGGTGAGGCAGCGGGAAATAGCCGTGCTGCAGGAAGTCGCCGAACCGCCGCACCGTGGTTTCCAGTGTTTCGCGGCCGGTGTCCAGGTACTGCACCTGACCGTATCGGCCCGGCAGCAGGACCAGACGGATGTCGGGCATGGCCGCTCGCAGCGGGGCGTGCCAGCGGGGCGCGCACTCGGGGCGCGGCGGCAGGTCACCGCCACGTCCCTTGCCGGGGTAGCAAAACCCCATGGGCATCAGCGCGAAACGGTCGAGGGCGTAGAACTGGTGCCGGTCGACCTCCAGCCATTGCCGCAGACGATCGCCACTGGGGTCGTTCCAGGGCGTGCCGGTGGCGTGCACGCGTGTGCCCGGCGCCTGTCCGATGATGAGAATGCGGGCGCGCGCATCCACCCGGATCACCGGGCGCGGACCCAGCGGCAGGTGGGGCGCACACAGGGTGCAACGGCGCACTTCCTCTGCCAGCAGCGCCAGGGGTGAGTCCGGGTCGGCGGGACCATTGGGATCGGCGACGAGGGGGCGTTTCATGCCTACACTGTGCCGTAGAGACTCTCGGAGATCGACCATGCCGCGTTGCCCCTGGGCCGAACGTTCGGAAGCGGAACAGCATTACCACGACACCGAGTGGGGGCGTCCGCAACACGATGAGCGCGTGCTGTTCGAGTTTCTGATGCTGGAAGGTGCGCAGGCCGGTCTGTCGTGGACCACCATCCTGCGCAAGCGCGAGGGTTATCGCCAGGTATTCGATGGCTTCGATATCGAACGGATGGCCGTCTACAGTGACGACGATCTGGCGGCGCGACTGACCGACCCCCGCATCGTCCGCAACCGCCTCAAGGTGGCAGCCGCCCGACGGAACGCGCAGGCCTACCTGCGGTTGCGCGACGAGATCGGGGGGCTCGGGCCCTACCTCTGGGGGCAGGTGGAGGGCAAGCCAGTGGTCAACCGGTGGACAGCGATGAGTGACGTGCCGGCGCGGACCCCATTGTCGGACCGTCTCAGCAAGGACCTCAGGAAGCGCGGATTCACCTTCGTCGGCAGTACCATCGTCTACGCCTACCTGCAGGCCGTCGGCGTGATCAATGACCATCTGCTGAGTTGCCCGCAACACGCAGAGTGCCAAGGCTGAGACATTCGGTCTCATTGCCCTTCCCGGCACCAGACCGCATCATCCCAGTCCCCCCGCTGGAGACACCGACATGCGCCTTAGCCTGTTCCTTGCCCTGACCTTGACCCTGGTCGCCTGTGAGAAGGCGCCCGAGTCGGTGGCGCCGGCGGCGGATGCACAGGCTGCGGCGGCGGTGGAGATCGAGGTGGCGGATGCCTGGGTGCGCGCACCCACGCCTCCGGCGCCGGTGGCCGGTGGGTATCTTCAGCTCACCAATCCGGGCATGGTCGACCGGCGTCTGATCGCGGTGGAAACCGGGGCGGCCGAGCGTGTCGAGATTCACGAGATGCGCATGGACGAGGGCATGATGCGCATGCGTCAGCTCACCGAAGGCTTGAATCTCCCCGCGGGCGAAACCGTGCGGCTGGCTCCCGGCGGACTGCATCTCATGCTGATCGCCCCCGGCGAGGAGGTGGCTGCCGGCAGCTCGGTGGAACTGACCTTGCGGTTCGACTTCGGTGAGCCGCAGACGGTCGTCGCCGAGGTGCGCCCGCAGGCGCCGCCGCCGGTGGAGCCCGAGAGCGCGCACCACCACTGAAGCCGCGCGGGGGAACCCGCGACGGCTGAAGAACGTGATGACATGACCGTCGGGGCGCCTGATCGTCCCGGCCCGCCGTCGATTTCACCGGAGCCCGTTCGACGGAACGAGGCCGGAGGTTGCCGGCACCGTCATCCATTGAGTACATCATGACCAATACAACCGTGAATGCGTCGCAGGTGTCGGCGCCCGCCGATTCGCTGTGGCAGGGCCTGCGCGCTGCGCTGCGTGGTACCGAGGCCGACTACACCGCCATTCCGCTGCGCCGCGCCATCCTGCTGCTCGGCCTGCCGATGGTGCTGGAGCTGGCGATGGAATCGCTGTTCGCCGTGGTCGACATCTACTTTGTCGGCAAGCTCGGCGCCTCCGCCGTGGCCACGGTCGGGCTCACCGAGACCTATCTGTTCCTGCTGTACGCCGTGGCGATGGGGCTGGGGATGGCGGTGACCGCGACGGTGGCGCGGCGGATCGGCGAGAAGCGTCCGGACCAGGCCGGGGTGGCGGCGGTCCAGGCTGTGCTTGTGGGCCTGACGCTGGCGGTGCCGCTCGGCATTGTCGGCATCGTGTATGCCCGTGAGCTGCTGGCGCTGATGGGCGCCGATGACTGGGTGCTCACCCACGGTGTGGCCTACACGCAATGGATGCTGGGCAGCAATCTGGTGATCGTCTGGCTGTTCGTCATCAATGCCATTTTCCGCGGAGCCGGAGACGCCGCCATCGCCATGCGGGTGCTGTGGGTGGCCAACGGTCTCAATATCGTGCTCGACCCGCTGCTGATCTTCGGTTGGGGCCCGGTGCCGGCCATGGGCATCGAAGGCGCGGCCATCGCCACCGTCATCGGTCGCGGCGTCGGCGTGCTGCTGGCCCTGTGGTGGCTGTTCCGGGGTGGGCAGCACATCCGGGTGCGCTGGGCGCAGCTGCGGCCCGACCTGTCGGTGGCGCTGTCGATCGTGCGCACCTCGCTGGGCGGGATCGGCCAGATGATCGTTGGCATGACCTCGTGGATCTTCCTGATGCGGATCCTCGCCAGCATCAGCAGTGAGGCGGTGGCCGGCGCCACCATCACCATCCGCATCATGATGTTCACACTGATGCCGGCCTGGGGCATGTCCAACGCCGCTGCCACCCTGGTAGGGCAGAGCCTGGGGTCCGGGCAGCCCGACCGTGCGGAAGCCTCGGTCTGGGCGGTGGGGCGCTACAACATGGTGTTCATGGTCGCGGTGTCACTGGTGTTCTTCTTCTGCAACGAATCCCTGGTGGGGTTCTTTTCCGGCGACCCCGACGTGATCGCGGTGGGGGCGGCGTGGCTGCGCATCCTGTCCTATTCCTACTTCATCTACGGCTGGTGGATGGTGGCGACCCAGGCCTTCAACGGCGCTGGCGACACGGTAACGCCCACCAAGATCAACCTGGTGTTTTTCTGGCTGATCCAGATCCCGCTGTGCTATGTACTCGCCCTGCCATTGCAGGGGGGCTCGACCGGCGTGTTCTGGGGCGTGTTCGTCTCGGAGACTGCCGTGGGGCTGTTTACCCTGTGGCTGTTCACCCGCGGATCCTGGAAGCACCGTCAGGTTTGAGGACGATACCCCGGCCATGCCGGACACCATGGAGGACCACTGAAAATGCCCCAACACGCCTTTCGCGATGACGCACTCGGGCGCGACGATGCCGTCGGAGTGGCGGCGCGCATCGCCGCCGGCGAGATCTCCGCCGCCGAGGCCTGCGAAGCGGCCATCGCGCGGGCCGGGGCCATGGCCGCGCTGGATGCCATCGCGCATCCCGATTTCGAGGGTGCCCGGCAGGCTGCTGCCCGGCCGGGGAGTGGTGTCTTCGCCGGAGTGCCGACCTTCCTCAAGGACAACGTCGACGTGGCCGGGTTGCCCACCTGTCACGGCTCGGCGGCGGTGCCGCCGCGTCCGGCGCGGGCGCATGGGCCCTACGTGGCGCAGTACCTGTCGCAGGGCTTCGTCAACCTGGGCAAGAGCCGCCTGCCGGAGTTCGGCTTCAACGCCGCCACCGAATTCGCCGACGGCACGCCGCCCGTCCGCAATCCCTGGGCGCCCGGGTATTCGCCCGGCGCGTCTTCCGGTGGCGCTGCCGCGCTGGTGGCGGCCGGCGTGGTGCCGATTGCGCATGCGAATGATGGTGGCGGTTCCATCCGCATTCCTGCCGCCTGCTGCGGCCTGGTCGGGCTCAAGCCCACCCGCGGCCGGCATGTCGACGACACCGCTGCGCGCGGCCTGCCGATCAACATCATTTCCGAAGGCGTGGTCACCCGCAGCGTCCGCGACACCGCCCACTTTCTCGCCGGCATGGAGCGCAGCTGGCGCAACCCGCGGTTGCCGCCGGTGGGGCTGGTGGAAGGCCCCGGCCGGGCGGGGCTGCGAATTGCCGTGGTCCACGATTCCATCACCGGCATCCCCACCGACGATGCCACCCGCGACACCGTACGTCGCACGGCGCAACTGCTGGCCGATCAGGGGCATCACCTGGAGGAGATGCCACCGCCGGTACCCCCGACGTTTCCGGACGACTTCGTGCTGTACTGGGGGTTCCTGTCCTACATGCTGTCGCGCTTCGGGCGGCGCGTGATGACGCCGGATTTCGATGCCCGTCGCATCGACCCCTTCAGTCGCGGCCTGGCGGAGCATTTCCGGGCCGGAAAATGGCGCTTCCCCGGCGCCTTCCTGCGTCTGCGGCGGGCCCGGGCGCAGTACGCCCGCACCTTTGCCGCGCTCGGTTTTGACGTTGTGCTCAGCCCGGTGCTGGCGCATACGCCGCCGCGCATCGGCTATCTGTCGCCGACCCTGCCGTTCGCGGAGGTGATGGAACGGTTGCGGCGCTATGTCGCCTTCACGCCGCTCAACAACGTGGCCGGCAGTCCCGCCATTTCACTGCCCATGGGCATGAGCCCCGAGGGCGTGCCCATCGGCGTCCAGTTGCAGGCCGCGCATGGCGCCGAGCGCACCCTGATGGAGCTCGCCTATGGCCTGGAGGCGGCACAGCCGTTCCAACGTATCGACACCGTCGGATCCGCACCCGCCTGAGGCCCCCGTCACGAGGTTGCAGAGTCGGGCAGGCATAATCGCGGTCGGGGCGACAGGGAGACGGAATGGACACGATTGACTCGACCCGGCGGCGGCTGCTGTCCGGCATGGCGGCAGGCACCGGCGCGATGCTGCTCGGCGGCTGCGGCGACGGCGATCCGCTCAGCGCCAACGCGCCGCGCCTGCCGGCACCGAAGGATGCCGGTATCGACCACATCGTGGTGGTGATGATGGAGAACCGTTCCTTCGATCACTACCTGGGCTGGGTTCCGGGTGCCGATGGGCGTCAAGCCGGGCAGGTCTTTCTCGACCAGAACGGTGAGCCACAACCCAGCTTCGATCTTGGCGCCGCCGGCGACTTTCAGGGCTGCGGCAAAGGCGACCCCCGGCACAACTACGATGGCGGCCGCGTCCACTTCAACGACGGCGCGATGGACGGCTTTCTGCTCACCGATCCGACGCAGCCGGGCGATGTGTTTCCCATCGGGTACTACACCGAGGCGGACCTGCCGTTCTTCTCCGGTGTGGCGCGGCACTACACCATCTGTGACCGGTTCTTTTCCAGTTATCTCGGCAACACCTTTCCCAACCGCGTGTACATGCATGCCGGCGAAACCGACCGCATGAGCAACACGCTGCCGTTCCTGCAGCAGCGACCGTCGACCCTGCCCACGATCTGGGACCGCTGCCGCGACGGTGGCGTGAGCTGCGCCTACTACTTTCACGACCTCCCCCTGACCGCGCTGTGGGGCGCCAGGCATCTGCCGGTCAGCCGGCCCGCCGCGCAGTTCTATCTGCAGGCCGCCAGCGGCACGCTGCCGCAGGTGAGCTACCTCGACCCCTTCTTCGGCGCCTCGCTGACGTACCCGCTGGGGCTGTCGATGGACGACCACCCGCAGGCCGATATTCGCGACGGACAGGCCTTTCTCAATGGCGTGTACAACGCGCTGAGGCTGGGGCCCGCCTGGGAACGGACGCTGATGGTGGTGGTGTACGACGAATGGGGCGGATTCTTCGACCACGTGCCGCCGCCGCTGGCGCCCGTGTCGGAGGCCGAGGCGGCGCTGGGCAACGATGGCCGGCTGGGCATCCGCGTGCCGGCGGCGCTGATCGGACCGCGTGTGCGGGCCGGGCATGTGTCTCATGTCCAGTTCGACTTCAACTCCGTGCTCAATTTCATCACCTGGCGATTCGGGCTCGAGCCGCTGGGGGTTCGTGCCGAGACCTCCAACAACCTGGCGATGGCGCTCGACTTCGCAACGCCAGCGCGCCGTGATGCGCCCAGTTTCGGCGCCATCGCCGGCGCGCTGGTCAGCGTATGCCCCGAGGTGGTCACGCAAGGATTGTTGCCGCTGCCCGAGGATCTGGATGCAGCGCTCAACGATCTGCTGCGGCAGCCGGGCAACCTGCTGGCCCGGGCCTCGGCATCCCAGCTTGAGCACCGAATGGAGCTTCAGGCCGTGCTGGACTTCGCGCGTCGATTTGGCTGGTCGCTGTAGCGCCGGTCAGACCGGCGGTGCTTGCGGCGGCCAGTCCGGCGACAGGCGCCGGATCCACAGGCTGCCGATGCACTGCACGGCCACCATGGCGAGGTGGGCGCCCATCAGCAGGGTCGCCGGCACCGCGGTCTGTGGTGGCACGCAGAGCAGGGCGGCGGACAGCACTTCGGCAAAGCTGATGTGGCGGCGGGCCAGGCGGTGATGCAGCAGGTGCAGCATCTGCACTCCCAGCAGCAGGGCATAGGTGATTTCAGGGGTGAGCATGTCGTGAGGCCTTCCGCTGTCGTTCGCGCTCCGCACGGGCCTGGCGGATCACGGTACCCGCAGCACTGATTGCCAGCCCGCCCATGATGGCCGCGACCGCCAGATCGGGCCAGGCGCTGCCACTGCCGAAGACCCCGGCAGCGGCGATGAGGATGGCGAGATTGCCGAGGGCATCGTTGCGCGAGCACAGCCAGACCGAGCGCATGTCGGCATCCCCCTGGCGATAGGCGTAGAGCAGCGCGGCGACCGCTACATTGGCCACCAACGCCAAGGCGCCCACCAGCCCCATGGTCAGCGGCTCGGGAGACGCACCGTGCAGGGCATTCCAGCTCGCGTGACCCAGCACGTAGAGGCCGTAGGCGCCCATGCACCCTCCCTTGAACAGCGCCGCCCGCGACCGTGCCGCCACGCCCATGCCGAGCGCGAACAGCGACAGGCCATAGTTGGCCGCATCGCCGAGAAAATCGGCGGCATCGGCCAGCAGCGCAACGGATTGCGCGCCCCAGCCGGCTGCCAGTTCGACCGCGAACATCGCGGCATTGACCACCAGCGCAATCCACAGCACCCGGCGGTAGCGCGGTGGTGGTGGGGTGGTGGCAGGGTGACAGCAACTGGACATGGGGGCTCCCGATACGGCACGGTCGCCATTTCACACCCTGTAGCCACTTCAGGGTCAAGTGCGGGAGAGGACGATGAGTACAGCCCTGCGGATCGGTGCCTTGGCGGCCCGCGCCCGGATGTCGGTCGAGGCCTTGCGCTACTACGAGCGCAAGGGGCTGATGCCAGCGCCGCAGCGCACCGCCGGCAACTATCGCGTGTATGACGTGACCCTGGTGGAGCGGCTGCTGTTCATCCGCAACTGCCGGTCGCTGGACATGACGCTGGCCGAGATCCGCGAGTTGCTGCGGTTGCGGGACGCCGGCGAGGACGACTGCGCCCCGGTGGATGCGCTGCTGGAAGGCCATATCCGCCAGGTCAGCGCGCGCATTGACGAACTTCGGCAACTGCGCCAGCAGCTGCGCACCCTTCGCGGCCGCTGTGCCGCACCGCGCGCGGCGGCGCAGTGCGGCATTCTCAGCAGCCTGGGGCCGGCAGTGCCCTCAGCCAGTGGTTGACGGGATGCGCTGGTCGTAGGCGGCTTCCAGCGCCGTATGCCGCGGCCAGAATCCGGGCGGCGCTGTGTCGGTGAGGCGGGCTACCAGAATGTCCAGATGTGTGTGCCAGCCGGCCGAGACGCTGAGCATCATGTCGCGGCTGGCGATGCGGGTGTGCGTCACTTCCAGCACCACCTCGTCGCCGTCCGTCGCCAGCGTGAAGCAGACTTCGGAATCCCCGCCCCAGGTGTGGCGCAGGCGGTGCGGCGGTTCGCAGTCGAGCACCGAGGCGTTCATCTCCATCTGGCAGCCGTGTGCCTCGTATTTCGGCGGCGGCGTACCGTCGTTGCCGGTCAGTTCGGAGTTGTGGAACGTGAGCGTGATGGCACCGCCGCTGCGCAGCTCCATCGGGCCGCCGGCAAGCCACTGGCGGCGTTTGTCGGCGTCCGTCAGATAGGCCCAGACGCGTTCGATGGGGCCGGGCAGGCGACGGGTGATCTGTACGGTATCGGGGGCCGTGATGACGCCAAAGTCGTTCATGGTGCTTTCCTTGTGGGCTTGCGAGAGGGCTTGCGTGCGGTGGCCGTCTGGCGGTCCTCCTCACGCAACAGGGTTTCCAGGGCATCCAGCCGCTGCGTCCAGAACTGTTCGTAGTGGCGGATCCACTCCAGTCCGGTGTGCAGCGGGGCAGCATTGAGCGCGCACAGGTGCGTCCGCCCCTGCACCGACCGCCGCAGCAGGCCGGCGCGCTCCAGCACTTTCACGTGCTTGGAAGCGGCCGCCAGCGACATGGCGTGCGGTGCGGCGAGGGCGCTTACCGGCAGCGGTGCGTGGCGCAGGTCGTTCAGCATGGCGCGACGGGTCGGGTCGGCCAGGGCATGAAACAGAGTGTCGAGCTGTTCGGCGTTATTGTTAACCATGAGGTTAAATATATACGCGCCATCTTGAATGTCAACCTTTTGGTTGAATGAAGGTTGACCCCGGGGGTTATCGCCGGCCGCCGGACCGCCCCCTACACTGGCGGGAAGGCCGTGTAGACGGCGTTCTGGAGGAGCCTGCCGATGTCGTCCATCGAGACCGCGCGTGATGCGCACCCGCCGCTGCGCTGGGCGCTGCTGCTGTTTCTGGCGTTTCTGACGCTGAGCAATGGCGTGCTGATGATCCTGTTCAGCGAGCAGTGGTACCTCTGCCTGATCACGCCGGAGCGGGCATCCCTGTTCAACCCCCACTTCGTCATCGATGTCGGCGGGGCCTACGTCACCATGGGCGTGGCGCTGCTGTGGGCTGCACTGCGGCCGGTCTGGGCCTTTCCGCTGATTTCGGTGGCGCTGCTGTTCTCGCTGTTGCACGGCGGCAACCACGTGTACGAGTACCTGAGCTTCGGCAATCCCACCCGGTACCTGGCGGTCGAGGTGTTCGGCATCTGGGCGCCCCTGCTGCTGCTGGCCGGGCTGGCGGTGGTGACGCGTCCGCGCGAGGAGGGGATCAGCGGCGGCGGGCGCGGATGACCGCGTCCACGCCCGATCCGGCCTGACGGCGCGGCCGTTCCTCGGCCACCAGCAGCGTCCACTGGGCGGGATCCAGCGCCGCCGTGGCGGTCGCGACCGAGACCTGTACCTGATTTGCTGCGGCGGTGGGCTGCCCGGTTGCCGGATCGATGGGCTGGTGCCCCACCCATAACAGCGTCCCGCCGGGCACGACGCCTTCGGCCATCCGCTGCACCATATGTTCAACCGATCCGGCCACATGGACGTAGAGGCAGATCACCAGGTCGTAGTGCGCGCGCGGAACCGGCCATTGGGCGAGATTGCCCTGTGCCCAGGTGATCCGGCCGGCGATGTCGGCACCGGCGGCGTCGGCCATGGCGCGGCCCTGCGTCAGTGCGGCTGTGGCGAAATCCACCGCCGTCACCTGCCAGCCCCGCGCCGCCAGCCACAGCGCTTCGGTCCCATGGCCGTAGCCGGCATCCAGCGCCCTGCCGGCGGGCAGTGCTGCGGTTTCGGCCGTCAGGTGGACATTGGGCGGCCGCAGCGCCATGCGGTCCCCGTGCGATCGTACCGCCTGCTCCCAGAGCTGTTCCCAGTGGTCCTGGTCGAAGCGCGGCGGGCTCATGGGAGCGGAACGCGGCCTTTCACCGCGTTGGCGCGGGCGCGGCAGGTGAGGCGGCCATCGGTGGCCGCTGGCAGCGCGGCGCGCAGCCGGGCCTGGAGCGCATCACGCGCGGTGGGTGCCATCGCCGCCAGTGCCGCGCCGACACTGGGGGCGCCCTGGGCGATGCGCCAGTAATCGTCGAAATCGGTATAGGTCCGCTCAACAGTGATGGCATGCGTTTCCACGGCGTCCAGCCCGGCATCGCTCCAGAGTGATGTCAGCCGGTCCAGACGCGAGGCCTCGGGGCTGGGCGGTGCGGGTACCGCGATGTCCATGCCACGCAATGCAGCCAGCAGGGGCTGATAGGGAAACCCGCCGCCTTCCATGTCCCAGGCATAGGCCGCGACCCGGCCACCCGGGCATACCACCCGGGCCATTTCCGCCGCGCCCCGCGCCGGGGTCGGCACGAAGAAGATCACCAGTGGCATCACCGCGACATCGAACTGGTCGTCGCCGTAGGGCAGCGCCATGGCATCACCCTGATCGAACTGCGCGGCCGCCAGTGCCGGCTGTGACCGCGCGTAGGCCAGTTGCTGCGGCGAGGGGTCGATCCCCTGCGTCGAGGCCGGCGCGCAGCGTGCCATCAGCAACTCGGTAAAGGCGCCATTGCCGCAGCCCACATCCAGCCACCGCGACGCCAGTGGTGGCGCCAGCCAGTCGAGAAAGGCCTCGCCGGCGAGGCGGCTCCAGACGCCCATATAGCGCTCGTAGCGTTCGCCGTCGTCGAAGGTGATGGGGGTGTTGGGCATAGGTGCGGTGCGGTGGAGGGGGCGTTCAGTCCTTCACAGCATAGTTCGAGTCGCTGTCACTGGGGGCGCCACGATGCTCATCCGAGTGTGCGGCGCCCCGGCGCCTGAGGGCATCCGCGATACTTGCGTGCATGCCCATCCTCCTCATCGACGGCCACAACCTGCTCTTCGCCACCCGCGAGGTGTTCGCGGCGCATTGGGTGGAGGACTACCCGGGGCGGGAGGCGCGGGCGGCGTTGGTGGAGTGGCTGCTGGCGCGGTTTGCGGATTCGGATACGCAGGTCACGGTGTATTTCGACGGACCGGCAGCGTTGGTGGAGGCGCGGTCAGCATCGGTGTGCGTGGTGTACTCCGGCGGTGAAGGCAGCCAGCGTGCGGATGCGGCCATCCTGCAGCATCTGGCGTGTTTGGCGGCCGCCGACGCGCCGACCGCGGTGACGGTGGTCACGCGTGACTTGAAGCTGGCGCGCCGTGCCCGCAAGCGCGGGGCGGTGGTGGTGGAGCCGCGGGTGTTCTGCCCGCCGCCCGACGTCAGCGAAGGGCGATCAGCACCAGTGCCACTGCCGCCGGCAGGGCCTGAATGAACAGGATCTTGCGGCTGGCGGTGGCGGCACCGAACAGGCCGGCGGCCAGCACACAGAGCAGGAAGAACACGGTGATGTCGGTGCCGGCGCGGCCAAGGTAAAGGCCCCAGATCAGCCCGGCGGCGAGAAAGCCGTTGTACAGACCCTGGTTGGCGGCCAGCACCTTCGTCTCGGCGGCCTGTTCGGCGCTGAGGCCGAAGGCGCGGCGCCCCGCCGGTTTATCCCACAGAAACATTTCCAGAATCAGGAAATAGATGTGGAGGGCGGCGACCAGGCCGACGACGACGGTTAGGGCAATGCTCATGGCAGCTCCTTCTGCGGGGCGGCCGGCCGTTGCTGCGGGCCGGGCGCCTGCAGCTTATGCCGTGTTGCCAGGGGTGTCGACCGCCTGCGCGTTCAGGCCCGCCGCCAGCGCTGCCCGTCCTTGCTGTCTTCGACCAGGATGCCTTCCGCCGCCAGGGCATCGCGCAGGCGGTCGGAGGCGGCCCAGTCGCGGGCGGCACGGGCGGCGATGCGTTCGGCGAGCAGGGCTTCCAGGGCCGGTGACAGGCCTTCGGCGGCGTCGCCGTGGGCAAACCAGTCGGCGGGATCGGCCTGCAGCAGGCCCAGCAGGCGGCCGGCGGCGAGCAGGTCGGCCTTGGCGTCGGCGCGGGCCTCCGCGGTGCTGGCCTTGTTGGCATCGCGGGCCAGTTCGAACAGCACGGCCAGGGCCTGCGGGGTGTTGAGGTCGTCTTCCAGCGCGGCGACGAAGGCGGCTGGCGCCGGGCGTTTTGGCGTGGCGGTGACGTCGGCGAGGTCGCGAAGGGCGCCGTACAGGCGGTCCAGTTTCTTGCGGGCTTCGCTGAGCACGTCGTCGGTCCAGTCCAGCGGCTGCCGGTAGTGGGCGGTGAGCAGCACCAGGCGGATGGCTTCGCCGGGCGCCTGTTCCAGCAGCTTGCGCACCAGCAGCACGTTGCCGATGGACTTGCTCATCTTTTCGCCGTCAACCAGCAGGAAGCCGTGGGCGAACACCTTTGCCGGGAGAGTGAGCCCTGCCGACATCAGAAACGCCGGCCAATAGACGCAGTGGAAACGGATGATGTCTTTACCGATGATGTGCAGATCCGCCGGCCAGTACCGCTCGAACGTGGCGGCGTCGTCGGGGAAGCCGACGCCCATCACGTAGCGGGGTTTGTTTTCTGGCAGGAGCTCCGTGACGGCGGAGACGACGGCGCAGAAGGACGCGGGGCCGCCCGGGAGCGGGTCGGTCAGGTCGGCGGTGATCAGCTGCGCGGGGCGGCTCAGGCGGGCCTGCACGGCCTCCAGGCCGTCGCGGCGCAGGCTGTCCTTGGCGTGCTGGGCCGACACCAGCACGCCGAAGGTGCGGTTCTCGTTATGCCAGCCGCCCAGCAGCGAATACTGCAGGTCGCCCTCTTCGGAACGGTCGTTGTAGAGATAGGTCAGCGCGCCCGATGCGGTCGTCGACAAGATCCGCACG
>CAKZHZ010000008.1 GCA_936928855.1 uncultured Polycyclovorans sp.
CCCCACTGCTGCCTCCCGTAGGAGTCCGGACCGTGTCTCAGTTCCGGTGTGACTGGTCGTCCTCTCAGACCAGTTACTGATCGTCGCCTTGGTGAGCCATTACCTCACCAACAAGCTAATCAGACGTAGGCTCCTCCAAAAGCGCAAGGTCTTTCGATCCCCTGCTTTGCTCCGAAGAGATCATGCGGTATTAGTCCGAGTTTCCTCGGGTTATCCCCCACTTCAGGGCAGATTCCTACGTATTCCTCACCCGTCCGCCACTAGGTATGAATGCAAGCACCCATACCCCGTTCGACTTGCATGTGTTAGGCATGCCGCCAGCGTTCAATCTGAGCCAGGATCAAACTCTCCAATTAAATCTAACTGGAACAAGATGCAGCCAAGCCTAAGCCCAACTACACCCTAAGAGTCATCAAAATGGCCCATTACAGGCTACGTTGATACTCACTGTGTACAACTGTCACCAGCTGCGTACAGGAGCACCCACACAAATCACTTGTTCGTGCTGTTAAAGATCATCAGACCGCAAACCCGTTCCGCTTACCGCCAGATCCGCGTTTGCCGCTGCAAGGGCGGCGAATCTTACTCGCCTCCCGCCTTGCGTCAACAACAAAGGTCAGAATGTCCTTCAAGACGCTGTTTTAAAAGTGTATTTTTAGAGCGCCGGAAGAGGTCCTCCGGAAGACCTCGCGCCGATCTCGCTGACGTTATGCCCGGATGGTGAGCAAACAATAACCTCACAAATCAAGTTGTCACCAGCGTCGCCAACGCAAAGCGCCGGCTCCCCACTTGCAGCAGATAGCGTGTCCCGGGCATGAGCATTCGCGTGCGGTCCTCGCACCGCTCCTGATCGACCCGCACGGCGCGCTGATCCACCATGCGCCCTCCTTCGGCGTTGCTGGCGACCAGCCCTGCCTCTTTCAACACTCGCGGCAACGGGAGCCCCTCAGCGGGCGCCTGAATCGTGACCTCGGCGATGTCGTCGGGGAGCGCACCCTTGCTGAACTGCTCGATGAACCGCGTCTTGGCATGCTCACCCTCGGGCGCACCATGAAAGCGGTCAACGATCTCCATCGCCAGCTCCATCTTCACATCACGGGGGTTGCGCCCCTCTTCGACCCCCCTGCGAAGGGCCTGCAACTCTTGCAGCGGCCGGAACGACAGCAGCTCAAAGTAACGCCACATCAAGGTGTCCGAGATCGACATCAATTTGCCGAACATATCGGAGGGGGGCTCGGTCAGCCCGACGTAGTTTCCGAGCGACTTGCTCATTTTCTGGACGCCGTCCAGACCCTCGAGGATCGGCACCGTCATGATCACCTGCGGCCGCTGTCCAGCAGCGTGCTGGAGGTGCCGCCCGACAAGCAGGTTGAACTTCTGATCCGTCCCCCCCAGCTCCACATCTGCCCTCAGAGCGACCGAGTCGTAGCCCTGCAGCAACGGGTAGAGAAACTCATGGATGGCGATCGGCTGCTGAGCGGCGTAGCGCTTGGCGAAGTCGTCGCGCTCGAGCATCCTCGCAACGGTGTGCTGTGCCGCGAGGCGCAACATCCCTTCGGTTCCCATGGAGTCCAGCCAGGACGAGTTGAACATCACCGTTGTGCGGTTCGGGTCCAGGATCTTGAAGACCTGCGTCTTGTAGGTCTCGGCATTTTCCAGCACCTGCTCACGTGTAAGCGGCTTGCGGGTCTCGTTCTTTCCGGTGGGATCGCCAATCATGCCGGTGAAGTCGCCGATCAGGAAAATGGCTTCGTGCCCCGCCTCCTGAAAGGCACGCATCTTGTTGAGCAGCAGGGTGTGCCCAAGATGGAGGTCCTTCGCGGTCGGATCGAAACCCGCCTTGATGCGCAGCCGCTGACCGCTGCTGCGGGCATCCCGCAACCGCGGTTCCAGCTCATCGCGGGGAAGAATTTCATCGGTGCCACGGGCCAGTTCGGCCAGGTCGAGCGTCATCGTTTTCAGGGTCGTTGAGGCGGTGGTGGCCCGGGTCGCCGGCGCACACTTCAGGCACTACCGCAGAAGGACTTGCAAACTGCTTGCAACAGAACGATTTTTATGGTTCCGTACCGGCTTAAGAATTACCAGAACCCGCCGTTCGATTCTGCCTCCCCGAGTCTGGAAGTCCATGACTCGGCGAGTATTTTTTGAGTGTGTCAATGACTTTAGATTATAGCCGACGTCGCAAGCGCCGCCTGCACCGCCCCCTGCTGATCGCCGCGCTCTGCCTCATCGTCGGCGCCGCGCTCATCTCCCAGGACGGCACCGCCAGCAAGTCCGGCACCCGAATCGTGACCGATGTGCCATCGGACGCCATTCTGCGAGATCGGAGCCAAGCCGCCAGCGCTGCAGGGCAGGAAGCGCTGCAGGCCGCCAGTACTGACGCCATTGAAGTACCGGAGGCCAGCGCCTGGAGCACCGTCACGGTACAGCGGGGCCAGACCTTCTCCACCCTGCTGGAGGCGCAGGGCATGCCCAAGGGGGACTGGCTCGCGGTATTGGCACTGGGTGGCGACACCGACCGGCTGAAGCGGTTGAAGGTCGGCGACACGCTGCACTTCCGCATGTCGAATGACAGCCGACTCGAGGAACTGACCTACGAGTTTGACGAGCTCCGCACCCTGCAGGTACGCCGAATCGAGGGCAATCTGGAGGCCATCACGCTCACCGCCGATCTGGAGCGGCGCGTCACTCAGGCCCATGCCGCAATCGACAGCTCACTGTTTGCGTCGGGAATCGAGGCGGGACTGTCCAATCGGCTGATCATGGAAATGGCCGAGGTGTTCAGCTATGACATCGACTTTGCCCTGGATCTGCGCCGGGGTGATCGCTTCGCGGTGGTTTACGAAGAGCTCTACAAGAATGGCGAAAAACTGAGGGATGGCAACATCCTCGCTGCCGAATTCGTCAACCAGAACCGCCGACTGCAAGCACTTCGACATGAGGACAGTGAGGGCCGCGGGGCGTACTACAACGCCAAGGGTGAATCCCTCCGCACGGCTTTCAAACGAACGCCACTGGACTTTGCCCGCGTCAGCAGCCACTTCAACCTGAACCGACGTCACCCCATTCTCAACACCATTCGTGCCCACCGCGGGGTCGACTATGCCGCCGGTTCGGGCACACCGATTCGCGCTACCGGCGATGGCAAGGTGGTGTTCGTCGGCGTCAAGGGCGGCTATGGCCGCGTAGTGATTCTGAAACATGGCAGTGCCTACGAAACCCTATACGCGCACATGTCGCGCTACCGCAGCGGCCTGAAAACCGGGCAGCATGTCAGTCAGGGTCAGGTGATCGGCTACGTCGGCGCCTCTGGCCTCGCCACGGCGCCTCATCTGCACTACGAGTTCCGTGTCAACGGTGTCCACAAAAATCCGCTGACCGTGCCATTGCCCCGCGCCAACCCACTGAGCCGCAGCGAAATGGCTGCCTGGCAGCCACGGGCACAACAGTGGCTGGCACAGCTGGACGAGATGATGCAGCCCGCGGTCGCTGCACGCTGACGGTCGGGCAGCGCACATGCCGGCGTACTGGGCGGGCGCCATGTCCGGCACCAGTGTCGATGGTGTCGATGCAGTCGCCTGCGCTTTTGAGGGCGACCGTTTCGAGGCCGCCGTCGGGCACACCTTCGTCGCTTTCCCGGACGAGCTCCGCAACCGCCTCGTTGCGCTCCAGCAGAGCCCCGATGCTCCGCTCACCCTCCGCGAACTGGCTTCACTGGATCAGGCCGTCGCACAGGTCTACCTGGAAGCGCTGAAACCGCTGCACTCGCAATGGCCGCTGCAGGGGATCGGCATGCATGGCCAAACCCTGTTTCATGATCCCGACGGCCTTGCGACCAGCCTGCAGATCGGCAACCCGCATGTCCTCGCTTCCCGCTTCGACTGTCCCGTGGTTGCCGACTTCCGTCGTGCCGACATGGCCGAGGGTGGCCAGGGGGCACCGCTGGCCCCGGCCTTCCATCGGGCGCTGTGGCACCAGGCGGGACACACCGTCTGCGTGGTCAATCTTGGAGGTATCGCCAATATCACGGTGCTGCATGCGGATGGCACTGTCAGCGGCCATGACCTCGGCCCCGCCAACGCCCTGATGGATGCCTGGTGTCAGCAGCATTGCGGCACTCCCTTTGATCGGGATGGTGCCTGGGCGGCCTCCGGCCGCATCGATACCGCGTTGTTCGACGCCCTGGCTGCAGACCCCTGGTTCGCTCAACCGCCGCCCCGCAGCACCGGTCGCGGTCAGTTCAACCTGCACTGGATGAAGCGTCGCGCCCCACCGGAGCGGCAACTCCCCCCGGAGACGGTCCAGCGCACCTTGCTCGAACTCACCGCATGGCTGGTCGCGGAAGCTGTTCAGCCCCACGCAGGCCCGCTGCTGCTCTGTGGCGGCGGAGCCCACAATCAGTTGTTGTGCCAACGCATTGCGGAGCGCCTGCCCGGGCACAGCGTCGAGGACACGGGGCGACACGGTGTATCACCGCAATGGGTGGAGGCCGCCGCCTTTGCCTGGCTGGCACAGGCGCGCCTGACCTATCGCGACAGCGGACTCCCCTCCGTCACAGGCGCACGCCGCGCCACGCTGCAGGGGGTGGTGGCACGCCCTGCAACTGGCTAGCTGTCCGCTTCAGACCGAAAAAGAGTTTCCGCAGCCGCAGGTCGTGCTGGCGTTGGGGTTGCGAATCACGAACTGCGCCCCTTGGACATCTTCCTTGTAGTCAATCTCGGCGCCCTGCAGATACTGCACGCTCATGGCATCGACCAGCAGCATGACGCCGTTCTTCACCACCACGGTGTCATCAGCCTCAACGGTATCGTCGAACTTGAACCCGTACTGGAACCCGGAGCAGCCGCCGCCACTGACGAACACACGGAGCTTCTGACTGGGGTCAGGCTCCTCATCCAGCAAGGTCCGCACCTTGTTGGCAGCAGCATCGGTAAACACCACCGGGACTTCGTCTTCAACCACGCTCATCACACTCTCCAATCGCGCTGGGACATCACCCTCCCAGCTTGGACACCGCACCGCCCGCCGGGAGTTCCGAAGCGGGCACCGCGTCATTCCCGGCGACCGGTTTGGCGCTACCCACGGGGGCCAGCGCATCACCAGATTCATGCACCAGCTGACCATTGACGGTCGCGCCAGCTTCCATCTCGAGGATCTTGTAGTACACGTTGCCGTTGACCCTGGCCTTGGACGACAGGCGGATACGCTCCGCAGCGTGAACGTCGCCCACCACCGCACCATTCAAGACAATATTGGGGACACGCACGTCGCCTTCAATCATGCCGCTATCACTGACCGACAAGGAGGCGCTCTTGTCGCTGCTGGCCACCACCTTGCCCTTGACCTTGCCATCCACGTGGAGTCCGCCGGTGAAACGGACATCACCCGCGATCTCCGTCTGGCGGCCCACCAGGGTATCGACGGCCGTCGTGGTTGGCTTGGCCGGGTTGGGGCCACTCCCAAACAGCTTGCTCATGTTCCACTCCTGATGACGGGCCGGCTAGCCTGATGCCAGGGCCCGCGCCCAATCGAAGGCTTCCTCGACCGGGCCGGCTCCCCCTTCCGGCTGCAAGGTGACACGCAGACGGCGGGGCTTGAATCCAGGCGGCAGCGTCAGCACGCCGTCGAACTCCTGAAAATACTTGAACGAAAATACCAGATTCTCGCCAACGCCTTGCGACAATTGTGCCAAGGCCAACGATTCGGTCTTCCCCTCGCGCAAGCCCTCCACCACCACCTGCAGGTGCCCGGATACGCTGCGCTCGTTGCGAACCGACTGGATCAGCACCAGCTCGTACCGAAACTGCGGGCCGTTGCCGGTTGCTTCGAGTTTGGCGCTGTAGACCCGCACGCCGGCGCGGGTTGCCTCCGGCGACACGATGCCTCGGTAGAACGCCACCTGCTCTCGCAGATCCAGCACCTCCGCCTGCAGGGCATCCAGAGCACCACGCACATGCCCGCAGGTCTGACTGTCGATCTCCTGAGAGCGCTTCACGTAGGCAAGCTCGTCTCGCAACTGTTCCGCCTCGCCGCGCGCTGCGCGCAGTGCGCGGGTCAAATCACGTCGCGCCTCCTGCAGGTTCTCCACCTCCAGGCGCGCCCGCTCGAACTCGCTCACGGTCGTGGCGCGGGTGTAGGCATAAAGCGCCCAGGTGCCGACAGCCAGCAGCCCCACCGCCAAGGCCACCAGCGCCGCACGCAGGCCGGGACGGTGACGCTGAACGACGATCTTGTGTTGCATCAGGGCGCCAGTGGCGGTGCATCCAGGCCCAGCGTCTCCTCAAGGCCGAACATGACGTTGAGGTTCTGCACGGCCTGCCCGGACGCGCCCTTGACCAGATTGTCGATCACCGACAGCACCACCACCGTCTGGCCGTCCGGGGCCAGATGCGGCGCCAACCGGCAGGTGTTGGCAGCACGCACGCTGCGCGTCTCCGGATGGCTTCCAGCCGGCATGACATCAACGAACGGCTCGCTGGCGTAGTGCTGCTCGAACATCGCCTGCAAGTCCAGCCCGGGCTCGGTCAGCCGGGCATAAACCGTCGCATGGATGCCGCGGATCAGCGGCAGCAGGTGGGGCACGAAGGTTACGCCGACGGGCGCCCCGGCCATGATCGTCAGCCCTTGGGCAATTTCCGGCCAGTGCCGATGCCCGGGGACCCCGTAGGCCTTGAAACTGTCGGCCACCTCACAAAAGAGCGAACCGATCTTGGCTTCACGCCCAGCGCCACTGGCGCCGGACTTGCAGTCGGCTATCACGCCGTCACGATGGATGGCCTCTGCCTGCAGCAGCGGCTTCAGCGCCAGCTGCACGGCCGTCGGGTAGCACCCCGGGTTGGCAACCACCCGCGCATGCCGGAGGGCCTCCCGGTGCATCTCGGGCAGCCCGTAGACAGCTTCCGCCAACAGGTCGGTACACGCATGCGGCATGCCGTACCACTGGCTGAAAACCGCCGGATCCTTCAGGCGGAAATCCGCCGACAGATCGATGACGCGCACGCCAGCCGCCACCAGATCTGGCGCCATCTTCATGGCTGTGCCGTGCGGCGTGGCGAAGAACACAGCATCGCAGGCAGCCAATTCCGATGGATCCGGCTCGCTGAAACACAGGTCGGTGAAACCGCGCAGGTGCGGAAAATAGGTGTCCGCACGCATGCCCGCCTCTTTACGCGAGGTCAGCACCCGCAGATCGACCTGGGGATGCGCGGCCAACAGCCGCAAGAGTTCGGCACCGGTGTAGCCGGTGCCGCCGACGATACCGATTTTGATCATGACAGCCACATTCCTGACAGTGGGCGGCAATAATACCGGCCATTCCCGATTGGAGCGTTGCCATGCTGTGGCTCAAGGCTTTCCATGTGATTTTCATGGTGACCTGGTTCGCCGGGCTGTTTTACCTGCCCCGGCTGTTCGTCTACCACACCCAGGTCCGCGACCCTTCAGGCCATGAACGCTTCTGCGTCATGGAACGCAAGCTCTACGCCATCACCACCATCGGCATGGTACTGACCTGGGTTTTCGGCCTGGCCCTGATCTGGCAAGTGCCGGGATACCTGCAGATGGGCTGGCTGCACGCCAAGCTCACCCTGGTACTGCTGCTATCGGGCTACCACGGGTGGCTCAAGTCCCACGTGCGAGCGTTCGCCGCGCAACGCAACACGCGTAGCGAGCGGTACTACCGAATCATCAACGAAGTTCCCGCCGTGGTGCTGGTGGCGGCCGTCATCCTGGTCATCGTCAAGCCCTTCTGACCGCCGCCCTTCGCACATCGCCGCGTCAGCTCGCGCTGGGCGGTTCAACCTGCAGCTGGCAGTAGTTCTGCACCCCGATGGTCTCGATCAGCTTGAGTTGCTCTTCGATGAAGTCGATGTGCTCTTCCTCGCTCTCCTGGATCGCCACCAGGATCTCGCGGGTCACGTAGTCCTTGACCTGCTCGCAGTAGGCGATGGCCTCCTTGTAGAGCGGGTGAGCCTCCAGCTCGAGCCTCAGGTCGCAGGCCAGCACTTCCTCAATGTTTTCACCGATGTAAAGCTTGCCCAGATCCTGCAGGTTGGGCAGCCCCTCCAGAAACAGGATGCGGGCAATGAGCTTGTCCGCATGCTTCATCTCATCAATGGACTCGTGATACTCGTACTTGCCGAGTTTACGAAGCCCCCAGTTGTCCAGCATGCGCGCATGCAGGAAGTACTGGTTGATCGCGGTCAGCTCGTTCTTGAGCGCGAGATTGAGGTATTCGAGAACTTTGGCGTCGCCGCGCATGATCGGCTCCTGGCGAAATGTGCGCGCAGGATACCGCGGCGCTCAATTACAAGCAATTGATTTATATGTATTTTTTAACGATTGCGCGTCTGATTCGCAACCGCACTTCAGGCCGCAACCGGCATCCCTTGCTGGGGCCCCGGCAAAAGCGACAACGGCGCCGGCGGCAAGCGGTCCATCAGCACCTCCCGCGCCATCGGCACGCACTTGCCACAGCAGGTGCCCACCCCCAGGTGGCGGGTCAGGTCGCGTAGGCTGACAACGCCCTCATCCACCGCCTGGTGGATCCGCTTTTCCGATACCGCTTTGCAGACGCACACGATCATGCTGCGATGTTAAAAGCCAATGAGAATGATTGTCAATAGTTACCCAGGACCCAAAAAAGGGCCCGTTGAACAGGGCCCTCTTGCACCACATCTGACCGTCAGAACCGCCAGCCGAACCCGAAGCTGATGTTCGGCCACAACTTGAAGTCGTCGGCTTCCTCGTTGGCGTCATCGACGGCCGTCTGAACCTCACGCTGTACATTGGGATCGTTCGCCGCATTGACCGACATTCCCGGCGCTCCGCAGGAGAGATCCTGCCCGGCCTCCACGATCGCGGTTCCGCGCGCCGAGAGCGCGGCCTTGGGCGCCCCCGAGAACATGACCCCGATGTCGAACAGGCCGTAGAAGCCCTTGTCACCGTTCATGTTGCCCCCCCAGCCGATACCCAGGTAGGGCGCGGTGCTTTTCCAGTCGATGGCGCCCTGCAGCATCAGCGGATCGTTGGCGTCGCTCCGATAGTTGCAGTCCCCGATCTCGATGGTCCCGCTGTTGTTCTGGGCGTTAAGCCCGATCTCATTGCCATTGGACACGAGTCCGGCCGTCACTCGGAAGGTCCCTTTGAAGGGATGCCAGTCCGCCATCACCCCGAAGGAACTGAGATCCAGCTCCGCATCGTAGGTCGTGCCATCACCGCTGCCACTGTCGTCCTCGTCCTCGAATTCATCGTCATAACTGAAGCCGTGATAGACGCCGCGCAGATTGAAGCGGTCGCCCACCGGAACCCCCACTGAAATGCCGAGCCCCATCAGGATCGAGGCATTGAGCGACACCCCCACTGCGCGTGGCGGGCTGATCATCGATTCCGCAGAAGCCATCCCCGAGCACGCGACCAACGCGGCAGCCACCGCCACCGGCATCTTGTTCATCTTTGATTCTCCCGTTTCGCCGCCCCCGCGACGGCGTTCTTTCGAGTATTGCCGACCCGTCGGACACCGGGCAATCCCCGAAAGGGGGGTGCTCAACGCTTGAACACGCTGGTGACCTTGATGATCCCGTTGATCGCAGCGATGGCCGCATCCGGCATCTTGATTTCCTTGCCCAGCATCTGGCCGATCATCTTCTTGTACTTGTCGGAATAGGGCGGGAACATCAGGCCGGGATCGCCCAGTGGCGGCCCCTCTTCGACCACGGCACGCGTGTTGGAGCATTCCAGGAAGCTGAAACGCCCTCCCAAGCGCCCGGTCCCGCTGGCATTCACCCCGCCGAAGGGCAGGTTCGGGTTGGTGCCGGACTGGATCAGGTTGTGGTTGACCACCGTACTGCCGGAGGTGGTGTGCGTGAGATACCAGTCGATGGCTGCCCGGTCCTTGGCGAACACATACAGTCCCAGCGGCTTGGGACGGCGACGGATCGTCGCCAGCACCTCTTCGCGGCGGCTGAAGGGCAGGACACAGAGAATGGGACCGAAGATTTCGTCCTGCATGATCCGCATGTCCTCGGTGACATCGGTCAGAACGGTCGGGGCAATATAGAGATCGTCCCGATCCGTCTCTCCGCCACAGGCCACCCTGGCGCCCTTCGCCAGCGCGTCATCGAGCAAGGCCTTGATCCGATCGAAATGTCGCGTGTTGACGATGCGCGGCAGATCGGGTGAAGCCTGGAAGCCCTTGCCGTCGGCGTTGTAGAGCGCGTGCATCGCCTTGCCAAGCGCCTCGACGAAAGGCTGCTGCACCGATGCCTCCACCAGCGCATAGTCCGGGGCCAGGCAGACCTGTCCGCAGTTGGCCACCCGCCCCCAGGCGATCTTGCGTGCCGCATCGGGGAGGTCGGCCGAGGCATCGATGATGGTCGGGTTCTTGCCGCCCATCTCCAGCGTAATCGAAGCGAAATACTCGGCTGCCGCCCGCATCACCAGACGCCCCACGGCGTGCCCCCCAATGAAGAAGATGTGATTGAACGGCAGCTTGAGCAGTTCCCCCGCTACCTCGGGGCCGCCCTGCACCACGGCGAACTCGTCTTCCGGGAACACGCTGGCGACGATATCCGCCAGCACCTGTGCCGACTTCGGCGCCAGCTCAGAGGGCTTCAGCAGCATGGTGTTGCCCGCCGCGATCGCGCCCATCAGCGGCACCAGGCCGATGGCGACCGGGGCATTCCAGGTGGCGAGGTTGAGCACCACACCCTTGGGCTCGTACTGCACATAGCTCTTCTTGCCCAGACTCATCAGCGAGCCCTTCACCGGATGGCGTCCCATCCAGTTCTTCAGGTTGCGGGCAATGAACTCGCCTTCGGTCTTCACCATCAGCAGTTGGGCATCGATGTCGGTTTCGTTGAGGCGCAGCTCCGCCCGTCCCGCTTCGATGATGGCCGGACGTGCGTCAATCACCGCCTTCACCAGGCGCCGCAGCTTGTCGGCGCGCTGTTCCGCCGTGGTGGTGATCAGCGCCGGGGCCCTGGCCGCCAGGCGCTCGAACAGGGAGGACAGCTGCGCGTCGTCGGATTTCAGTACGGCGTTCATGGGTTCAACCTTTGTGCGACGGGATCTTGAAGCTCATGCGCATCATGCTTTCCAACTGGCTGTCGGACAGCAGGCGCCGCATCACGCCCATCGGTTTGACGTCCTTGCCGAGGTATTCCATCGGCTTCCACTTCTTCTTCTTCAGAATGTCCAGCGTGCCGGCCAGGGCCTGCTCCGGCGTGCTGCCGGTTTTTTCCAGCATGTCCGGCAGCACCTGCATCATCACGTGGCCCAGCGGCGGGCCGTAGACCGCCTGAATCTCCGCGGGTTGTGCGGCCCAGCTCTTCTTGGTGTTTTCGTGCGCGTTGGCCGACATCCCGGTCAGCACCCCACCGGGAATGATCGAGGTCACCTGGATCCCGAACGGCGCCAGTTCATGCCGCAGGGTCAGCGTCATGCCGTGGATGGCGTGCTTGGTCATGTTGTAGATGCCAGCGCCGACCGGATTGGCGAGGATGGCGCCGGAACTGTAGTTGGCGATGCGCGCACCCGGCGCGTTCTTCCGCAGCAGCGGCAGAAAGGCCTGGATCACCCGCAGCTGCCCGAAGGTGTTGATGTGAAACAGCCGGTCGGCCGCCTCCAGATCCGCTCCTTCCAGCACGCCCACCGCCACGTTGGCCACACCCGCCACGTTCATCAGCAGGTCGAGGCCACCGCCATCGAGCGCTGCAGTCACCTGCCGCGCACTCTCGGCAACCGAGTCCGTCCGGGACACGTCCTGCTCGATCACTGTGACGTTGCCCTCACTGCGGAGGTCGGTCGGGGCGCCTGGCAGCACGCCGGCAAAGACCCGCCAGCCATCCCCTGACAGGGCCTTCACCAGCAGATTGGCCTGACCGACATTGGCGCCGGTGATGAATGCCGTTTTCACGCGTCCACTCCCCCAAAGAAGGGGGGCGGCCAGCAGCCGCCCCGGTTTCGCGCCATCCGCGCCGTCAGTGCCCGCCGCGCGCCGCAGCCTGCGGGCTGAACATGGCCGGTGTCAGCGGCACATTCACGCGCCACCAGTCATCACCACGCTCATTGACCAGATAGCCGGCCTCGTAAGCCTTGGCCGTGAGGTCGTGATAGATCGAGGCGCCACGATGGAAGGTGGACGACTCCTGCGAGTAGAAGTAGTTGACGAACGCGACGCGCCACAACTCACCGCGCGCGTCATAGTTGTCAGCCCACAGGGCGATCCACGTGTCTTCGTCGGCATACAGCCGGCGCTTGCTGTACACATGGCGCATGCCGTCTTTCAGATATCCCTCAACAATCCAGACGCGGTGCAACTCATAGCGCACGTAGTCCGGATTGACCGTGTTGGGGGTGATCAACTCGTCATAGCTGACGCTGGGGTCGTTGATCTTGAAGTTGTGATACGGCACGTACATTTCGGTCTCGCCGACCAGCTTCCACGTGTAGCGCTCCGGCGAACCGTTGAACACGTAGTCGTCATCCACCGTCCGCATACCGGCCGGCGGCACCGGGTAGTCACAGCAGACCTCAGGCGCCTGACGGACGCGCCGGATGCCAGGCTGGTACTGCCAGGACTGGGTTGCATCGTTGGCGAAGTTGTTCGGCTGATAGCCGACCGCCACGAACCCCTTGTCACGCTCGGGCAGCTGGTAGCCGGTATAGAAGTAGGCGTTGATCTTGTCGGTGAATGAACGGCGCTCCTTGGGATCGTTCATCAGGTTCATGGTCATGAACTTGTTGCGACCCCAGGCAATGCTGCCATTGGCATAGACGTTGGCAATATCGGTGACTGCCTTTTCCGTCCAGGCGCGATGCGGGTTGATGATGTTCCAGATCGCCTCGAGACCACTGCTGGCGAAGGGGAACGGAATCGCACCACTGACGGCATCCACGCCCAGACCGTCGTCGACCAGCTTCGCCTGCACCGCATTCTTCTTGACGGTGTCGCACACCCAGGGCTGGAATCCGAAATCGCGATGACTCGGATACACGTTCATCTTGTAGGACTCGGGATACTGTTTGAACAGCGCCTTCTGCCCTTCCGTCAGCTTGTCCGCATACTGGGACATGTTCTGCGCGGTGATCGTGAACAGCGGTTTCTCATCAGCAAACGGCCCGGGCTCATACCCGTGCGGCTTGCTCTGCCCGGGCCACGTCCCCACCCACTTACCGGTGTACTCGGCGACGCCACTGTCGGAACCAGCCCGCTCAGCGCCCATGCAGGTGAGCTTGTCACCATCGAGTTCGGCCGCCTTGTCGGCGGATACCTGAGCGGCCGCCGGCAATGCCATCACCGACAGCCCCATCGCCAGCACACCCAGCGCACTGCGCATTGCCTTCATTTTGAACTCTCCTCCTCAAACCTCGTGTGAACTGCGAATACCGGCGTTGTCTGCGGACGTTGGCAAAGCCTCTGACGGGCGTCATCCTCCGCACGGACGAGACCCGCGTCAGACCGGCGGCGCGATCTCCAGCCGCAGCCCGTCCAGACTGTCGTCGATGGCGATCTGACAGGACAGCCGTGAACTCGGACGCAGCTCGACGAAATCGCTGATCGCCTCAAGCATTGCGGCTTCATCCTCGCCCTTGGGTGGCAAGCGGTCGGCCCAGGAGGGGTCGACGTAGACGTGACAGGTGCCGCAGGACATCGCGCCCCCGCAGGTACCCTCGATGCCGGTATCTGCATCCCTCAGCGTATCCATCAACGCGCATCCGGACGGCGCCGCCAGACGTTGCTCCGTCCCATCCCGTCCCGTCACCACCACATCAGCCATTTGCCATCCTCAGAAAATAAAACTGCGCCCGTTCCGTCCAGGAGCCGGGCGCAGGGTGTGGGTTTACTGCCGCTCAGATCTTGTCCGAGGCCTCATGCCCGGGGTAGAACTGCTTGAACCACTTGCGGAACGGCAGCACCGGCCCGTCACCATCACAAAGCAAGGGGTTCGGGCGGTACTTCTTGTTGTTCCAGACAATGAAGTCAACGCTTTCGAAGCCGGCGCTTTCCTCGCCTTCCGCAGCGCCGATCATGTGGTCGATGACCTTCTTCGATGCGTGCAGTTCCTGGGTGCCCTCGTCGTAGTCAACGTGGCGGAACGACATGTTCATCTGCGTCTTTTCAAGACTGATCGGCACCGAATAGGAAATCATCGTCGCGGTAATGCCGTGCTGGTTGAAACGCATCACGTTCAGCCCCGGCCCGTAGGCCGTGCCGACGATGTACCCCTGGCCGATGTCCAGATGCATGACCGGGCCGTCGTACTTGGCGCTGACCGGAGGAATGCCGGGCGCTCCGTGGAGGAACTTCAGGTGGGCCACATCCACCCCGTTCTCGGCGATCTCCTGGATGCAGGTGTCCGCCGTCCAGGACCCGCGACGGTTGCCGGCGTAGCCGGTGGCATCTTCCATCTCGGGGATGTAGGGCAGCTCGAAGCTGGGCGGCTCGCACTGCGGGTGATACCACGCCCACAGCATGCCGTACTTCTCCACCATCGGCAGGGTGCGCAGGATCGCCTGCTTCTTGGCGATCGGCGGCATGATCTTGGCGTAGGGAATGTTCTTGCACCAGCCGGCCGTGTCGTATTCCCAGTGGTGGAACGGACAACGCAGATGCTCGCCGCAGACCGAGCCGCCGTGCCCCATGTGGGCACCGAGGTGCGGGCAGTACGGATCAGACATGCCCGGCTTGCCGGACTCGGTGCGGAACAGCACCCACTCCTGGTCGAACACGAACACATTGCGCAGTTCACCCGGCTTCAGGCTTTCCGCGTAGTCGATGAAGAACCAACCCACCGGGATTGGGAACGGGCAGCGCTCCAGGCTCTGTGATTCGAGCAACTGCTTCAGATTGATATCACCCATTGCTGACGACTCCTCCTGCTGCTGGCGACCGGTGGACACGCGGGTCCTCCGGGGTGTAGGCCTCGATCATGCGCTGTCTTGCGCACCCCCTGCCTACTCCATAGAGGTGAAATCGACGCCGGATTCGCCGGGCAACAGTGATCGCCCGCGCTGCCACACCCGCTGCGGCCGCACCGCGCCCAGATCCGCCCGCAGCGCCGCCCACGGCGCTGGCAGCAGGCACAGGTCCGCCGGCATTCCGACCGCCACCCGGCGCGCACGCGCCGGCGCGTCCAGCGACCCCAGATACCCGGCCAGCGCCGCCTCCGGACTCAGCGCTTCGTCCGGCCCGAGGACCGCCCCGCTGTCGGTCTGCCGGGTGACCGCAGCCTGCATGCCCTGCCAGGGGTCCGGACTGCCGTAGGGGGCATCACTGCTCAGCGCCAGGCCAATGCCGGCGTCGACCAGCCCCTGCAAGCGGTACAGCCAGGGCTGATCGGCCTCCGGCACCGTCGCCCGGTAACGATCCCCGCGGGTGCGGATGAAGCCGGGCTGGGTCACCACCGTCACGGCGCTGGCCGCCAGCATCGCGGCGACCGCCGGAGACACCAGCGCTGCGTGCTCGATCCGGTCCCGTGCTCCCCCGCCGGCCGCCTCCAGCGCCCCCAGCGCAAACACCAGTTCCGCTTCGGTCACACAGTGAAAGGCCGCCCCGCGGCCCGCCGCATGCGCTGCACGGATCGCCGCCGCCACCGCCGGCAGCGGCGGCAGGTCCTGTTCATGAAGGTGGAACTTGCGGGCCCCCAGCCGCAGCCCGGGCTGCGCCGGGAGCGCCTGGTTGAGGCTGTCATCCCCCATCACCATCACCTGCTGCAACAGGCTGCCGTCCGCCCGCGCCTGCGCCAGCGCCGCCCAGGTGTCGCGATTGTTGGCATGGCCGGTATCGGTGACCGCAGTCACGCCCCAGTCCGCCAGCTGACGGCTGAGCCGCGCCAGCGACGGGCGCCGCCCGCCCAGACGGGCGCGCAGCCAGTCGTCGGCATCAAGAAAACGGCCGTTGGGGCGCCCCCCGATGCGCTCGGCCGGCGCCTCCTCCGGCAGCGCACCCACCCGCTCCAGGGCCGCCGAGTTGAGCACCCAGAGCCGCCCGGTGCGATGCTGCAAGCGCACGGGCCGATGCGGCAGCAAGGCATCCAGATGCTCGCGCTGCAATGGCCGTCCATCGCCGGTCACCACATCGTCGAAACCGATGCCGCGCACCATGTCGCCGGCCGGCAGCGCCGCATCGGCCGCCCGCAGGGCGGCGCCCAGCGTGCCCAGGGAGGTCACCGCCGGGGGCGCGCAATCCACCGAGGCCTGCGCCGCGGCGGTGGCAAACAGATGCAGATGATGGTCCCGCAGGGCCGGGATCAGGGCTGCGCCGGCGGCCTGCACTTCCGGCTCGCCGGTCTCGCGGGACAGGTGCGCTGCCACGTCCACCACCACCCCGTCACGCACCCGCACGTCGGCGCGGCGCGCACCGAAGTCGAGCTCGGCGTCACGGATCAGCATGCCCAGCGCGCCCGGATGACATCGGTATCCGCGCCCAGCCCACCGGCGATGGCGGTGGGCGGCAAGGCCTGGGGCAAGGTCGCCATCCCGCCGTGTTCCGCCCAGTCACGATGCCGGGCACGGCGCGCATCGGCCGTCGGCGGCAATTCGTGCCGCAACACCGTGTTCACCGTGCCCGCCAGCGACAGCGACAGCAGCCGCCCGCCGCCCAGACGCCAGGCCGACCAGGCCGCCAGCGCGGCATGCAGGCCGGTCAGTGGATCGGCGATGGCATCACCGACGAAGGCGCGCGTACCGGTGGTCTCGTGCAACAGCGCACTGAGGCCGGCCGCGACCCCGGCGTCATCCCCGAACGCCACCCAGTCGCCCTGCGGATCCGCTCGCCCATACCCACTGAGACTCACCCAGACACGGCCGGCCCGCGCCGCCAGCCAGTCCTCCGCCACCAGTCCGAGCTGGCGCAGGGCACGTGGTCGCGAGGCTTCAAGAATGAGATCCGCCTGGGCCGCCAGTGCCTGCAGGCCGGCGCGCCCCTCGGGCGTGGCGAAATCCAGCGCCGCCATGTGCTTGCCGCCATTCAGCCGATCGAAAAAGGCCTTCGGCCCGCGGCGCGCGCCATCCGGCCGGCCGGTACTTTCGAGCTTGACCACCTCGGCGCCACACCGCCGCAGCAGGTCCCCGCACAGCGGGCCCGCCCACAGGGCAGTGAGGTCCAGCACCCGCGGCGGCCGTGACGGCGCGTCCGCCGCCGCGCCACCGCCCTGCGCAACACACCACGGCTGCGCCGGGGGCAGAACGTCCGCCGCCACGGCCAGCCCCAGCTCGCGCCCGCCGGACACCAGTGCCTCGACCCGCTGCATCGCCACCGCACGCGCCACCGCCGCCCAGTCCTCCGCCGACACCGAAGCGCCCAGCCAGGCCGGCATCAGGTCCCAGTCCTCGGGACGCGCCAGATTGAGGGCAAGGCCGCCGTCGGCCGCCGTCAGCAGCCGGCAACTGCCGCCCGCCGACACCGCGCCGGCTCGGCGATGCCCGAAATCCGCCGCCCGCGTGGTCAGCAGCGCGGCGCCGTCCAGGTCGGCCCAGTCGCCCGACGGGGCCAGCGCCTTCAGGGCTGCGAGCAGCCCATCCGCCGCGGCCGCCAGGGGCGCGATGCAGTGCAGGGGTTCCGCCTCCGGCAGGCCGGTCAGCGCCGTCAAACCACAGTCCGTCGCGCGCCGGGCCGGATGCCTCGGCGGCAGGTCCAGCGGCAGCAGTGCCTGGCCCAGGTCCCGGAGTCGGGCTTCGGCATAGCGTTGGGCCAGGGTTTCGGCAGGCAGCGACTCGGGGGACATGCCCCAGTCAACCAGATCGTCGCGGCGCTGGGAATCAGCCGGCAGCGTGCACGGCCTCGGCGCGCACCTTGAGGCCGTCGGCCATGCCGGTGAAACCGCGGGTCAGGCCCTTGCGCATCAGCCGCGCAATCGCGCTGCCCAGCCAGCCGCCCAGCTCGAAATGGGAGTGGTAGCGCGTACCGCCGTTCGCCAGCGGGGTGAGGCGCTGGATCCGATGGCTGCGCAGGGTCCCCATCGGCACCGGCTTCACCCGATAGCCGAACATCACGCCCGGGGCCAGCTCACTCACCCATTCGCGCTGGAACTGTGGCTTGCCGGTGAGCATCACCTGCATCTCGATGGCACCGCCCACCCGCAGGTCACAGCGGGCCTCCGGCACGAAGGGGTTCCATTCACCGTAGCGGGCAAAGTCCGTCAGCACCTGCCACACCACGGCCGGTGGCGCATCGATATCGCGTTGCAGATCAAGCGTGAACATGGACGAATTGCTCCCGGATCACCCGGCGCAGCAGCTTGCCGGTTTCGTTGTAGGGCAGCGCCTCGGCGAACTGCCAGCGTTGCGGTACGCGCGAGGACCGCAGCCGGTCCTTCACCAGCGCCGCCAGGGTCGCCTGGTCGACGGCCGCGTCCGCCTTCAACACCACGGCGGCGGCGACGCCCTCGCCCCATTGCTCGTCGGGGATGGCCACCACTGCCACATCGGCCACCGCCGGATGGGACAGCAGCACCTCTTCGATCTCGCCCGGCGAGATGTTCTCGCCGCCGCGCACGATCACGTCATCGGCGCGGCCATCGAGGAACAGATAGCCCTCGTCGTCGAGATACCCGCGATCCTTGGTGGGGAACCAGCCCTCGGCATCGAGCTGGCTGCCCTGCGTCTGATACTCGCCGGACACCTGCGGCCCGCGCACGAACACCAGCCCGGCTTCGTCCGCGCCCAGTACCGTCCCGTCTTCATCACGGATCTGGATTTCCACCGCAGCCGCCCGGCCCACCGAGCCCAGCCGTCGCGCCACACGCGGGTCGTCGCTGGCCAGCGCGGCGCGGTGATCATCGGGACCCAGCACGGCGATGGTGGAGCTGGTTTCGGTCAGCCCATAGGCATTGGTGAAATCGACACCGGGGAACAGCGCCATGGCGCGGCGGATCACCGGCAGCGGCATCTTGCCGCCGCCATAGGCGATGGCGCGCAGCGCCGGGGCGTTCACTGTCTCACCGTGCGCTTCCAGGTGCTCGACGATGCGCGCCAGCATGGTGGGGACCAGGAAGGCATTGCTCACCGACTCCGCGCGCACCGCCGCCAGCCAGGCGGCAGGCTCGAAGTTCTCGAGCTGCACGATGCGGCGACAGGCATAGGTGCTGGACAGCACCGAGGAGATGCCTGCGATGTGATACGGCGGTACCGTCACCACGATGGCATCGTCTTCCTCGGCGCTGGCGAACTCCACCGTGCCGACGATGTAGGCCATCAGATTCTCATGCCGCAGGATGGCCGCCTTGGGCTGGCCGGTGGTCCCGCTGGTGAACAGCTGCACCGCCACCGCCGCGGGATCCTCCGCCGGCTCCGGCGGCGGCGCATCGGCCGCGGCCGGCAGCGCCAGGAACTCGGCGGTGCGCATCACCTGCAGCCCGTCGCGCGCCTCCACCTGGTCGGCATAGGCATCACCCACCACCAGCAGCGCCGGCGTGACCCGTGCCAGCAGCGCGTTGATCTCGCTCGCGGTGAGCCGATAGTTGAGCGGCACATAGGGCACACCGGCATAGGCGGCGGCGAACAGGGCCACCGGCACCGCCGGCGAACTCACATCCAGCAGCACCAGTCGTTCGGCACCCCGGTCGGCCACGCCCTGGGCCGCCCGTTGCGCGGCGTCACGGATCGCGCCATAGCGCCAGCGCTGGTCACCGTGGACCACGCCGACACGGTCGCCGAAGGTCTCGGCGGCCATGTCCAGAATCATCGAGATGTTCATTCAGTCCGACGACGGCAGTTGCTTGGCCTGCTTCACCTCGAGTGCCGCGCCGTCCAGCGCCAGGCTGCCGGCGCCGCCCTTGGTGCACAGCAGCTCGATGCTCTCGTCGGCGTTGACGTAGCGCTTGCCGATCAGGGTGCCGCCGCTGTGGGCGGGATCGAGCGCCGCACCCTCGCCCGCCGCCGCAGTGGCGCCCAGCATCAGGGCACCGCCGCATTGCAGTGCGTAGTCACCGGCCGGGGCTTTCACCACCATCACCTGGGTATCGCAGACAGCGCTCTTGAAGCGCGCGCCCGCCTTGAGGGCCACGGTCGACATGGTCAGGATCTCCTGCATTCTGGATTTTGCCCGACGATGCTACGCCAGCCGGCCCGGCCCGGCCCCCTCCTAATGCATGAGGTCGCCGGCCCAGTCGTCCAGGCGCTGGAACAGCCGCCCGCGAGTGGGGAACAGGAAATGGCTGTGACCGGTCTCCGGCAGCACCTCCAGCGTCACCGCCGGGCTGGCGGGGAAGCTGGCGGGAATCGCCTCCGGGGGCCCGGTCATGTCGCGCTCGCCGACGCCGATGAACACCGGCACCGCCAGCGTCGCCGCCTCGGTCGCCACATTGCCCGGCGCCAGCGACAGGGTGGCCGGCACCGGCAGCAGGTTGTCGGTGGCCGCCTTGAGGGCGGCGATGCCACGCGGATCGGCCTGCGCCGAACCATAGATCTCGGCCCGGTTGCCACTGCCGCCATTTCCGCCCAGACGCGGATAGGGCACGCCGAACATCTGCCTGGCGATGGCCGGCAGCTGCGGGCGCAGCGCATCCGGGTCGGCGATGTCCTTCAGCGCCGGTGGCGCGAACTGCGGCAATCCGCGGGTGGCGAAGCCCAGCAGGGCCACCGCGTCGTACGGCTGTGCAGCGGCTTGCAGCAGCACGGTCATCATCGCCCCCATGGAGTGGCCGATGCCGATGGCGCGCAGGCCCGGCAAGGGGCCGCGATCCGGCGCCAGGGTGCCGGCACGCAGGCGCGTCAGCAGTTCGGTGACAGCTGCCGCATTGGCCTCGGTGAGCAGCGCCGGCGTCAGCGCCCAGCCATCCTCGGGCCGGCTGCTGTCCCCCACCCCCAGGTGATCCACCGCCACCACCAGATACCCGCGCGCGGCCATCGCCTCGGCGAAGGAAAACGTCGGCTCGGCCTCCGGCACCTGCAAGTCGAAGTAGTGCCGGTTCATGTTGCCGCCCGGCAGGCACACCAGCACCGCCCGCGGCGCCGACGCCGGCCAGTGCAGGGACATCGCCACCGCCAGCGATGACTCGCCGGGCAGTTGCAGACCGGTTTCGAAGCGCAGCATGGGAGCGGCGTCAGTCCCGGGACAGCACCGCGGCCGCCATGCCCGAGCTGACCAGCACGTTCTGCACCCGCTGCACCTGATTGACCGAGGTGCCGCGGACCTGGCGCACGCCCTCGATCATGTTGTTCATGCCGTGGATGTAGGCCTCGCCGATGAGCCCGCCGTTGGTGTTGATCGGCAGGCTGCCGCCCAGCTCGATGTGACCGTCCTTGACGAAATCCTTGGCCTCACCCGGCTTGCAGAAACCGAAGGCCTCCAGCTGCATCAGCACCTGCGGCGTGAAGGCGTCGTAGATCATCGCCGTCTGCATCTCGGAGGGCTGCAGGCCGGTCTGGCGCCACAGCCGCTTCGCCACCCCGCAGGCTTCCGGCATCACCGTGAGATCGTCGTGATAGAAGTTGGAGATCACTTCCACGTTGTACGGAATCGACTGGGTGGCGCCCAGCAGCCGTACCGGCTTCTGCCTGAGATCGCGCGCGCGCTCCAGCGAGGTCACCAGAATCGCCACACCGCCGTCGCTCTCCTGGCAGCAGTCCAGCAGCCGCAGCACCGGCTCCATGATCCACTTGGAGTTCTGGTGATCCTCCAGGGTGATCGGCTTGCCGTAGAACCAGGCATTGGGGTTGGTGGCGGCATGCTTGCGCTGCACCACCGACACCCGGCCGAGGTCCTCGTTGGTGACCCCGTACTTGTTCATGTAGGGCCGCGCCGCCAGCCCCGCCCAACTGGCCGGGGTCATCGCCCCGAAGGGAATGCACCACAGCAGGGTGCCGGTGCCGTGCCCGCCGGTATAACCCTTCATGTCGGTCGGGTTCTGGCCGAAGCGGTACTGGCTGCGCTCGTTCATGGCACGCCAGATCAGCACGTTGTTGCACAGCCCGGCATTGACCAGCGCCATCGCCTGATACAGCGTCGCCGCGGCCGCCGCGCCGCCACCCGGGATGCGGGTGGTATAGGCCAGGTCCTTCACCCCCAGACTGCGCGCGAGACCGATCTCGTCGCTGTTGTCGATGGTGAAGGTGATCATGCCGTCGATGTCCTGCGGATTGACGCCCGCGTCCTCGCAGGCGGCGCGGGCGCACTCGGCGGCCAGTTGCAGCTCGCTGCGGCCGGATTCCTTGGAGAACTCGGTCTGTCCGATGCCGGCGATGGCGGCGTCCTGAAAACTGCGGCCCATGATCAGCGGCTCCCTGCGGGCCGGAACACCGGCACCTTGTGATTGTTGATGGTCGGCTCAAACGCCACTTCCACCGCCATGCCCTCGGTGACGTCGTCCAGCGCCACCCCGACGATGTTGGAGACGAAGCGGATGCCCTCCTCCAGCAGGATCACCGCCACGATCGGCGGCTCGCGAAAGCCGAACGGCGGCGGATGCCGCGGCATCACCCAGCTCACCACCGTGCCTCGCCCCGACAGCGGCACGATGTCGTGCTCCAGGGTGTGCGTCTCCGGGCACATCGGGCGCGGCGGGAAATAGAACTTGCCGCTGGCGCGGAAGCGCTGGCCGACGAATTCCTCGCGATCGCAGGCGTCCCAGAAGAACTTGGCATCCGGGGTGACGATCGGCGGCATCCGGATCGGCTTGGCCGCCGGGGTTTCGGGTGTGCTCATGCGTGGCTCTGCGGAAATTTGTGATGAGAGTAGGCCAGCCCCTGCGGTCGGGCCTGCCACAAAAGGGTGAGCCGCAGCCGCTTCCGCCTCATTCAGATGGCGATATCCCTGCCCACTAACTCCAAGGTGTTATTTGAGACACCGCCCAGGAAGCGTACAACGACATCCGACGCCAACCGGCGATTTCGAGCCGGCATACCGACGACATGGCGCGAGGAGATCGCATGTTTCGACTGTTCCGCATTCTGAGCCCCCTGCTGCTGGCCGCCAGCCTGGCAGGTCCCGCCTGGGCGGGCGATGGCGAGATCATTCCGCTGTGGCCGGCCGGCACCCTCGATGCCGACACCATTCGCGGCCCCGAACGCGTCGGCCGCGAGGGCAGCGGCCGCGGTGCGGTGCAGAACATCGCCGAGCCGCGCATGGTGATCCATCGTCCTGCGCGGCCCAATGGCACTGCCATCATCATCGCAGGCGGCGGCGGCTATTTCCGCATCCAGATCGGCCGCGGCAGCGAGCCCGTGGCCAAATGGCTCAATGCCGTCGGCATCACCGCCGTCGTGCTGTACTACCGACTGCCCGGCGATGGCTGGCCGGCGTCGGCCCCGTTCGCCGATGGCCAGCGCGCCATCCGGCTGCTGCGGGCACGCGCCGATACGCTCGGCATCGACCCCCAGCGCATCGGCATGCTCGGCATGTCCGCCGGCGGTCACCTCAGCGCCACGCTGGGCAGCCGCTTTGACACCCCCTTCTACCCGCCCCTGGACGCCACTGATACGCTGTCCCCGCGTCCGGACTTCACCGTGCTGCTGTATCCGGTGATCTCGATGGCGCCGCCGCTCGACACCACCCGCACCCGCGAAAAACTGGGCACCGACCCTGATGTGGTGGCCGCCTATTCCATCGAGCGACATGCCACCTCCCGCTCGGCGCCCGCCTTCATCGCGCACAGCCTGGATGACCCCATCGCGCACCCCGATCACAGCCGCCGCATGGCGGCCGCCCTGAAAACCGCGGGCGTCCCCGTCGAGCTGCACCTGTTCGACAGCGGCGGCCACAGCTGGGGCATCGGCACGCCCGGAACCCCCACCGCAAGCTGGCCGCGCCTGTTCATTACCTGGGCACGGGCACAGGGCTTCATCGGCCCCGCCCGTACCCCTCCGCAACCCTGACGTTCGTCTTCCTTATCGGAGTCCGCCATGAAGACCTTCTCCCGAACCGCGATTGCGCGCCTGCTGGCCGCCGGCCTCGCGGCCTTCACCCTGCCCGTCATGGCAGAGGGTGACGCCGCACTGGCCTCGCAACTTCAAGCCCTGCAGGCCCGGATCGAGGCCCTGCAGAACCGGGTCGCTGAACTTGAGGCCCAGACCGACGGCGCCGATGCCGCCACCATTGCCGACCTGCAGGCACAGATCGTCCAGCTCAGCGCCAGTGGTGGCAGCGGCGGCAACGAGACCGCCAGTTGGCGCAAGGGGGCGCCGGAGTTCCGGGCGGACAACGGACAGCTCCGCTTCCGGCCCCGCGGCCGGGTGGTGTTCGACCTGTCCACCACGCAGGGATCGGACTTCGATGAACGCAACATCAGCGGCACCGAAGCCCGCGCCGTGCGACTGGGCGCGGAAGGTCAGTTCGGAGCCCTGCGCTACAAGATCGACACCGACTTCGCTGACCAGGAAGTGTCGGTGAAGGACGCCTGGATCGCCTACCGCTGGCGCGCGCTGGACCTGCCCATGGAAGTGTTCGTCGGCAACAAGCTGCGCGAGCGCGGCATCGATGCCTCCGGCACCCTGGCCCGGCAGCCGTTCCAGGAGCGCAACGCCGTGGCCGCGATCACCGGCGCCGTCAACAGCTACTACGGGCTGGGCACCGCGCTGAAGGTTCACGGCCACAGCTGGCACGCCGGCATGAGCATCACCGGCGACGATCTCGATAACGCCGGCAGTGCCGACGACTCCATCGCCTACACCGTTCGCAGTCACTGGAACCCGATCAAGCGCCCTCAGGGCTTTGTCCACATCGGCGGCTGGTACTACTACGAAAAACTCAGCGACGACGTCACCACCATCAACAACGTGCCGCGCATCGGGCCCTACTTCAACGACAACCTGCGCGTCTCGGCCAGCTCGCTCGCCACGCCCACCCGCAACGAAGGTTACGGCCTCGAACTGGCCGGCGTACACCGCAACTTCTGGGCGATGAGTGAAATCGGACAGCGCCGTATCCGTGTGCCCTCCACCGTCGTCCTCGGCGGCCACGACCGCATCAACCGCGATGCCTGGTCGGTGTCCGCCGGCTGGCTGATCACCGGGGAGAAGCCGGGCTTCACCACCCGCTCCGGCGTCTGGGGTACCACCCGCGTGCTGCGACCCGTCACCGCCGGCGGCTGGGGCGGCTGGGAGATCGCCCTGCGGGCCGACGACTTCGACTTCACCGATGCCGACCGCGGTGGCGACGGCAAGCGCACCACCGTGGCGCTCAACTGGTACCTCAACAACATCGCGCGCCTGTCGCTCAACTATTACGACTGGACCACCGACAACAAGGTCGGCAGCTACCAGGGCGAGGACAGCGGCGAGTCCATCGCCCTGCGCGCCCAGGTGGTGTTCTGATGCCCGCCGCCCGAGCCTGGAGAAACCCCATGAAAACCCTGACCCCGATCCGCCTCGGCGCCCCGCTGCTGGTACTGGCCCTGCAGGCCTGTATCGACAGCCCCGACCGCCTGGTGGAAGTGATCAATCCCGACCCTGACGCCTGCCCCTACCTGCCGGTGGCTACCACCGAGTACAAGGGCGGCAACACTCTGGGCGAGGAGCTCAGTCTCACCCTCACGCCCGACGACATGGGCTATCGCATCGTGCT
This sequence comes from uncultured Polycyclovorans sp., assembly GCA_936928855.1. Taxonomy (GTDB): domain Bacteria; phylum Pseudomonadota; class Gammaproteobacteria; order Nevskiales; family Nevskiaceae; genus Polycyclovorans. Next base: position 25,502 of record CAKZHZ010000008.1, read on the forward strand.
CGACGCCAGCAGCGTGCGCAGCGCCGGCAGCGAACGCAGCGGCACGCTCACCAAGCTCGAGGACTGCGTCTACGCCAGTGATGAAGCCGGCGCCGTGTTCGCGCTAGCCCCCAACGGCGTGGTCACCGGCGGGGTGGCAACGCCGGACAGCACCGGCTTTGCGCCGATGGTGGCGTTTCGCGACACCTTCGAGAACAGCGCTGACCCGACGGCCTTCAACGCCATCGCCGACATCAACGTCATCATTGGTGTCGACAATGTCGGCGGCGTGGCGACGCCCTATGGCGGCTCTGGCCGTATCCGCAATGCGGGCACCTTCCAGCGCTGCCAGGATGACGCCACCAGCCGCTTCAGTGTCTATGCGTCGGGCTGCGCGCTGACCGACAAGGGCTATCTCACCTACAACGCCGACCGCAACGCCTTCGATGTCTACGCCACTGACCCCGCCGGCAGCGCCGTCACCGAAGGCGGCACGCTCAACGGCTCCATGGTGATCGGTCTGGTGGCCGGCGCCCAGGTGCCGGTGCAGTTGCTGCGCGAGTCCGCCAACCGTACCGGCCTGTACCTGCACCTGCCACAGGACCCGGTGGTGGCCGAAGGGCTGGATGGCCGCTACGCCCTGGCCGACACCGGCAGCGGCAACGCGCTTGCCACCATCGCTGGCACCGCCTTCACCCTCGACACCGAGAGCGCAACGCTGACCTATGACGATCCCGTATCCGGCGTGCTGGCGGCGACGGGTACCGTCAACGGCAATCTGCTCGCCGGACGTGGCCTGCTGGCGCGGGTGCCCGCGGCGGGTGACAGCACCAGCCCCGCGCTGGCCCTCGGCGTGGTGGTGCCCTGAGCGGCGAATCGCTGGCACTTGCGGCGACCGGACTTGCCCGATCGCCGCAAGCCTGTCACAAGTCCGGGCACGCACCGTCCCCGGAGCCCGTCATGAAGCTGGTCATCGCCGACGACCACCCGCTGTTCCGTAGCGCCATCCTGCAGGCCCTGGCCGGCTTTACCGAAGGCGTCCCGCCGCTGGAGGCCGCCAGCGTCAAGATGCTGGAGGAGACCATCCAGGCGCATGACGACATCGACCTGGTCCTGCTGGATCTGCACATGCCCGGCGCCCGTGGCTTCTCCTCGCTGATCTACCTGCGGGGCGAACGCCCGGAGCTGCCGGTGATCGTGATCTCATCCAATGATCACCCGCGCACCATCCGTCGCGCAGAACAGTTTGGCGCCGCCGGCTTCGTCCCGAAGTCCGCACCGGTGGAGCAGATCCTCGAAGCGGTGCGCTCCGTCATGGCCGGCGATGTCGCCTTCCCGGCGGCAGCAGCCGAACGCAGCGCCGACGACGACCGGCTGGCACAACAGCTGGCCCAGCTGACACCGCAGCAGGTCCGCGTGCTGATGTGCCTGGCCGACGGCCTCCTCAACAAACAGATCGCCTACGAACTGGGGCTGGCAGAGAACACGGTGAAGGTTCACGTCACCGCGATCCTGCGCAAGCTGGGTTGCCACAGCCGCACCCAGGCGGCGGTGCTGGTGCGCTCGCTGGAGCCCGATGCGGTGTCGGGCGACGGCCCGGACGTCTAGTGTGCTGTTCCGCAAATACCTTTTCGGAACAGCACACTAGGCCACACCTTCCATCGCGCGCCCTCGCAGCAGCTGCTGCGTGATCAATGCCCGCAGCGCCGCCGGCGACACCGGCTTCACCAGATACCCCCAACCCTGCTCCCGCGCCTGCTGCCGCAAGGCGGGATCGCGCTCGGCGGTCAGTAACACCACGGGCGGCAGGGCACCCCAGGCCGCACGCAGCATGGGCAACAGCGCCGGACCTCGCGCATCGCCCAACCGGACATCCAGCAGGATCAACGCCGGCACCGCAGCCTCGCCCAGCGCCGCCTGCACGGAGGCGGCACTGGCAAACACCTGCGGCTCGCAGCCCCAGCCCTGCAGCAGGGTTGCCAAGGCCTCGCCGGAGGCCGGATCGTCCTCGACACACCAGATCCGAAGCCCTCGCAACGGACCGCTGGCGGATGGCGGCGCCATGGCCGCGGCCGCCGGTACCGGCACCGTGGCGGCGGTGCCACGCGGCACTGTCACCGAAAACACGCTGCCATGCCCCGGCCAGGAGCGCAGGCCGACACGATGGCCGAGCAGACGCGCAATGCGGTCGACGATGGCCAGTCCCAGGCCGGCACCTCGCGCGCGCAGGTCGCCTCCGGTATCCAGCCGCCTGAACTCCTCGAAGACCTCGGCGTGCTGCTCCTCGGGGATGCCGGGCCCCTGGTCCCAGACCTCGATGCGCAACGCCGCGCCCACCCGCCGCACGCCCAGCAGAACGCCGCCTCGCGCGGTGTAGCGCAGTGCATTGGACAGGAAGTTCTGCAGGATGCGCCGCAGCAGGGTCTCATCGGTATCGGCCACTGCCGTGGTCGGGCAGTAGCGAAAGCGCAGTCCCTTGGCCTCACACAGCACGCTCATCTCGCGGGCCAGATCGGCCAGCAGCGGGGCCAGCGGCACATCGCGCCGTTTGACCTCCAGCGTGCCGGACTCCAGCCGCGAGATGTCGAGCAGACTGGCCAGAATCTCATCCTGCGAACGCAAGGCCCCCTCCACGCTGTCGGCCAGGGTCTGCAGCGCCGGGTCATCGGTACGGCCCCGCAGACTGGACACGAACATGCGCGCCGCATTGAGCGGCTGCAGCAGATCATGGACGGCGGCGGCGACGAACCGCGTCTTGTAGCGGTTGGCACGCTCGGCCTCCCGCTTGGCGATGGCAAGGTCGTGCGTTCGCTCGTCAATGCGGCGTTCCAGCGAGTCCGCCAGCGAGCGCAGTTCACGCGCCGTCTGCCGGTAGGCGGTGATGTCGGCATAGCTGGTCACGAAACCGCCATCCGGCAACGGGTTGCCGCGGATCTCCAGCACCGTGCCGTTGGAATCCTCGCGCTCGTGCAGATGCGGCCTTCCGGCCCGCAGGTGCTCCAGCCGCCGCGCGATGGTCCGCTCCACCTCACCGGCGCCGAGCAGGCCGCGGGCGGCGTTGTAGCGCAGCACGTCCTCGATGGGGCGCCCGACCCGGATCAGGTCCGGCGGGAAGCGGAACAACTCGATGTAGCGCCGGTTCCAGGCCACCAGTCGCAGCTCGGCGTCGATCACGCTGACACCCTGCGGCAGGTGCTGCAGGCTGGGGCTTTCGCCGTAGTCGGCGCGCCGGGCCGCCTGCACCAGGCCATCCTGCGCACTGCGCATCTCCTCTGCGTGCTGGGCAACGAGACGTTGCAGCTCCACCTGACTGCGGGCGCGCAGCTGCGCCATCCGGCGCCGCTGCCGCAACAGATAGCCGCCCAGAATCAACACGGTCAGCGCCGCTGCCACCGCCAGCGCCACCACCCGTGCATTGGCCTTGATGGGCACCGTCGACCGCATCAGGTGCAGGGTCCACCCGGCCTCCGGCAGGGCCTGCGATACCCACAGCAGCTCGCCCGCCAGATCGTGGCGCACGCGCGGTACCGGGTCATCAGGCATCCCCACCCGCGTGTAGGGCAGACCGGTCAGCCGCAGATCGCCGTACTGGCGGCTTGCGGTGATGGCGGCCTGCTCCTCCGGCCGCAGCGGCCTGAGATCGCGGTACCGCCACTCATCCCGGCCAGCCAGGAAGATCACCCCGTAACGATCGCTGAGGAACACCACATCCGGCAGCGCCGTCCAGGCGCGCTCCAGGGCCGAGAGGTCAAGCTTGACCACCACCACCCCGACCAGGGTGTTGTTCGCGTCACGCACCGCCTGCGACAGAAAGTACCCCGGCTGCGAGGTGGTCACGCCCAAGGCATAGAAGCTGCCGGTCCCCGTCCGCATCGCCTGCTGGAAGTACGGTCGAAACTGGTAGTCCACGCCGACATTGCTGCCGGACGAGCGCCAGTTGCTGGCCGCGACGGCCCGCCCCTCGCGGTCCAGCAGCGTCAACGTCGAAGTATCGGCCGCTCCGTTGATGCGAACCAGCTTGCGGTTCAGGGCGTCGGTCAATGCCGATGGCGGCGCAGGATCCGACAAGGCCGAACGCACCTCCGGATCCAATGCCAGTACCGATGGCAGTACGCGGTACCGTTCGATCAGTGCGCGCAACGCCTCTTCATGCAGCTGCAACTGCTCGCGGGCCTGCGCCGCGCTGTCGGCCAGGCCCCTCACGGTGCCCTGTCGCAGCACCAGACCTGCCACGATCATCACAGCGGCGATCAGTGCGATCACCACCAGCATCTGTCGGCGTCGATTGGGTAGCGGCTCCAGCATGGCCCCATCATCGCGCAGCCGGGCGCGGTGCGAAACAGGCCCTAGTGTCCTGTCCCAGAAGTTCGCATGCGAGCTCGCGGGTCTTTGTCGCGCCTTGCCAGACGCGAAAAATCCTGGCGCGATTTCATCAAGGACTTTCTGGGACAGGACACTAGTACCAATGCGTTATTGGTGATGCGGAGCGTCCCTGCCACCATCCTGGCAAGGCCCACACCGCAAGAGGCGGACGCCCACGATGAACGCGATCAACACGTCCGACGCACCTTCCACTCCCCGTAAGCCGCTCTGGCATCACTTGTATTTCTGGGTGTTGGTCGGCATTGCCATCGGCATCACCATCGGCATTCTTGCGCCCGACACCGGCGCGCAGATGAAGTGGATGGCGGACCTGTTCATCAAGCTCGTCAAGGTGGTGATCGCCCCCACCATCTTCGCCACCGTCGCCGTGGGCATTGCCAGCCTGGGCGATCTCGCCAAGGCCGGCGGGCTGGCGCTGCGGACGGTGATCTACTTTCACATCACCACCGTTTTCGCGCTGGGCATCGGCCTGTTCATGATCAACATGATGGCGCCGGGCGCCGCGCTGGGGCTGGATATCGCCAGCTTCGATGCCAGTGCCGCCAGCGCCACCCTCGCCACCGCAGGCGAGGCCAGCGGCAGCGGTATCACCGGCTTCATCCTGCACCTGGTGCCGCACTCCTTTTTCGGTGCCTTTGTCGATGGCCAGTTGATCCAGGTGCTGGTGATGGCGGTGCTCACCGCCTGCGCCATCACCATGCTCGGCCCCCGCGCACACGCCGCCGTCAGCGCACTCGACATGGTGGCCAAGGTGATGTTCGGCGTGATCAAGATCGTCATGTGGGCGGCGCCGCTGGGCGCCATGGGCGGCATGGCCTTCACCATCGGCAAGTACGGCAGCGAGATTCTCGGCTCCCTGGCGCACTTCATGCTCGGCTTCTACATGACCTGCCTGATCTTCCTGTTCGGCGTGCTCGGGCCGATCTGCTGGTGGTGCGGGTTCAGCATCTTCAAGTACATCCGCTACATCAAGGATGAGCTGCTGATCGTGCTGGGGACCTCCTCGTCGGAGTCGGTGCTGCCGCGCATGCTGGTCAAGCTCGAAGCCGCTGGCGCGCCGCGTGCGGTGGTGGGGCTGACCATTCCCACCGGCTATTCCTTCAACCTCGACGGCACCGCCATCTACATGGCGATGGCCGCCATCTTCATCGCCCAGGCCTTCGGCATCGATGTGCCCATCGGCACCCAGATCGGCCTGCTGGTGTTCATGCTGATCTCGTCCAATGGCGCCGCCGGCGTCACCGGCGCCGGGCTGGTGACGCTGGCGGCATCCCTGGCCGCGTTTGACAGCGTCATCCCGCTGGCCGGTATTGCCCTCATCGTCGGCATCGACCGCTTCATGTCGGAGGCACGCGCACTGACCAACCTCACCGGCAACGGCATCGGCACTCTGGTGATCGCGCGCTGGACCGGCCAGCTGGATCGCAAACGCCTGCACGCAGTATTGGACAATCCCCAGCTGGTCAACGTGGACCAGAAGCTGGCCGAGCAGCTGGGCGACACGCCCCTGCCGCTGCCCGACGCCGAGGCGGTGCCGGCGCGCTAAGCCGTTGCGTCGAGGTTCACTGACAGCATGTCGATCAGCTTGCGCTTCATCGGCTGCACCCAGTTGCGCTTGAGCAGTGGCGACAGCAGGCCGACAGCTTCCAGCTCATCGCAGAGATGCATCTGGTGGGCCAGATCGAACAGGTCGAGCTGCTCGGTGAACAGACCGTCGTCGCCCACCGTGATGAAGGACACGCCCGGCGTCTGGTAGTGACTGCCGTCCGCCCGCCGGCCGGGACCGCGGTTCCACCAGTGGGTGATGATGCGGTTGCCCTCGGTGGCGAACCGTTCGATGGGAAAGCTCCAGCCTTCCCAGCCGACGCGCATGTCGCGGCCATAGTGGGTGGCGCGGATCTCCTCCCGCGTGTTGGCCTGCACCCGCATCGTGCCGCCGTACTCACAGACGTATACGCACTGTTCGGCATAGAACGCATCCGCCAGCCACGACCATTCGTCGCGTGCGGCCGCCTCCACGAAGGCGGCCTGGAGGTCGCGGGCACGGGTGGCCACCTCGGCGGTGGTCAACGGCATGCGCCAGTCTCCTTCGTCATGCCGTCCCCGACGGCGCGCCTGGATGCCCGATCACGTCGGGCATGACGAAAGGGAACGGGCTTCACGAGGCCGGCGACCGACCGCTCAGGCCGCCCGCCGTGGCGGCATGCGCGGCATGCCGACAAAGCCCACGGCGAACTGCTCCTCCATGGTCTTGATCTGCTCCTCGCTATAGCCCAGGCGCCCCATGATCTGCTGCGTGTGCTCGCCCACCAGCAGCGGCCGTCCCTGGATCACGCCCGGGGTGTCCGACAGGCTGAACAGCAAGCCGATCTGGTCCAGCTTGCCCACCACCGGGTGGTCGTAGGACACCACCCACTGGTGCTTCTGGAATTCCGGTGTGTCGTGCAGCTTCAGCGAAAAGTCTTCGGAGACGATCTCCACCGGCACGCCCGCGCCATCCAAGGTCGCGAACCACTCGGCTGCAGATGCCGACTTCAGCTTGTTCGCAATCAATTCGGCCAGCGCCGCGTCGTTCTGTCGACGGGCTGCCGCATCGGCAAAGCGCGCATCCGTGGCCAGCTCCGGCATGCCGGTGGCGGCAAACAGCGCGTCCCAATGGCCCTGATCGACCAGCACCATGCACAACCAGCCCGCCGCCGTCTCATACACCCGATGCCCGGCCGAGAATCCGAACTGCATGCCGTCGATCTGCGGCCGCTCGAAGCCTTTGCCGTCCGGTGTGGCCACCGCGTAGGAGGTGTTGAGCAGGGCGGCGTTGATGATGGAAGTGTCCACCATCTGCCCTTCGCCGGTGCGGTCGCGGTGATACAGCGCATTGATCACCGCCACCGCCGACAGGAAGCCGTTGCCGGTGTCGCCAAAGCTGGTAAGGCTCCACAGCGGCTTGCCGCCCCGGGCCATGCCACCGTCCTCGTACTGGATGCCCGACAGACAGGCGCCGGTCTGGTCATTGCCCGGCAGGCCGGCACGCTTGCCGGTCTCGAAACCACGGGTGTGACAATAGATGAGGTCCGGCTTGCGCTGCTTGAGGCTCTCGTAGTCGATCTTGAGGCGCTCGGCAGCGTCGTAGCGCATGTTGTGGTGCACCACATCCGCCTCGTCCACCAGCTTCAGGAGCACCTCCATCGCCCGCGGGTCCTTCAGGTTGAGGGTGATGCTCTGCTTGCCGCGGTTGGCCATGTAGGCAATGTGCACGCGGTGCCAGAACAGGTCGTAGAGGCCGTTGATCTTGATCACCGTGGCGCCCAGGTCCGACAGCAACTGGGTGCCGAAGGGCCCGGCGATGGCGAGCCCAAGATCCAGCACCGTGACGCCTTCCAGCGGCGCCTTCAGCGCCTTGCCGGCATTGGCCGCCGCCGCCTCGGCACGCGCCTCGGCCAGAATTTTCTGCGCCTCTGCCTTCACCGCATCGGTGTGCTCACCGACGCCAGGCGAACGCGCACCGAGCTGCCCCGGTGTCTTGCTCATCTTGTAGGCGGTGCCGACGGTGCGGATGCGCCCCAGGGTGGGGTCTTCGGTTTCCGTGACACAGCCATCCTGCAGGAATAGCGGGTCCGCCAGCGAGGCCTCCACCGAGCGGATGTCCTGCATGGTCATCTCAGCCTTCTCGGCGGCATCCACCCATTCCTGCGCCGTGAACTTCTTCACCGCCTCGGCGAGGATGGGCTGATAGTGCGACATCACCAGCAGCTCCTCCGGCCCGGTGCCGAAACGGTCCGGGTCGTTCTGCACCGTCAGGTCCGGCGTGGCGTTGAGGGTGTCGCCCTCGGAGGCCTGCATGATGAAGCGCGGATTGGGCACCCAGTTGTGGATCCACTTGCCGTCCTTGCACTCGAAGTGGCCCTTGGGCGCCTTGGAGCCGAGGATCCAGGAATCGAAACCATCGGGGTCGATGTTCTCGGCGCGCATCCACACGCCTGCCGCACCGGCGAGCGCCCCCTGCATCAGCGAGGTCTCCACCTTCTGCCCGCGCCCGGTGAGACCGCGCGCGCGAATTGCCGCGCTGATGCCCACGGAAGCCGAGAAGAAAGCCCCCAGGCTGGGCCAGTGTGAGGCCGGGAACAGCGGACCCGGACGCGGCGCGCCCTGCACCCAGTCATACGGGATGTCCAGATCGGGGAAGGGATCGTCCCGGCCCGCCAGACGGTTGAGCGCGCCTTCGGCCCAGCCGCGCTGCTCCCACATCAGGCCAGTGCGCGCCTGCACCAGCGCATCGTAGGCCGGGCGGTCCTTGTGCGTGGTGTCGCTGCCATAGCCGGTAATGGAGCAGTACACCAGCCGCGGGTTGAGCGCCTTGAGGGTGTCGTAGTCGATGCCCAGGCGCTGCGTCACGCCCGGCGCATAGGACTCGATGAAAATGTCCGCCGTGCGCACCAGCGCCAGCAGCGCCGCCTTGTCATCGGCATTCTTGAGATCCAGCACCGCGCTGCGCTTGCCGCGATTCCATACCGTGTAGCCGAGCTGCCCGCGGAACGGGTCCCCCCCGGGGGGTTCGATCTTGGTGACCGTGGCGCCGTTGTCCGCGAGCAGCATCCCGGTCATCGGCCCGGCAATGCCCCAGCTCAGGTCCAGCACCTGCAGATCCTTGTACACACCCGCCATAACGCACCTGTCCATACTGATTGGAATGATGCCTCGACGCTACCGACCCCCCACCCAACCCGCCTGATTCATTTGGGTGAGCCTCACCCACGAGCACCGCTCGTGGGTGAGGCGAACGGCCGGACAGGGATGTCCGGACCGGGTATGAATAGAACATCACCGTATCGCCAGGATGGCCGGCGCAGTGGCATATCAGTGCACGGTCGATCGGGAGAGCACTGCTCGGGGGTGAGGCGAACGACCCGTCATGGATGACGGGGCCGGGGTGGATTAGCACGCCAGCGTATCGCCAGGATGGCCGTCTCGAACCTCCGGGCTCAGCGGAACAGTTGGCTCAGCCAGGGATCAGGCGGTTGAGACCGTAGAGGAAGCAGCCTTCGGCGAAGGGATGGCTTTGCTGTGCGACCGCCGCAGATTCACAAAGCCAGACTGTCAGTGCCATGCCGTCGTTGGAGCGGATGGCGCGCCCCTCCAACCCCGCATCCGCCAGCGTCCAGATGCCAAAGGACTGGAGGGTAAAGCCGAGGGGCGTGTCTGAAGCCCCCGACAGCGTGCACGTGTTGCCCTCGCAGCTCATGGACGCCGGTACTGTGCCCCCTGACTGTGCCGCCGGATCGTAGAAAGCACGCTGACCAGACCATTGGCCTTCCAATGTCTCGGGCCCCTCAAGAACGTCAGGCACGCTTTCACATGAAGCCCCGGCAGGGAAGTCATCGTCAGGTTGCATGGCCCGCATCTCGAGATCACGCAGCGCCTGGGACCCGAGCAGTCGGGTTTCGACCCGGAATTGCGCCAAACGCCCTTCTGCCAGAGGCAACACCAGCGTCACATCTGCCTCCGCCGTTCCGGGCGCACTGCCATCATCCAGTACCAACCCTTGCTCGGACAGCGCCGCAAGACACAACGGCCCGCCGGGGAACTCAGCACACCAGCGAACCGCCGAAGCCTCGGTCACCACCCCGCCCTGCTGCGCCACCGCACGCTCGGTCGCCGCCCGATCCACCGGCAACTGCCGATAGCAGATGCGTTCGGGCGGTTCGGCTTCCAGCCCGGGGCCATCAGCACGCACGCCGCGAAAGTCTCCGGCCAAAGCGTCGGAGTACGCCGCAAACAACGAATCGGCCGGCGACGTGCCATCGCCCCTTTCACTGCCACCCCCACACCCCGACAGTGCCACCGCCAGCAAGCCCATCCAAATCGCATATCTCATGATGTTTAAGACGCACGGGCGACAAGAATCCGCACCGCCGGCCTCCCCGCCGGGGTGTAGGCTGTGCCCAAACAACACACAGCACCCTGAGGAGGTCACCCATGTCCGATACGGATCGCACCGCGCCGCCTGCCCTGCACCTCACGCCTTCTGGCCAGGCCTGTGGCGCCACCGTCACCGGCGTGGACCTGTCGCAGCCGCTGGCCGCCGACACCGTTGCCGCGCTGCGCGCCGCCTGGCTGGAACACCACGTATTGGCCTTCCCCGACCAACACCTCAGCGACGACGACCTGGAGCGCTTCACCACCTACTTTGGCGACTTCGGCGACGACCCCTTCATCGCCCCCATCCCCGGCCGCCAGCACATCATCGCAGTGGAACGGCGCGCCGATGAGAAGTCACCGCTGTTTGCCGAAGCCTGGCACAGCGACTGGAGCTTCCAGGCGCGCCCCCCGTCCGGCACCTGTTTGTATGGCATCACCATCCCGCCGGTGGGCGGCGACACCCTGTTCGCCAACCAGCACGCCGCGCTCGACGCCATGCCCGAAGATCTGCGCGCCCGCATCGAAGGCCGCATCGCCATCCACTCTGCCAAACGCGCCTACGCCCCGGATGGCATGTACGGCAACCACGATGCCAAGGGCCGCTCCATGGTGATCTTGCCCTCCAAGGACGCCGAAAACACCCAGCTGCACCCGCTGATCCGCCCGCATCCGGAAACCGGCCGCGAGGGCCTGTTCAGTTGCTTCGGCTACATCATCGGCATCGACGGCATGACCGACGCCGAGGCCATGCAACTGCTGATGGCGCTCTACCAATGGCAAACCCGCGAGCAATTCCAGTACCGCCACCGCTGGCAGCCCAACATGCTGGTGATGTGGGACAACCGCTCCGTGCTGCACGCCGCCACCGGCGGCTATGCCGGGCATGACCGGCTGCTGCATCGGACGACGATTGCGGCGGTGTAGCCCCCACCCTGCCGGGCCCCGTTCCAGCGTTCACCCTGAGGCCGGAGCCCACTGACCATGGATGCCCGATCAGGTCGGGCATGACGCGGCGTTGATAGGGGGCGCAGCGGCGCGCTAGCTCACGCCGCCTTGCGTTCGCGGAAGAACCACGCCCCCAGTGCCGGCAGCACGCAGATGGCGGCCAGCATGTTGACCAGGAACATGAAGGCCAGCAGCAGGCCCATGTCGGCCTGGAACTTGAGCGCGGAGAACATCCAGGTGGCCACGCCCACCGACATGGTGATGGCGGTGAACACGGCGGCGCTGCCGCGCTCCACCATGGCGCGCTCGAAGGCCTCGCGGAAGTGGACGGTGGGGTCGGCCATGTGGTGCTGGATGCGCTCGAACAGGTAGAGGCCGTAGTCCACGCCCACGCCCACGCCGAGGGCGATCACCGGCAGGGTGGCCACCTTGAGGCCGATGTCGAGCATGGCCATGAGGCCGTTGCAGAACACGCAGACCATGGTCAGCGGGATCATCACGCAGACCACCGCAATCCAGGAGCGGAAGGTCACCAGGCAGAACAGCACCAGGGCGCCGAAGATGGACAGCAGCATACGCGCCTCGGCGGCGCCCACCGCTTCGTTGGTGGCCGCCATGACGCCGACGTTGCCGCTGGCCAGCCGCAGGTTCACGCCGTCCACCGGGTTGTCGGCGATGAAGGCCTTCAGCTCGTTCATGGCGTGGGCGATGGTGGCGCCTTCGTGGTCCTTCATGAAGATCAGGATCTGGATGGCCTTGCAGCCCTCGGTGTTGAGGCCCAGGTTGGGGTCGAAGGCCTTGGAGCCGGTGGACAGGCCCACTTGGGTACGCGGTAGCGCTGCCCAGCGTGGGTTGCCTTCGTTGAAGGCGGAGATCACCAGCTTGCCGACGCCGGCCACGCTGACCACCGACTGCACGCCTTCGATGCCGCGCACGTACAGCTCGAGGCGGTCGAGCAGGCCCACCACCTCGTGGTGCAGGCAGGAGTCGCCTTCGAATTCCCTGGCTTCGGCAATCACCGTCAGCACGTCGACGCCGATGTCGTAGCTGGCGGCGATCTTGGCGCTGTCGCGGTTGTAGCGGCTGTCCTCGTGCAGTTCGGGCACGCCCTGGCCGGTATCACCGATGACGAGGTCACGGCTTTCCCAGGTGGCGGCGGCCAGCAGCACCAGGCTCACGCCAAACACGATCAGCGCGCAGCGCGGTTCGGCGCAGGCGCCGATCATGCGGATCAGCTTGCTGCGGCCGCGCTGCTCGGCGCGTTCGGCATGGGCGCGGCTGCTGTCTTCCAGGGTCAGATAGCTGAGCAGGATGGGCAGGATCATCTTGTTGGTGATGATCATCAGCAGCACCCCCAGACAGGCGGTGATGCCCAGTTCGTGGACGATGGGGATGTCGATGAACATGATCACGCCAAAGCCCAGGGCCTCGGTGAGCAGGGCCACGGCACCCGGGATGAACAGCTTGGTGAAGGCGCCGTGGGCGGCCTCCGGCGCGGTCTTGCCGGTCATCACTTCGGTGCGCCAGGCGCTGGTCATCTGCACCGCGTGCGAGACGCCGATGGAGAAGATCAGGAAGGGCACCAGAATCGACATGGGGTCGATGCCATAGCCGATCAGCGGCAGCACACCGATCAGCCACAGCACCGGCAGCAGCGCCACCACCAGGCCCACCACCGTGATACGCACGGAACGGGTGTACCAGTACAGCAGCACCACGGTGATGGCGAAGGCCAGGGCGAAGAAGGCGAACACGCCGATCAGGCCCTTGATGACATCCCCCAGCAAACGGGAGAAGCCGATGATGTTGACTTCGATGTTCTCGCTTTCGAACTGGTTGCGAATGTCTTCCAGCTTTTTCTGCACTTCCCAGTAGTCGACCTTCACGCCCGCTTCGGGGTCGTACTCGTGCAGGTCGGCGCGGATCATCGCGCCCTTGAGGTTGTTGGCCACCAGCTGACCGATCTGGCCGGAGTGCTCCACGTTCTTGCGCACGCGGTCCAGCTCCTCGGGCGTGCCGGAATAGCGCGCGGGCACCACTGGCTCCCCCTTGAAGCCGGCTTCGGTGATCTCGATGTAATAGACGTTGGGGGTGAAGATGGATGACACCTTGGTGCGGTTGATGCCGGGGATGAAAAACACTTCATCCGTGGCCTTGCGCAGCGCCTCCATGAAAATGGGATTGTAAATATCGTCGTAGCAGGGCTCAGCACTGCCATCCATGGCCGGTCGTTCGTCGGTGTTGCGAGTGTCACTGGCACTCGCAGCGCACGCCGCCTCACCCTCGCCCGTCCACCTCAGGTTCACGAGGATGGTATTGGCGCCGGAGAAGTCGTCCATGTAGGCCATCATGGTCTGCATGTACTCGTGCTTCACCGGGATCAGCTTGAGAAAGCCGGGGTCCAGCCGCACCTGGGTGGCGCTGATGCCGAACGCCAGCGTGACAAGGGCAAACAGCACGCCCAAGCTGCGGCGCCAGGCCATGAGGAAGTCGGCGCAGCGCGCCACGAACGCGTCGCTGCGACTCATTCCGCGTCTCCGTTGAGGGTTTGCACCCGCAGGCCCTGGTCGCCGGCGGTGATGACGCGGCCGTTGCCCAGTGACAGCACGTCGGCCAGGTTGGCGCGGTCACCCGGGGTGGCGGCGGTGAAGGTCCGGCCGTCGTCGTCCGACAGCCACACGCTGTTGCTGGCGCCCACCAGCACGATGCGATTGCCGGGCAAAGCCACGCCGCCGAACAGCGATAGGGTTTCCGGCACCTGGGCCTGGGTCCAGGTCTGGCCGTTATCGGTGCTGCGGAACACATGCCCGCGCATGCCAAACACCAGCAGGGCGTCCTCCGGTGTCACCAGGGCGCCGAAGAAGGAGCCGGCATAGATCTCGTCGAGCTGCGTCCAGCTGTCGCCGTTGTCGGTGGAGCGCGCCAGCAGGCCACGCTCGCCCACCAGCAGCAACGATCCATCGGGTGCGGTGATCAGGGCATTGAGGTGCAGGCCGCTGATGCCCACGTCTTCCACGAAACCGGCGAAGGGGTCGTAGGGGTCGGCCTCGACAACGGGCGCATCCTCTGCGGTATCGACGCTGGCCTCGACCAGCGACTGCGCCTGCCAACTCTCGCCCTGGTCGGTGGATACCAGGAACAGCCCGAAAGCGCCGTAGGCAAACAGGCGGCCGTCAAAGGGGCCGGCCAGGCCCAGCAGCGGGTCGGCACGATCCTCGCTGTAGTGCACTTCCTGCCAGGTGGTACCGCCATCCTCGCTGCGCACGATCCAGCTGTCGTGGCCGACCGCCAGCAGCCGCTGCGGCGACAGGCTCAGCACCTGGGTGAAGGTGGATTGGCGATCCGGGGTAACAGAGGCGGGCTGCCACGGACCGTCGGCACCCTCGCCCACCAGGATGTGCCCCAGCTCGCCCACGGCGATGAGCCGTGAACCGGCCTGCGCCACGCCGGTCACCAGCAAGCCATCGGGGCGCACCTCCGTTGCGGGAAACGGTGGCGGGGGTCGGATGGAAAACGAATACAGCGCTGCGAGAATGACCAACGCCGAAAGCACCAGCGCAGGACCACCGCCCAGCACGCTGTGGGTGGGGCCAGACGCTCGCGCGTCGCCCTGCCTGCTACCCACCATGCCTACCCCTCCTCATCAACCTCTGTAGTGCAGCCTTTGTACGGGATGCAGCGGTGGGGGGGCTTCGTCCGTTCGGCGCAGGGTCGTCGGGACCGGGCAGGCTCACATCACCTCAAAAAGACCGGCCGCGCCCATGCCGCCACCGATACACATGGTCACCACCACGTAGCGCACCCCGCGACGTCGACCTTCGATCAGTGCGTGCATCACCATGCGCGCGCCGGACATGCCGAAAGGATGTCCGATGGCGATGGCGCCGCCGTTGACGTTGAGACGGTCATCGGGAATACCGAGGCGGTCACGGCAGTAGATCACCTGGCAGGCAAAGGCTTCGTTGAGTTCCCACAGGCCGATGTCGGATACCTTCAGGCCCTGCTGCTGCAGCAGGCGGGGCACCGCGAACACCGGCCCAATGCCCATTTCGTCCGGCGCACAGCCGGCCACCGCCAGCCCCCGGTAGCGTCCCAGCGGGGCCAACCCGCGCCGTTTGGCCTGGGCACCACTCATCAAGGTGACCACGGCGGCACCGTCCGACAGCTGCGAGGCGTTGCCGGCGGTGATGTGCTGGCCTTCCTGGACGAACTGGCCGTTCTTCCACACCGGCTTGAGCCCCTGCAGGCTTTCCAGGGTGGTGGACGGACGGTTGCCTTCGTCCTGCGACAGCGTGACCGTTTCGTGGCCGGCGGGATTCCCTTCCTTGTCGAACAGCTGCTTGCGGCTTTCCAGCGGCGCGATCTCGTCATCGAAACGTCCGGCGGCCTGCGCGGCAGCGGTGCGCTGCTGACTCTGCAGGCTGTACTCGTCCTGCGCCTGCCGCGAGATGTGGTAGCGCTCGGCCACCACCTCGGCGGTTTCGATCATCTGGATGTAAGCCTTGGGCTGGGCCGTCAGCACGGCCTCGGACGCGAAACGATAGGTGTTCTTATGCTTGTTCTGCACCAGCGAGATGGATTCCAGACCGCCGGCGACGACGATCTCCTGTTCGCCGGTCAGGATGGCCCTGGCGCCCATGCCGATGCTCATCAGGCCGGAGGCGCACTGCCGGTCCAGGGTCATGCCGGGCACGGTGTCGGGCAGGCCACCGGTGTAGGCGCACAGGCGCCCGAGGTTGTAGGCCTGGGTACCCTGCTGGGCGGCGCAACCGAGGATGACGTCATCGACTTCGCCGGGGTCGATGCCGGCACGGGCCACGGCGGCACGTACCACGTGGCCGCCCAGGGCCGGCGCTTCGGTATCGTTGAAGGCCCCGCGATAGGCCTTGCCGATGGGGGTACGGGCAACGGAGACGATGACGGCGTCGTTCATGGGGTTCCCTCGAAACGTGATGGGCGCCTTGGCGCCGTGACAGGTGATTGGCAACATCCGAAACAACGTCGGAAACAGCAGCCCATCTGGCCGTCATACCCGGCGGGATCGGGCATCCAGTACCGACCGAGATCGGCTGCCCCTCGGATCGAGCGGAGTGACGGGTGAGCGCCCATGACGCCTTCAGAAATAGTAGCGGGACAGGGTGTCGGCGATGCAGGCCGGCTTGGCACCGCCCTCGATCTCGACGGTGACGCGGATGGTGGCCTGCACGCCACCGTCCCTGGTGCGCTCGGCGGCCATCAGTTCGCCGACGCCGCGGATGCGGCTGCCCACCGGCACCGGCGCGGGAAAGCGCACCTTGTCGCAGCCGTAGTTGACGCCCATCTTCATCTTCACGTCGACAATCTGCGGCAGGAAACGTGAGACCAGCGACAGGGTGAGATACCCGTGTGCGATGCAGGCGCCGAAGGGGCCGTCCTTCGACTTCACCGGATCGACATGGATCCACTGGTGGTCGTCGGTGGCATCGGCAAAGGTGTTGACGCGTTCCTGGGTGAGGGTCACCCAGTCGCTGGCGCCCAGCGGCTGGCCGACGGCGGCGAGGATGGCGTCGATGGAATCGAAGACTTTCATGGCAATCAGGCCCGTTGGCTGGAAGCGGAAATGACCTCGCCGACCAGGTAGGAGGCGTAGTCGGAGGCGAGAAACACCATCACGTTGGCGATCTCGAAGGCCTCGGCACCGCGGCCGAAGGCTTCGCGGCTGGCCAGTTCGTTGAGCAGGGCTTCCGGCGCGCTCTTGCGCAGGTGGTCGTGGAACACGATGGAGGGCGAGACCGCATTGATGCGGATGCCGTATTCGGCCGCCTCCAGCCCCGAGCAGCGTGTCAGCGCCATCACCCCGGCCTTGGCAGCGGCGTAGTGGGCCTGGTCCTTCTGCGCCCGCCAGCCCAGCACCGAGGCATTGTTGACGATGGCGCCGTGGCCGCGCGGCTGCATGCGCCTGAGCATGGCGCGGGTCATGCGGAAGGTGCCGGTGAGGGTCACGTCCAGCACCTTGTGCCATTCCTCGTCGCTCATGTCGACCACGCGCTTGCTGCCGCCGAGACCAGCGTTGTTGATGAGGATGTCGACGCCGCCCAGCCGGGCTTCTGCGGTCTCCACCAGCGCCTGCACCTCATCCTCGACGGTGACATTGCAGACCTGACCGTACACCTCGCGATCGGGAAACTGTTCGGCCAGCGCGGCGGCCGCCTCGGCGGTGCGCCGCGGGTGCATGTCCGACAGCACCAGCCCGCGCGCGCCCTCTTCCAGGCAGCGCCTGGCGGCGGCAAAGCCGATGCCGCCCCCGGCGGCAGCGGTGATCAGAACAGACTTGCCGGCCAGCAGGCCGTGCGCCGGCACTTCGGCGGGGGGCGGGACAGCACTCATGTGGTCATCCTGGGTTCGCGCGGCATACCCAGCCCGCGTTCGGAAATGAGGTTGAGCTGAATCTCGTTGGTGCCGGCGTAGAGGGTGTCGGCGCGCGAGAAGAAGAACAGTTGCTGCAAGGGCCGCAGCAGCGGGTCGTCACTGATGACATCGCCCTCGGGGCCGAGGATGTCCATCGCCAGCTTGCCGAGATCGCGATGCCAGTTGGACCAGTAGTATTTGTAGATGAGTGCCTCGCGTTGCAGGCCCAGGCCCTCGTTGCCGAGCATGCGCAGGGCGTTGTAGCGCATCACCCGCAGGCCGCACCAGGCCTGGGCAACACGGGCACGAATCTGCGGGTCGCGGTCGCGCCCGTAGCGCCGTGCGGCCTCGATCACCCGCTCCAGCTCATGGCTGAAATGCATCTGCTGCCCGAGGGTGGAGACACCCCGCTCGATCTCCAGCAGCCCCATCGCCACCTTCCAGCCCTCGCCCGGTGCGCCGATGACGTCGTCGGGCTCGACCCGGACGTTGTCGAAGAACACCTCGTTGAATTCACAGCCGCCCCCCAACTGGCGAATGGGGCGGATCTCGATGCCGGGCTGGGTCAGCGGCAACACCACGAAGATGAGCCCCTTGTTGCCCTTGCTGCCCGGCTCGCTGCGGGCCAGTGCGAAGATCCAGTCGGATTCATGGGCCAGCGAGGTCCAGATCTTCTGCCCGCTGATGCGCCAGCCGCCGTCCGCCTCGGGCACCGCGCGGGTCTGCACATTGGCCAGGTCGGAGCCGGCGCCCGGTTCGGAATAGCCCTGCGCCCAGAAGCAGGTGCCCTGCAGGATCGGCGGCAGCAGGCGAGCCTGCTGCGCCGGCGTGCCGTACTCGATGATCGCCGGGCCGATCAGGCCCTCGCCGATATGGCCCATGCGGCCGGGACCGCCGGCACGGGCATACTCCTCGTGGAAAACCACCTGCCGGTCGATGCTGAGACCACGCCCGCCGACACGCTGGGGCCAGCCCACGCCCACCCAGCCACCGCGGGCCAGGGTTCGCTCCCAGTCCTTGCGCAGCGCCGGGTCGGCCTCCTCGTCGCCGGGACCGCCGCGGTGGCGCAGCGCAGCGAAAGACCCGGTGAGATGCGCTGCCATCCAGTCGGCCACTTCGCGACGGAAGTCGGCCAGGGGCTCGTCGGCCGCTGGCGCCTCGGTCACCGCCTGCCCGGCATCGAACAGGGCGGCGGCGATCTCCTCGCGCTGCGCATCGGCGGTGCCCAGCCAGTGACTGGCTGCCTGCGCGCGCTTGAAGTACAGCTGCGGGTCGTATTCCCAGGTAAAGCCCACGCCACCATGGAGCTGGATTGCCTCCTGGGCACAGAAGAAGGCCGTGTCCGCCGCCAGCGCCCGAGCCATGGCGCACTCACGTGCCAGCAGCTCGGGGGCGGGCCGGCGCTCGGCATAGACGGCCGCCCCCTGCACGGCGGACCGCAAGGCCTCGATCCGCACCATCATCTCCGCACAACGGTGCTTGACCGCCTGGAAGCCGCCGACCGGACGGCCGAACTGCTTGCGGGTGGTGGTGTAGGCCACGGTCAGGTCCAGGCACTGCTGGGCACTGCCCAGTTGCTCGGCAGCGAGGAACAACCGTGCCAGAGCGAGCGCTTCGAGCATGCCGTCGTCGCTGCGAGCCGGGTCATCCACCCGCAGCCGTACCGGGGCATCGTCAAACTGCACATCATCCGTCGGACGGGTGGCATCCCAGCCCGGGCGGGCCGTCATGCGCACGCCCTCGGCCGTGCCATCCACCAGAAACAGCCCCAGCCCCCCGTCCTCCAGGCTCGCGAACACCAGCAGCCCCTCGGCACCGCGGGCGTGCATCATGTGGCGCTGTCGGCCATGCAACCGCCACCCCGCCCCGACCGATCGCGCGCTCAGGGCGCGGGCATCGTCCACCCAGGCCTGTTCCGCACTGGGCACGGTCAGGCCCAACCGCAGCTCACCGGCCGCAATGGCCGGCAACAGGGCGGCACGGGCAGCCTCGGTGCCCATCGCCTGGATCACCGGCACGCCGACCGCAACGGTGGTGAAGAAGGGGGCGCAGAGCAGATGGCGGCCCGTCTGCTCGGCCACCATGGCCAGCGCCAGCGGCCCCAGCCCAAGCCCTCCGTCCGCCTCGTCGATGGCAATGCCGCACCAGCCCAGTTCCTGCCCGATCCGGCGCCAGAGGGCCTCGTCATAACCCAGTGGCAGATCGACATGGCGCCGTACCGCTGCGCTGTCACTGACGTCCGCCAGAAAGGTTTCGGCAGCGTCGCGGACCAGGCGCTGCTCTTCGCTCAGGGTGAGATTCATGCGGCGATTATCGATACCCCCCCGTTTGGGCTCTTCATCCGATGGGGTGATCGGGTACGCTTTCATTCCTATTCCTCTGGATCGGCCCCGCCGCCTGATGCCCGTCACCCCGGATTCCACCTTGCTGCCCTCCGTTGCCGCAGGCGCCGGCGGTCGCCTGACTGCCTTCCAGCGTGCCCTGTACAAGCTGATGGCGGGCACGCCGCTGCCAGCCCGTTGGTTTGTGGGGCGCGCGCCCAAGGCGCGGGAGCTGCCCGGCCGGCGCGGCCACCTCACGCTGGAGGTGGTGAGCCACTGCTGGCGCTATGCCCATCTGCAGGCCTATCAGCTGAGTTCGCTGGCCATGCACCCGCCCACCGGACTGTCGGTGCGCATGACGGTGTACTACGCCGAGGAGGACGAGGTCACCCGGTCGCTGCTGGCCGCTTTCGGGCGCCGCGACGTGCCCGGGGTCACCTGGGACTGGCGCCCGCTGCCGCGCACGGCCCTGATGCGCCGCTGCATCGGCCGCAACGACGCTGCCCTGCGCACCACCGCCGACTGGATCTGGTTCACCGACTGCGACCTGCTGTTCGCCGAGGGGTGCCTGGATGCGCTGGCCACCCAGTTGCAGGGCCGCCAGGATCCGCTGGTCTATCCGCGTGAAGAGGCCTGCACCGAGCTGCTGCCCGCCAACGATACCGACCTGGTGCGCGAGGACGGCCTGAGCAGCCTGATCACCATCGACCCGAGCCGCTTCACGCCGCGCGCCATCTCGCGCGCCACCGGCCCCCTGCAGATCACCCATGGCGATGCGGCCAGGCAGATGGGCTACTGTCAGGGCGTGCACTGTTATCTGGAACCGGCCGAGAAGTGGCAGAAGGCGCACGAGGATCGGGTGTTCCGCTGGACCCTGAACTCCCAGGGCACCCCATTGGACCTGCCGGGCGTGTTCCGCATCCGGCACCTGGAGAAGGGCCGCTACACTGGCACCGCCCTCAACACCCGCGTGCGCAGTCGCATCCGGCAGCTGAAATCATGAGCCCCCCGCAAAAGCTGTCCGTGCTGGTCACCACCTACAACGCGGTGGACTGGCTGAAAAAGGTGGTGTGGGGCTATGCCCAGCAGACCTTCCGCGACTTCGAGCTGATCCTGGCGGACGACGGCTCCAGGCCGGACACCGCCGACGCCATCCGCGCGCTGCGCCACGATACCGGGCTGGACATCGTGCACCTGTGGCAACCCGACGAGGGCTTCCAGAAGTGCCGCATCCTCAACAAGGCCATTCTGGCGGCACGCCATGAGTACCTGGTGTTCTCCGACGGCGACTGCATCCCGCGCGCCGACTTTCTCGCCGTGCATGCGGCGCGGGCTGCACCCGGCCACTATCTGTCCGGCAGCTATTACAAGCTGCCGATGACCACCAGCGAAGCGATCACGGTGGACGACATCCGCAGTCAACGCTGCTTCGATCTCGGCTGGCTGCGGGCCCACGGACTGCCGGCCGGACGCAAGAACCTGAAGGTGATGGCAGGGCCGAAGCTGGCGCGCTTTCTCAATGCCACCACCCCCACCCGCTGCAACCTGAAGGGGTCCAACGCCTCGGTATGGAAAGCCGATGCCCTGCGCGTCAACGGCTTCGACGAACGCATGCAGTGGGGCGGGCTGGACCGCGAGTTCGGTGTGCGTCTGCTCAATGCCGGCGTCCGCGCACGCCATGTGCGCTTCGATGCCATCTGCATTCACCTCGACCACCCTCGCGGCTACGCCAACCCCGAGCGGGTGGCCTGGAACAAGGCCCTGCGCAAGTCGCACAGCCGCGAAGGCACCCTCGAAACCCCGCACGGGATCCGCCAACTGCTGGATGAAGGTTTCGATCCCACCGCCGCCATTGTGCCCGCCCTGCCATGAGCCTTCCCATCGACAGCGCGCCCTGGGGCGCCCACGCCCCCCGCGGCCTGGCGGGCACACTGCTGCGGTGGTTCCACCGCCTGCCGCCGCGCCCGCGGTTCTGGTACCGCGTGATCCGCACCCTGCGCGGCCCGCTCAAGCGCGGCCCGGTGCGGGACTACGATGTCGACGTGCTGGGACTGCGGCTGCGGCTGCGCACCCGCGGCAACTTCTGCGAAACCACCATGCTGTTTGCGCCGCAGTTCTACGATGTCCCGGAGTTGCAGTGGCTGACCGACCAGCTGCAGGACGGCGGCACCTTTCTCGACATCGGCGGCAACATCGGGCTCTACAGTCTGGTGATCAGCCATCGGCTCGGGGACCGCGTGCAGGTCCACACCGTGGAGCCCGATGCCGAACTGTCGGCACGCATGCGCTTCAACGCCGCCACCAACGGACTGCAGCCGCAGCTGGCGGCGACCGCCCTGAGCGATTTCGAAGGCAGTGCCACGCTGGTGATCGACACCCGGCAGCGCGGCCAGAACAACCTGCGGGACGATGGCGCCGCAGGCGCCACCACCACCCGCGACGTGCCGGTTACCACGCTGGTTCGGCTCTGCGAGGAACGCGGCATTGACACCATCCGCGCCATGAAGATCGACGTCGAAGGCCATGAGCCCCGGATCCTGGGACACTTCTTCGACCACGCACCGGCCTCACTGTGGCCGCGCGCCCTGCTCATCGAATACGTCCACGAGCGCGACGGGCTGATGGACCGCCTGACCGGATCGCTGGGCTATCGGCTCGTGGCACGCACGCCCCGCAACGCCATGTTGCTGCGCAGTTCGGCTTAGCGCCTGTTCACACTGCGGCAAGCACCACGACGGCGGTCGTCGTTAACCGCGCCAGCGACGTTCGAGCCGATCCAGCGCCTTCAGCAATGGCGCTTTCTGCAGCGGATAGTAATGCCAGGGCGCCGGAACCGGCGGCGACCCGGCGCGGAGAAAGTCCTCCGCCACCGGCAGCACTTCGGGAGCACGGGCCTTCAGCGCCTGCACATCGGCCGCCATCATGTCGGCGATGGGATGAAAGCCGCTGCCCTGTCGCCGCTCTGCGCGTGCCATCGCCCAGGTCTTGGTGCGGCCACGATAGGCCGGCACCCGCGGCAGCCACATCACGAAGGGCGCAAACAGAAACCCCATCGGCCGGAAGTGCTGCTGCGCCTGCGGCTCGTTGCCGCTTTCGCGGGCGGTGAACCGCCAGCCGACCGCCCGCAGCCGCGCTGCCTCGGCGATGAAAATGTCGGAGTAGTGGTGGCCGACGCTCATGCCCTCCCCGTCCCGGAAATAGGTCCCGGTGGCGGCATCGAAACGGGTGATGCGCTGGTCGCGGTCACGATTGCAGCCCTTGAAGAAGGCCGGATGCAGGAACCCGGCGTCCGGCTGTTCACCAAAGAAGGCCTCGATGCCGCGGTAGTCGCCGTCATCGAGCGGCCGCACCAGCTGCATGTCGTCCTGCAGAAAACACAGCCGGCCGTCGACCTGTTCCAGCGCCGCCTGCATGTTGGCACTGAGCCCACCATGCTTGGACTGCCGCCCGCCGGGGCGCACCACCACGCTGTGGCGCGCGCGCAGGCGCGCCAGCGCCGCCAGGGTGTCGGGGTCATCACTCGCATCATCGTAGATGTGAACCGCCGCGGTCGGCGCGCAGCGCTCGATGGAACGGACACAGTGCTCGAGAAAGCGTCCCCGGTTGAAGGAGAACACGCAAAACTGAAGGGCGTCGACCATGCGCCATTGTATCGGCGCCGCCACCCGCACGGCGGAGCGCGCCACTGAACCGTACCGACGCGATTCGCGGGTCTGTTCGCGCGATGGCGCCCGCTTCGGCGCACGGAACCAGGGCGCGCGGCGAACTGCATCTGCACAAGTGACTTCCGGCGTCGCGATGCGCCAAAATGGCGCACGGCCCCGCCAGGGTGCCGCCGTGTTAACAGACCCTGGGCACATCATGCTGCCGGCTATCGAATTAATGACCGCCACCTGGGCGGGGGACATGGTGCAATTCGCCCTGCTCAAGGCGTCGCTGGCGCGATCGGGCCTGTCCGCGTTGCGTCACCATGTCGTGGTGCAGTCCGAGGACCTGCCGGCGTTTCAGACCCGGCACGACACCCGCGGCTGGCGCAGCACCGCCGACCTGTTACCGCCCGAAGTGGAGTCAGCCCGACTGCGGGCCCGCGACTGGCAGCAGCGCCTGGGGCGGCGCGGCGTCCGGTGGGCTGGCAGCGTGGCACAACGCACCGGGTGGCCGCGCTGGGCGCACTATCTCGGTTGGCAGGTACAGCAGATCAGCAAGCTGTGGATGGCCCGCGAGAGCCGCGCGGACTACCTGCTGATCCTCGACTCCGACGTGGTGGCGACCCCCCGCGCCCGCCCTGACGCCATGGTGAACAGTGACCGCATCACCTGTCCGAGCACGCCGCGCGACACCGTGCGCGGCAAGACGGCCCGCTGGCAGGCGCAGGCCGAGCGGCTCTGGCAGACCGATGCCCCGGCCCCTGTGGACGCCTACTTCGACACGCCGTTTCCCCTGCACACCGACACGGTCCGGGCGATGACCGACGCGCTCGAACGCCGCTACCGACGCCCCTGGTGGGTGGTGATGCTCGACCAGCCGCCCCGGGTTTGGTCCGAGTTCGCCACCTACCGGCGGTTCCTGCGCCTGCACCACGGCGAAGGTGCCGTGGAATGGCGTGCGCCGACGCACACCCGATACCTGTCCGATGCCAGCGATCCGGAAAGGCTGAAGCATCAGTTCGAGGCCGGCTGGTGGGCCGACGACTGCCACTTCATCACCGTGCACTCCCCCTCCAGCGAACGCCGCCCCTGGACCGCCGAGGATTTCGTACCGCTGCTGATGCCTTTTGTCGTGCTCTGACAACCGTCATTCAGACGACATGACCGCGATCCCGACGGCGTGATACAACGCACGCTCGGGAACTTCTCGCCATGCCAAAAATCGTTCAGCTATTCCCTGAAAAGGGTGCCGGAGAGACAGGGACGTCGGTTGCGGTCGCACCCGGCGAACTGGTCCTGTCGGTGTTGCGTGAGCCACTCAAGCAGATGCTGGTGGCCGCCGATGACGTGCTGTTCGACTGGGCAAAACAGGCTCATGGCGACGATGCCCACCAGTGCTTTGCCTACATGCGCCGCCTACGGGTCGAGCGAGATGCAGTGCAAACGCGCTTCGAGACGCTGCTGACCGAGCCGCCGGACACCCCGCCGACCGATCGTGAGCTGGACTTCGACCTCGAAGCCCTGTCACTGCAGGACGACGAGGTGCTGGAAGTGGACATCGCGGTGGGCAACATGGCCACACGCGGCCGCGACTATGCCCGGGACCTGCTGGGCGAGCTCGACCGCCGCGCGCGGTGGGCACAGGACCACGGCCAGTTCGTACCGGGCCTCGAGGGCCTGCAGCCCCATGCCGTCTGCACCGCTTTTGCGGAGGCGCTCCGGGCATCCGACCCGCCCATCGCCATGCGCCTGGTGATGCTCAAACTGTTCGAGCGCGCTGTACTGCCGGTACTGCCGCGCGCCTACGCCGCCCTCAATCAGGCGCTGGAAGAGGCCGGCATCGGCATCGCCGAGCCGCCGCGCAGCGGCGGCGTGCCGACCGGCGCGGCAAGCGCCTCGTCTGCCTCGGCCCCCGCCGCTGACACCTCCGGCACGGGGGGCGCCAGTGCGAACCCGCAGACGCCCCTGCCGCCAGGGCAGCACCCGCTGTTCGGGAATGCCGCAGCGCAGTCCGCCAGCGGGCCTTCCCCTGAGGCCGGTACTGCGGTCAGTCTGTTCCCAGGCCTCGGGCTGGGCGCTGGCGGCTTTGGCTGGCTGCCCCCCCAACAGGCCTCGCGCCTGATGTCGGAATCGCGCCTCGCGCAGGAGCTCGGCGAACTGCTGTCGATTCAGGGACTGCCGCAGGCACCGACACCGCTGTCGCAACGGCTCGACGTGGTGAACCGCCTGTTCAGCGGGGTTCGCGACGACCCCATGGTGCGCCCCGAACTGCGACCGGCACTGGATGCCCTGCGCTACCCCCTGTTCAAGGCGGCGCTCGGCGATGATTCGCTGCT
The DNA here is from genome assembly GCA_936928855.1 of uncultured Polycyclovorans sp. Taxonomy (GTDB): domain Bacteria; phylum Pseudomonadota; class Gammaproteobacteria; order Nevskiales; family Nevskiaceae; genus Polycyclovorans. Next base: position 51,416 of record CAKZHZ010000008.1, read on the forward strand.
GACCGACGCCGGACACCCGCTGCGACGCCTGGTGGATGATGCCGCAGTGCTGGCCACGGCACGCAACAGTCCCGTCAGCGAGTTGCACGAAGTGCTGGCGGAGCTGGTGCAGATCGCCCTGCTGCGCCTGTCGCCAACGGCCGATGTCGCCCGCAAGGGTTTGACGGGCGGCGCGGCGCTGCCCGAGGGTGCGCTGAGCACTCTGGATTTACAGTTACAGCAGTCCCGCCAGCAACGTCGGCGGCGACTGATTGACCGGGCACGCGACAGTGCGCGCCAGGTCCTCGCCGATGCGCTGCCGGAAGGCCGGCAGTTGGCGGTCGAGGCCGAAGCCTTCGTCGAGAACGACCTGCTGCCGTTGCTGGCACTGGCCGACCTCAACTTTGGACGGGAAGGCCGGGCTTATCACGAAGCGGTGTCGGTAGGCACTGCCTGGGTGCGGGGCTACTGCGCCGCGCCGCTGCCGCCCCCCGAGGTGGTGCACCTGGTGGCACAGCTCGACCGTGCGCTGGCCTGGGCACAGTATCCGCAGGAGCGTCGACAGCGCGCGCTGGAAACCGCCCGTGCCCTGCTGCAGGGGCACCCCGAGCCCGCCCACGCGCAGGCCCTGATCGCCGCGCTCGATCGCCCGACCGATACCCACGCGGATACCGGCGCAATCCCCCCCGCTGACGCCACCCTCGAAGTGCCCCGGCAGGACCATGTCGTCGAGGTCACCGACGACACAACGTCCGATGCCGCCACGGAGGAAGCGCCGCCCATGGCCGCCGAAGCAGCGGACCCCATCACGCCGACCGACGAAGCGCGTCCGATGGCGATGTCACTGCGGCGCCCACCCCACCAGCGCCTGCAAGTGGGGAGTTACGCGGCGGTGTACGACAAGGCCAGCGACCAGACCCGCTGGCTGCGACTGGCCCAGCGCGCCGCCGCCGCCCGCATGCTGGTGTTCAGCGATTTCTGCGAAGAGATCACCGTGCGCGTGCACTACGTCGATTTCGATGAGGACGTCGAGGCCGGTCGCAGCCGCCTGCTCTAGGGCGCAAAAAAGGCGCCGGAGGGTAACCCCGGCGCCTTTGTTCTCTACAGGCCTCAGACCTTTTCGAACACCACGGCGATGCCCTGCCCGCCGCCGATGCACATCGTCGCCAGACCGTAGCGTCCGCCGACGCGGTGCAGTTCGTGGATCGCCTTGGTGGCGATGATGACGCCGGTGGCGCCCACCGGATGCCCGAGGGAGATGCCGGAACCGTTGACGTTGACCTTGGCGGGATCAAAGCCGAGTTCCTTGCTGACGGCGCAGGCCTGCGCCGCGAAGGCTTCATTGGACTCGATGACATCGAGGTCCGCCACCTTCAGCCCGGTGCGCTTGAGCACCGCCTGGGTCGCCGGCACCGGGCCGATGCCCATGATCTCCGGCGATACGCCGGCGTGGGCGTAGCCCACCACCCGCGCCAGCGGCTTGAGGTTGTGGGCCTTCACCGCCGCCGCCGTGGCCAGCACCATGGCAGCGGCGCCGTCGTTGATGCCGGACGCGTTGCCGGCGGTCACCAGGCCATCCTTCTTGAACACCGGCTTCATCTTCGCCAGCTGCTCGGGCGTCACCTCGCCCCGCACGTGCTCGTCCACCTCGAACACCACCGTGCCCTTCCGGGTGGTGATCTCCACCGGCACGATCTGGTCCTTGAACCGGCCCTCGGCGATGGCACGGGCGGCGCGGCGCTGGCTTTCCACCGCCAGGGCATCCTGCATCTCACGGGTGATGCCAAAGCGCTCGGCGACGTTCTCCGCCGTGATGCCCATGTGGATGCGCTGGAACGGGTCGTGCAGCACGCCGGTGGTGTAGTCGAGCATCGGCGTGTCGCCCATGCGCGCGCCCCAGCGTGCGGTGGGCAGCAGGTAGGGACCGCGGCTCATCGACTCGGCGCCGGCCGCGAGACCGATCTCGGCATCACCCAGCATCAGGCCCTGCGCCACCGACACGATGGCCTGAAGCCCGGAGCCGCACAGGCGGTTGACGTTGAAGGCAGGCGTTTCCTTGGGAATGCCGGCCTGCATGGCGGCCACACGGCCGAGATAGGCATCACGCGGCTCGGTGGGGATCACCGTGCCCATGGCGACATGCCCGACCTGTTCCGGTGCCACGCCGGCGCGCGCCATCGCTTCACGGATCGGGGTGGTGGCGAGATCCGCCAGCGGCACGTCCTTGAGGCCGCCGCCGAAGCTGCCGATGGCGGTGCGAACGGCACCGACGACGAAAAGGTCCTGTGTGTTGCTCATTGCCTATACCTCATCAAAGTGAATCCTGAAGCCTTCTGCGAAGGGACGTGGCGCACCGCAGCCGGAGGCGGCGCAGGCCGCCGATGCCGCGCGGGACGCGCAGTGTACCCGGGGTCCACCCGCCGCCGGCGCCCTGCCCGCCCTTACATGTTGCGACGATAGCGCCCGCCCACTTCGAACAGGGCCTGCGTGATCTGCCCCAGCGAGCAGTGCCGCACGGCGTCCATCAACACCTCGAAGGTGTTGCCGTCGGCCATCACGGTCTGCCGCAACCGCGCCAGCACTGCCTCACCCTGCGAGGCGTTGTGCTGCTGGAAATCCGTGAGCCGCTTCAGCTGCGACTGCTTCTCGTCGTCGGTGGAACGCGCCAACTCGATCTCGAAGGCGGCATCGTCGCCATGGGGGTTGCGGAAGGTGTTGACGCCGATCAGCGGCAGCGAGCCATCGTGCTTCTTGTGCTCGTAGTGCATCGACTCCTCCTGGATCTTGCCGCGCTGGTAACCGGTTTCCATGGCGCCCAGCACCCCGCCGCGATTGGCGATGGCCTCGAACTCCCTGAGCACGGCCTCTTCAACCAGGTCGGTCAGCTCGTCGATGATGAAACTGCCCTGCAAGGGGTTCTCGTTCTTGGCCAGGCCGAACTCGCGGTTGATGATGAGCTGGATGGCCATGGCGCGCCGCACCGATTCCTCGGTCGGCGTGGTGATCGCTTCGTCGTAGGCGTTGGTGTGCAGGCTGTTGCAGTTGTCGTAGATCGCCAGCAGTGCCTGCAGGGTGGTGCGGATGTCGTTGAAGGACATCTCCTGGGCATGCAGCGAACGACCCGAGGTCTGCACGTGGTACTTGAGCTTCTGGCTGCGCTCGTTGCCGCCGTACTTGTGCTTCATCGCCACCGCCCAGATGCGGCGGGCAACCCGGCCGATCACCGAGTATTCGGGGTCCATGCCGTTGCTGAAGAAGAAACTGAGGTTGGGCGCGAATTCGTCGATGTGCATGCCGCGCGCCAGATAGCTCTCGACATAGGTGAAGCCGTTGGCCAGGGTGAAGGCGAGCTGGCTGATCGGGTTCGCCCCGGCTTCAGCGATGTGATAGCCGGAGATCGACACCGAATAGAAGTTGCGCACCTTGTGGTCGACGAAGTACTGCTGGATGTCGCCCATCATCTTCAGCGCGAACTCGGTGCTGAAGATGCAGGTGTTCTGGCCCTGGTCTTCCTTGAGGATGTCGGCCTGCACCGTGCCGCGCACGGTCGCCAGCGCGTAGGCGCGCAACTGCGCATGCTCCCCGGCGTCCGGCGCGCGGCCGTTCTTTTCGGTGAACTGGGCGACCTGCTGGTCGATGGCGGTGTTCATGAACATCGCCAGGATCATCGGCGCCGGGCCGTTGATGGTCATCGACACCGAGGTGGTCGGCGCGCACAGGTCGAAGCCCGAGTACAGCACCTTCATGTCCTCCAGGGTGCAGATGGACACGCCGGAGTTGCCGATCTTGCCGTAGATGTCCGGGCGCGGCGCCGGGTCTTCGCCGTACAGGGTGACGCTGTCGAAGGCGGTGGACAGGCGCGCCGCAGGTTGCCCGACGCTGAGGTAGTGGAAGCGGCGGTTGGTGCGCTCCGGCGTACCTTCGCCCGCGAACATGCGGATGGGATCCTCACCGGTGCGACGGTACGGATAGACGCCGCCGGTATACGGGTATGCGCCCGGCAGATTTTCCTTTTGCAGAAAATACAGCAGCTCGCCCCAGTCCTTGAAGTGCGGCACGGCGATCTTGGGAATCTTGCTATGCGACAGCGACTCGCGGTAGTTGTCCACGCGGATGAGTTTGTCGCGGACCTTGTATTCGTTGTACTCGGAGGTCACCGATTCGACACGGCCCGGCCACTCGCGCAGCAGCTTGAGCGCTTCGGAATCCAGCGACTGGATGGCGTCGTTGTAGCGCTGGCGCAGGGTGAGCAGCGAGCGGTCGACGGTGCGCTTGACGTGGCGGTCGAAGTCGCGGTCGGCGTAATCGTTGATGGCACAGCCGGCCGAGCGCATCAGCGCCGTGCCGAGCACGAAGATAGTGAGGATCATCGGATCGGGATGGCCGTCGGATGCCATCCACAGCGCCCACAGCGTGGGCCACAACAGCAGCAGGATGCCGATGGGCTTGTCGGCCCGGACGAGGCGGAAGTACAGCGCCAGCTTGTTCATGATCGCGGTCTGCGTATTGGCGGCCGCTTCCGGGCTCTGCCGGGCCACCGACGCGCGGCTGGAGGCGGTGATCGACCGGGCGCGGGCGCTGGGCAAGCACGTCATGGTGGCCGGGATCGCGGCCGAGAACACCGGCTCGATCCGGCTGCACGAGCGGATGGGGTTCCGCCAGACCGGGCATCTGCCGCAGGTCGGGGCCAAGTTCGGGCGCTGGCTCGACCTCGCGTTCCTGCAACTCGAGCTTGACGACCGGCCGGCGCCCGGTCCCGACCC
>CAKZHZ010000009.1 GCA_936928855.1 uncultured Polycyclovorans sp.
CGAGGGCTGACGCTTGATCTCGGCCAGCCGCCCGGCATCACCCCGCCAGATCAGGTAGGCCGCCGGGTCGGCGGTGACCACGTTGAAGGCCCCCAGTCGCAGCACTTCACGTTCCGCCTGGCTGCCGTCCGCCAGCAGAACCGGTGCCTGAAACCGGGTGATCTTGCCGGTTTCGGTCATTTCACGCTGCAGTTCAAACCACAGCCGTTCGATCTCTTCGATGGTGGAGATCTCGGAGGCCCGGCTCATCTTCTTGGCAAAGGCTTCGAGAAAATCGGTGCGGCCGGGGTACTGCGCGGAGATGGGGCTGTCGAAGAACAGACCCTGAAGATCTCCGGAGGTCTGCTGGAAAATGCCGAACAGTTCCTTCAGTCCCCCCAGTTTGTCGTCCAGTTGCCGTTGACGTTCGTCTATGGCGCGTTTGTTGGCGTCAAACCGCGATTCCAGTTCAGCGCCCTGCTGTTCCATGGCATCCCGCTCGGCACGGGCCTGGGCCAGCAGTTGCGCCTGCCGGTCCCGTGCGGCGGCAAATTCAGCTTCCCGGGCCTGCAGGGCGCTCTGGTCCTGAAGGGTCCGGGTCTTCACCATTTCCAGCAATTGGTCGAGGGTCTCGGCCGTGCTCTGCGGGGTCTGGGCATGAAGCGGACTCACGACCAGAAGACCCGCCGCCATCAGACGCAGCGTCCAACGCCGCAGGGTGTCGGTGTTGTTGAGGTTCATGGCGACTTACCGGGCTGCAGTGGTGGTGGAAAGCGGCAGGGTCAGCAGATCCGGCGCACTCAGCTTGCGGGCCACTTTGATGGCGTCACGCAAGGGGTTGCGGTCCGACGCCGGCAGGGACACCCACTGCGCCGATTCCCCGTCCCAGCGTCCGCTGCGACGACCGTCCAGCGTCTGGTAGTACAGTCCGATCCGGCCGATCCGCAGAAAATCCACTTCCAGTTCCTGACCGTCCAGTTCGGCAATGCCGGTGTAGGCCTCGATGGTGCGACCGTATTCCAGTTCCACCAGGTAGGCCTCCAGTACCTGTCGGAATTTCTCCGGTACCGTCACGTCCACCCGGTCAATCGCGTCCTGGACAAACCGCAGTCGATCCGCACGCTCTTCCGGCAGAAATGGCAGGTCCAGGCTGATGAACTGTTCCAGCGCTCCCACCATCCGCAGCATCAGCGGCAGAATCTGACGGTCCACGACCGTGGCCTGGGCAATCGAGGCTTCCAGGGTCGACAACTCGCCCTGCTGCAGCTGTAACTGCCGCTGCAACTGACGGTTGTAGGCCTGGAGCCCTTCGATCTCGCGCAGCACCGTGCGGTATTCATCCGCCAGATCCCGCTGCTGATCGCCCAAGGCATCCACACGCGACTGGCTTTCCGTCTGGGCCAGTAGCCATTGCTCGCCAGCGTCGACCAGATCGGGGACTGCAGCACCCGACGCGAGACCTGACGTCAGTGCCAGCACCACGCTGACGCCCCACAAGGTGTTCCCTCGATCGCCTTTCACATCATTCTCCTGTCATTGGTTCTCGGCGAAGTTCCAGCGGTCGGTCACGGCACCGCGGATGCCTCCGCGCTGGGCGCAAAAGCGCCGGCTATCGCGCGCAGATAGGCGTACGCACGACGATTTCGAGATGTGGAATACATCGCGATGACCACTTCACGCTGCGGTGATACGTACAGCACCTGCCCATCGAAGCCCGACTTGAAAAGGTCGCCATCGGCAAACAGGGCATCCCACTGGGCGGGCGCAGCAACCGGCCGCGCGCCCATCTGCTGCGCCATGCGATCAGCCACCGCCGCTGCCTTGCGATAGCGCTCACTGCCGCCCGTGTCACGCAGGCGCTGCTGCAGGCGCGCAGGCAGCTGCAGCGCGTCTGATCCACGCGAGGTGAACACCAACCCGAAGCGACCGAGATCACGCAGCCGGGACGAGAACATGCCATGAGCAATGGCCCGGCCGTCCGGACTCAGCCCGAGCAGCGCGTCCCCCTCGGCGCCGATGCGCGACCAGATCCGCTTCTGCACCACATCGGCATAGCGCTGGCCGGTCACCCGCTCGATCAGCAGGCCCAGCATGTTGGTGTTGGCCGACGAGTAGGCGTAGCGGCCAGGGGGCGCTGCGGCGGTCATCGCCTTCAACGCCTCGTCGTGTCCCGTTGGCGTATGCCCGGGGCGGGAGAGCACCCCTTCAGCGTAGATCAACCGGCCGATCTCGGACGCGGGATCGACGTAGTCCTCCGCACTGTCGAGGGCGGCGATGCCGCTCGCCATATCGAGCACGTCGTCCACCGAAACACCATCCCAACCGCTGCCGGAAAACTCGGGCAGATAGGAAACGATGTCCCGCTCAGGAGCGATCCTCCCCTCCTCGATCAGCATCTCAGTCAGCAGTCCAGCAATGACCTTGGCGACAGACCACCAAAGGTGGCTGTCGCTGGCCCGCATACCGGGATAGGACTCGAACACCACCTGCCCCCGATGCAGCACCAGCAATCCCTGTATGCGACTCCGGGGATCTGCCAGCAGATCGGTCAGCGACAGCTCGCCCAGGTCGGTGCCGACGCGCAGATCACCAATGGCGTCCCGCACCGCCACCGGCAGCGTCCGCTCGCTCGCTCCCCTTGCGATCAGGTGATGGGGAAAGAACGCCGCCATGTTGAGATAGGTGTACAACGCCTGATCGCCCGACCCGGCCAGCTTCATCGGCGCGAAATCACGCAGCACCTGCTCGGCCTGCGCCGCTGAGAAACCGTCGGCGGCCACGCTCACCGGCCACGGCGTCCTGGCGGACGGCGGCTCCGCCGCCGCACGCCCCGCCACCAACAGGGTGATGGCCAGGATCAGGCAACGACAAGGCAGGAGACTCCCTCGCAAGCTGTTCATGATCCCCATACCTCGATGGGTTCCTGACGGCCCCAGGGCTGCCACTGGGGAAGCTCGTCTCCGGAATCGTTGGGATCGCCGGTGTGAACAAAAGCACGAAGGCGCTTCGTGATCCGTCGGTGCAGTGCCTCACGCTCCGTCCGGTTCTCGGCCGTCCAGGCGAACCGCATGTACATCGCCCTGTCATCGATGAAGTTTCCGAAGATGAAGGGAATATCCAACGCGTGGAACGACCCCAGATCCGACCGCCACGGCTCCGGGAAATGGTCCCACTCGAAGCGGTAGACATGAACCGAAGGGAGCTGCTCCGCATAGTCATGCTCGGTGCTGCGCAGCTTTCGATTGATGAACCAGCCCGCCAAGCCAACGCTGACATGGCGCTTGATCGCCCCCACCATCCCAGCTGCTCACCGATGGTCTGGTCGCGCGGCTCCCCGTTGAACAGCGGCCACAACCGTCGGGCGCTGTGCGCCTTGCTGTCAATCGGCACCAGCGTCGTCATTTCGTCTCGCGTGCTGCCGATCAGCAGGGGCACCTTGCTGACAACCTGCGCCGCGAGTTTGTCGGGGTTGGCATCCGGAAGTGCCATCAGCACCGTGCCATCCGCCACGTAGGCGGGCGACAGGCCACGTCCCGACGCTGCCAGCAACGCTTCGGCGGACTGACCCTGCAGATAGTCACGAAGATTCAGTTCCGAGGTTCCGGCCAGCACCGCATCAAGACTGCGATCATCGGTTGCATGTCCGTCGCGGGACAGCAGGCCGGTCAGCAGGGTTCGCGTGCGTTCGCTCGCGGTCTCATCAGAGGCTGAGAACGGCAGCCCGGAGAAACTGATCGCCTGCTGAAACTTGCCCTTGGCAAGCGGCGATCGAAGCAGCCCGAGCACTGCCACCGCGCCGGCAGACTGGCCGGAAATCGTGATCCGTCCGGCATCGCACCCCAGCGCAGGGCAGTTGGCTCGTGCCCAGTCGAGTACCCGCACCATATCAAGCAGGAAGAAGCTGCCCGAGTCCTCAGCGGCATCGCCGGTCTCAAGCGCGGGTGACTGCAGCGAACCCCATACACCCAGTCGATAGTTTGCGGTGATCACGACCGCATCAAGGGCGCGAGCCAGTCGGGTGCCGTCATACAGCGGATGCGCTGAATCACCGGCAATGCCCGATCCTCCGTGGAAGAAAATGAGCAGCGGCCGCTCGCCGTCGGCAACGGGCGCCCACACGTTGAGGAACAGGCAGTCCTCGTCCCCATACGGAAGGTCGAAGGTACGCTCGTCATCACTGGCGAAGAAATTGCCGCGTTGCATGCAGGCATGGCCCGGTGTCAACGCCGGCCTGGTGCCTGTCCAGGCTTCCGGCGGCTGCGGCGCACGCCATCGCAGCGCCCCTACCGGCGGCCTTGCATAGGGCACGCCGAGATACCGGTCGATATCATCCAGACGCTCCCCCTCGATGCGGCCACTGCTGAGCGTCACCTCGGCAGCCGCCGTCAGTGCGGGCACCAGCAGCAGGCCGGCCGCAAACAGCATTCTCAGTTTCATGGAGCGTCCTGGTTGTCGTGCGTCCGCAGATCCGGCATCGGTGTTCTCGCCAGACGTAGCGTCATCTCGGTGAAAGCGATGGTTTCCCGGTGCAACCGCTGGTAGTCGACCTTGTCGGCGGTGCTGATGCCGGCATTGAATAGATAGTTGGGACCCGCGATGTAGTTGGCCGTTGGAATGCGTGCCCGCCCCCAGAACACCTGCCCCTCGCCGGGCCAGACGTGATCGTGGAACAGGCCCTTGCCATGAGGCCGTGTCGGAGGTCGCACGTAGGACGGCGCTGCATCGGCCCGCTGCAAGGCCGCATCAGCGGCATCGATCAACGCAGGAATATCCGGCGTGAAAAACCAGTAGGGTTCCGCGCGCCCCGTTGGCATCCAGCGCCCACCCGGGCCCGGCACCCACTCTTCTGCGCCCATGTGCTCCAGGCACAGCACTGCGGCAATACGTGCCAGCGTGCCGTCATCCAGGTGATCGTCAATGAAGCTCTGCCCCCCCTGGGCACCGGCGAAATGCGCCGATGTCATGAGGATCATGATGCTGCGCGGCAGCGCCGCCTGCGGCAGCCGGGCCAGATACTGGGCCATGGCGACGATGACGTTGGGACCGTTGTCCTCGATGCCGTTGGGCCCATCACTGTGGCTGTTGAGCACCACGAGTTCGTCCGAGGCTCCTGGAATGACGGCCACCAGGTTGCGACTGAGGACCCGCTGGGCCCGGGCTTCGAGCCGTACCCGGACCGAGGCGCCGTCGGCCGCGCGTGCGCGCAGGCGATCACCGGTCGCCTGATCGACGTAGAGCGCGGGCACCTTGCGATAGATGGCATCGTAGGGCGCATACATCCCCAGGGCATTCCCGGCGGGTTCGTCCAACACCACGACCGCGGCACTGGCGCCCGCCCGATCCAGTTTGTCGAGGGTTTTCGCCAGTATGTTGAGCGCGAAGTAGCTGCGGACATAGGGCGTATCCGGGCCTACCGTGCGACGCGGGTCATAGCGTCGCCAGGCATCCGCCTCGAACACCGACAAGGTCGTCTCCGGCTTTTTCAGTTGCAGCAGCACCACCTTTCCGGCCAGTTCGCCATCGGCAAACTGCTCATCGCGATGGATGACGCGCAGCGACCCGGTCACCCCTTCGGCGGTCGTGCTGCCGGAGTACGGCAGGTACCCGGCCGTCGGCAACACCTCCGGCCGGCCCTCCGCGAGCAACTCGAGTGACCAGCGCTCGGCCAGCCACTGCTGAATCTCCACCGGCTCCTCGCGAATTTCGGCAACACCTGCATGCGCGAGACGCTCCTTGAGCACATCGATGTAGGCCTCATGTGCCGGACTGCCCGCCGCACGCAAGCCACGGGCATCGAGATCCAGCTGCCAGTCGCGATGCTGATCCACCGAGAGGAACTGCTCCGGCATCAGCTGCACCGCGGCTTCCGCCGGCAACGGTGCGCTGGGCCAGTGAGGATCGGCAGCCGAAACCACGTGCACGATCAGGGTCATGCTGGCGGCGACAAGGTGGCGCTTGCCCATCAGTCGAACTCCAGGCTGAAGCGCGCAGAGAGCGTCCGCGGTGCGTTGAGAATGTAGAAATCACTGCCGATCGCCGCATTGATGATGCCCACGGGCGCAGTTTCGTCGGTCAGGTTGAGCACGTTCAGCGCCAGCGTCGGCCGCCCCCGCATCCCGGGAAGGCTGAAGGTCAGGCCAGCACTGTAGGTGCCGTAATCGTTCAAGGTGTCGTCGCCGGTAATGCTGGCCTGTGCGGTACCGACGTAGGCATAGCCAAGCAGGCCCGACACGTTCACGGTCCAGTCGGGCGACCCGAAGAAGGCCAGGTTGGCGGCGTACTGATACTCGGCTGATCCCGGCAGTCGGGTATCGGCAGGCACCAGCGTGTTTCCGGCCATGAAGGGCTCATCGGTGCGCGCGTCCACCGTCCCCCCCGAAAGCGACAGGATCACGCCGGGAATCGGCGTCAGCCACCGCAGGCTGCTCTCGAACCCGGAGCTGCTGGCGCTGCCCACGTTGTCGTAGTAATTGATCTGGATGCTGTTCTTCAGCACCACCAGCGGGTCGGTGTAATCGATATGAAACCCGGTGATGTCGAACTCCAGCTGGTTGTCGAACCAGCGCGTCCGCAATCCGATTTCATAGTTCCAGATGGTGTCGGATTTGTAGGTCGCCGGCACATTCTCGATCTCGCTTTCGGGAATGTTCTGGATACCGCCGAACCGGAAGCCCTTGTTGGCCAGAAGATAAAGTGAGTGATCGTCGTTGAACCGGTACGTGAGGGAGACCTTGGGATTGATCCCCTCCTCCGTGATCCGCGTCGTGAAATTGGCAGGCGACATGCCGTTGTTCACCAGCCGCGCGCCGACGCCCGTGCCGACGAAACCGCCATCCACCGAGGTGCGATACAGGCGCGCACCCGCCGCCACCTCAAGGCGCTGCCAGGGATACCACGTCAGGTCGAAGAACAGCGCGTGCTCCTCGGCCAGCGCATCGGTCTGGGCACACAGCACCGACAGCTCGCACCCCAGATTGCCATTGCCGGGCAGCACACCATCCAGCACCTGAGACACCAGGTTCCCCAGGCCCAGCACTTCGGTCAACGACAGGACCGACCCCAGCAAACCGTCCGTGAGCGACCCCACATTGTTGAGGCCTTCCACATTGAGCGACAGGAAATACTGAATGGGGGAGCGCAGGTAGTAGGCGCCCACCAACCAATCCAGCCGCTCGCCGCCGATCGATTGCAGGCGGACCTCCTGCTGAAACGAGGTGGATGCCTGGTCGGTGAGGAACGGTATGGCCAGGGCATCGGGCGTACCGGGCAGTGGCACACCGAGAATGCCGCCATAGGAGTCAATGATGTTGAAGCGCTGCTTTTCGGTACGAGACGACGACGAGACCAGCCGCATCGATTGCCAGTCGTACTGAAACTCAAGGTTGTACAGCGCGAACTGATGCCGGCTGGGCCAGGGCAGCAGGGAACCCCGGGTGGCGCGTGGCCCCTCGGCGTTGTCGGCGATGATCAGCGCGTTGTCGGCTGCGTAATCCTGATCAAGATAGGTGAACTTCAGCTGCCAGGCATCGGCCGGCTGCCACAGCACCGCCACGCGGACCTGGTCCCCTTCCCCCCGGTCCACATCGCGGGCAGCCTGTTCACGTCTCAGGTCGTCCGTAAGACCCGGGTACTCCCGACGGATGTAGGCCAGTCGCACCGCGACATCGCCGCCATCGCCGAACAGCGGCGCGTTGACAACCGCCCCCTGGGTCCACGCCAAGGAGCCGTCTTCCGGCGCCAGACTTTGCGCGAAGTACCGCACCTGCCACTGGTCAAGTACGGGGTCGTTCAGCCGGTATCGCAACACGCCGGACAACGCCGCCCCGCCGAACAATGTGCCCTGGGGGCCCTTCAGCACCTCCACCGCCGCGAGATCGAACGCGGACAGATCTGGCGTGATGCTGGCCGCATAGGGCTCGTTGAGGGCGGTGTCGCCGATGAAGATCCCCACCGGGTAGGGCACCGTACTGGTCGGTGAAGCACTGGTGGAGATCCCCCGCATGACGATGCGCTGATCACCGGGACGCGCTGCATTCGAGGTCACCCCCGGGGTCTGCTCCAGCACATCGTTGATGCTCAGCACACCCTGCGCCTCCAGGTCCTCTCCGGTGATCGCAGAGATTGACGCCGGAATATCCCGAAGGGACTGCTCGCGCTTGGTGGCGGTGACGACGATCTCCTCCAGCACTCCCTGCCGCCGCGGTCCGCTCAGTGTTGGCGGCGGCCGACTGTCTTCGACCGGAATGACGTCATACAGGGCCTCGTCGTCCTGTTCGGCAGTGTCGACGGGCTCCGGCCGCGGCTCGGAAGGCGCGTCTGACCTCGCCTCAGTGTCAGACCCCTGCGCGGCAGGCGTCGGCTCGCCCGCCTGTGCGTCCTGATCCGTCGCGAAGTCGGAAAACAGGGCATCCAGCAGATCGTCCTGCGCACCTGCGGTCCCGACCGGCAGCGCGCTCACGACGGAAAACGTCATCGCCAGGTACCCGGCGCGTCCCATTGCTCTCATGTCTCTCCTCGTCATCATCAGCTTGCAGCGGACCCTTCTGCGAGGGCTTGCGCCACTGGATTCCTCAACGCGGCCGCAGTGCCATTAGCGGTCCCGCTGTGCGCTCTCTGCGTCGAAATCGGCCTGCATGCGTTCCAGCGTCTGCGCATCCACCGGCGGCAAGTCCGGCAACAGGCGGTCGATCAGGTAATCAAGTCGATGTACGAACGACGTCAATCGCCGGGCGTACCCACCCCGGCGAATCAGCGGTCTGAACAACGGCTCGAACTCATCCCTCGGCAGCGCCGCGATGGCCTCGAGATCCGGCATGGTGGGCAGGGAGGTTCCGGTGGTCCGGCTGCGTTCCGCACTGGTCGCCACCAGGCCGATCAGCGCGTTGTAGGCGATCGCGACATCCTCGATATCGTCGTCATCCCGGCAGCAGACCTCGAGAATCCGGACCATGCTGCTCATGTGCTGCCGCCAGGTGGGCGACCCGGCAGGGGCGTGACAGAACTTCGGAAACACCATCTGGGTGCGCCGCACCGCCAGCAGGTGCTCGATCAGTTGCTGCCGGACAGGTTCGGGCCGACTCAGCTCCGGCATCGGGATGCGCGACATCAGCACGTCCAGCGCTTCCTGCTCGATCTCGCCGATGTGATCGACATAGTTGTAGAGCGTTGCGTGATTGATTCCCAGCGCACGCGCAAGCGACCGCAGGCTCAGGGCAGCAAAGCCCTGCGCCTCCATCACGTCCAGGGCGGCGGACACGATCTGCTGCCGGCTCAGCTTCTTCGGCCGGCCCACTGGCGTTGGCGTTTGCGGTGTGGATGCCTTCACGGGCGCTCCGTCCTCTTTTTTATAACCATCTGGTGATAAACATTATCACCGACCGGTTATTAATGTCCAGAGGACCGCAGGCACACCGCCACCGTCATGTCGTCACATAACGGTGATGTTTTCCTGGAATGCTGTGGGGTTAGCTCATCAACAGCCAGGCCCGGAGAACACCGGCGTGCACGTGGGCAGGCCGCGCACGCCCAGGCTGTCATCAGGGAAACGAATGGACGAAATCAAACGTCACGCGGCCGCCGAAAGCACCGCCACACGGGGCGATACGGTTGCCGGCTACCGGCTCGACCTCACCCGCCTGCTCTACATGTTCTACATGGATACGGAGCAGCAACTGACCCGTGCGGACGTGAAGGCCAACCTGATCCTGACCGCCAATTCCATCCTGCTGGCGGCGTTGGCCAGCTTTATTGCCTGGCGTGTCCGTGGCGCCGAGGAAAGCGTTGAGGTGGTGCAACTGCTCGTCACCCTCACCCCGGCACTGGCGTTCTCCTTGCTGGCCGCCTACTTCGCACTGTCGGTCGCCTACCCTCGCATGATCACGCCACGGCAGGTCAGCGGGCACATGTTCCAGTCCACGGCGATCGCGTCCCGGTCACAGGCGGACTATGTGGAGCACGTGCTGACGGCCGAACTGGACGAGGTCAAGCGCGAAGTGCTGTGCGGCCTGCACGCCAAGGCCTCGATCCTGCAGGTGAAGTTCCGACTGGTGCGCTGGGGGATCGCCTGCACGGTCGGCGCATTCGTCACCACACTGTGCTGCCTGGGGCTGCTGATCGCACGAGGGTGATGCGGCGGCGGCTGCCAAAGCCCCGGCATTCACATGGCTGTCGCAGTCGCTGCATAAGCTTGGCGATCCGCCCCAGCATCGCCCGAGTCCATGGCGCCTCCTCGCTTCGACCACCGTCGCCGCCAATGGCTGCGTGCCGGTGGAGCCTCTCTGCTGCTCCCCCTGCTGCCAGGTTGCGGCAACAGCGCCCTCTCCAACGGCCAGTCCGCACCGCCGGTTCCGTCCCAGCCCCCGGTACAGCCGGGCCTGAGCGTGCAGCCGCGCGGCATCCATATCAGCTTCGCCGACGACCCACTGCGTACGCGCGCACTGACCTGGTTCACCGACGGGCGCCAGAACCCGGGCACCTGGCTGGAGTACGGCCCGGTTCTTCCCGGCATGCGCCCTCTCGATATCCAGACCCAGGCGCTGCCGCATCGAGTCGAAGGCCATGTCGAGTCCACGTTTGGCCGGGATGTACTCACCCACCGCGCCTATATCGACGGTATCGACCCCGACCTGCCGCTCCGCTACCGCGTGGGCCATGCGGGCGCCTGGTCCGAAGTCTTCGTGATCAAGCCGGCCCCGACAGGGGATCAGTTCCGCTTCAGCCATGTCGCCGACATGGGCCTGAACCCTGCGGTGAGCTGGGTGGTGAAAGGACTGGTCCGCAACGATGCCGACTTCTTCCTTCTGCCAGGCGATCTCTCCTACGCCGATGGCGAGCAGCCCGTCTGGGATGAGTGGTTCGACCTGATGCAGCCCTTGCTGGCACGCGTGCCGATGATGGCAACGCCAGGCAACCACGAGCGGGACGATGGCAATGGCGACGGCTACCTGACCCGTACCACCCACATGGGACCGCATGGCAATCGCGGCTGGTACAGCTTTACCTTCCGCAACGTGCACTTCTGCTGCAGCACCGGCGGCGTGTTCGCAGAGGACGGCCTGCTCGATCAGGAGTTGGCGTTTCTCGAAACCGATCTTGCCGCCGCCTCCGCCAGACGTGCGCGCGGCGAGATCGATTTCATCGTCTTCGCCAATCACTACCCGCTCTGGACCGACCGCGCGGGCCGGTCGCCCAACAACCCCCGGGTGATCGCCATGTTCGAGGAGATGTTGCTTCGCTACGGCGTCGATCTGCTGCCGGTGGGCCACGACCATATCTACCAGCGCTCTCACCGCACCGCGCGCGGCGTGCGTGACGAGAACGGCTACTTCCAGGTCATCGCCGGCAATGGTGGCAAGGCCATGCTGGACTTCGACCCGATCAGCGACTGGTCGGCATCCGCCCAGCAGCGGTATGGCTACACCGAATACGTCGTCTCGGGACGCCGCATGGTCGCCACCACCTACGCCGTGGACATCCGGCTCGGCGTCGGCGAACTGGCCACCAATCTGCCCACCTTCCTCGACCAGCCCATCGACACCTTCGAGATCACCCCGCGCACCATGCTGGCGCGGCAGGATTTCGTAAGGCCGGCGCGCAACGTCGGCATGATGATGGCGGCAGCCGGCATCCACTCCAGCACGCAACTACTTGCCGAGGCACGCGCCCGCTCCGATGCGTTTCGTGCGGACAGCAGCCTCGTCGGCTGAAGCGGCCTGCGTCACCAACGGCACAGCCGCCGCATCCCCAGACACCCTTGAATCCAAACCATGGAGCCTGTTGTGATCAAGCGTAGATGGGCAGTAATCGCCACGGTGATGGCCGGCCTGCTCGGCGTGCCACTCGCGTCCTCGCACGCCGCCGCACCATTGCCATTCAATGGATGGACACTGACCCACAACGATATGGCCTACAACCTGTCCGTTCTGGACAGGATGCCGGACTACGGCGTGACGCACGTGCAGCTGTCGCACAACATCGTCACCCGCATCGACCAGTTCGAAGACCCGGCGGTCGTGGATCGCGTGAAAACGCTCGCCAACCGTATCCACGCGCATGGCGGCGACGCCATCGTCTGGGCGCAGGAGCTGAGCGAGGAGCTGCAGATCCTGGTCTGCTACGACCTCGACAGTGACGACATGCAGGCACGCATGCAGGCCTACCGCGATGCGCTTACGAAAGTGCCCGAGATCGATGGCGTGATGATCAGCTTCGGTAGCGCGCCCACCGAGCCCTACTACACGGTACCGACCTGCGGCGGCTATCTGGCCCCCAAGGAGCGCTACAAGGCCATCATTGAGGCGGTCTCCCGCGTGGTGATGGACGAGTTCGGCAAGCAGGTCTACGTGCGCACGTTCTTTCACAAGGGCTTCGAAATCCCGTTCATGCGTGCAGCGCTTGCCGAGACCGAGCGGCCGGTGATTGCCATGTCGAAGTCAGAGCCGAATGACTTCGAACCGTATTACCCAGTCAACCCGCTGGTCGGCGATGTCGGCGCACACCCCCAGTTCCTGGAGCTGGACTGCGCCGGCGAATACTGGGGCCGCGGGGCGATTCCGTTTGTCGCCGTCGAATACTTCGCGCAGCGCCACCACGAAGCGCAGCACCGGTCCGCGAATGCGGACAGCAACTTCATCGGCTCCACCTGCCGCGTCGATCGCTACGAATACTCCGCGATCAACACCCTGAACGAAGCCAACCTCTGGGCACAGACGCAGCTGGTCCAGAACCCAGATGGCGACTGGCAGGATGCCCTCCACAGCTTCATCACCACCCGCTACGGCCTGGCGAAGAACACCACAGCGCACCGCCGACTGTTCGACATCATGCGTCGCACCTACTGGATCGGGCGGAAGATGTACTACGCCAAGGGCGAGTGGGCGTTCAAGAAGGGCAGCGACCTGCCTTCGAGCAATGCCGACGCATTGAGCCTGCAGATCGACAAGTCCATCATGCAGTGGGACGCAGCCTACGCGCCCATCGCCCTGAGTGTCATGGCCCCCGCACGCCAGACCGTGCTGGAACTGCTGCAGGAAAAACACGAAGCGATTGAGCTGGCGCAGCGCAACCTGGACGCGCTCCCCGCCCTGCGGTCAGCGCTCGACACCGGCACCTACGCGCAACTTCACACGCTGTTGCAGAAGCAGCGCGTGGCGACCGAGATCTGGTTCAACATGGCCGGTGCGTTGTTCGGAAATCGCAGCCTGACGCTCGGTTCTTCCGCATGGGTCGCCTGGCACCTGGACGAGCTGACCCGGCTGGCCGACGCCCTGGACAACGGCTCCTATCCGCAGATCATCGACCCGTATCCCTTTCCCAGCGCCGACATCCGTGAGTTCGTCGACAGCATCCGCTCGACACCGTTGTCGGGCGCCCCCACGCCACCGCAGTGGCTGCAGATCGGCGGGATCGATGTCGTGTCGACCCAGCGGGACAGCGCCGAGGTCGTCTGGCAGGCCACCGCCGGAACACGCTACTGGGTCGAACTGTCGCAGCAACTGCCAGGCTACACCCAGCAATACCCATACGATGTGGATATCACCGCCGATGGCCCGGTGCACCTCGTGATTCCCGACCTGCAACCGCGAACCCCCTACTGGTTCCGCATCCGTGCCGAACGCGACAACCAAAAGATGGTTTCGGGCGACTACACCCTCTGGACACGCAGCACTGAAGCACGCGAAGGCGGATCCGGCACGTTTGGCGCCTGGCTGCTGACCCTGCTTGCGTTGCTGGCCCTTCGCCGAGCCCGCTTCATCTCGTCTGCGGCAGTGACGGGTCGTTGAGATGGCGCGCCGTCCACCGCTTGATCTCTTCGTCCATCAATTCGCAACTCATGGGCGCTCCTTATCAAAATAGCACCTGAGCAGAAAATCACTGGGGCATTACACTCTGAACGAGAAGGCGGTCCGAATCTCTGGATGCTCTCAGCTCCAGATGGCCATCCTCTACACTAAATATCAATCTGCTCAAAATCAGCCTCTGAGAGCAACGGCAATTCCACAGATCCACTTAGGCGCGCCGCTGGCAGTAGCAAATCGCGCGACCAACTAATCGGGTATTGTAGATGAAACCCATAGATCATCAGCGAAAGCTCATCACCCTCGTCTAGCCTCTCAGCAATTCCGGTCATCGGCATTTCATGCAAACCGAGCCCTCGCACCGGAGTCAACTGATCATCAATCAGGTCCCACCGAATCTGTCCGAACTTTCGGTGCCCGATCCCCAGGAAGAATATTGGATCGCACCGGCCAACATTTGTTTCCGTTGAACATCGATCTTCCAACTCAGGCGTTACCTTCTGAATATCAATGGCCATCATCGGTATTCCCGCGATGACTTGGCCACCTGGAGGTGTCGTATATAGAGGCTGGGTCGCCAACAAAGCTTCGCGCGCAGTTTCCCCCAAGACAGTGCCCAAAACGCCGAGCACACCGTTAAGCTGGGGCGTGGAGGCATCGATATCGAACTTTGCCCCCCCCTTTTTTACTTCCCTAACAGCGATTGCGTCATCCACCGCAAGACTCAGACAAATTTCGGTCCCCTTCGGAATTACCGCGTCTACAGCCCCTTGCTTACCCTGTAATTTTTCCTCAAACCAAGCGAACTGAAGTTCTGGGTAGTCAATTGCACCGCAGCTAGTGCTTCCAGGCTCTCCGCCCTGAAAGCTAGGTACGTTCAAGGCTGCATACAACGGATCGAGCGCTTGCTCAAGATTGCTACCCGGCGGCAATGGGATTGTGCTTAGCCCGACAGGGAGGATGTGTCCGCTTTGATGTGTGATCAGTCGAACATCTCCACCCCTCTCCTTCAAGCACGAAAAGTTGTTAAACGCATTGTTGAAGTTGAAAAGGGTATCACGAAACCCTTGGGTAATTAGTGCATCTATCTTTGCGAACGGACGCGGAGGGACTGCCATTGGATCAGGCGTGCCGAAGGCGAACGTCTGTTGCCCTGGCGGTAGTGCCTCACAAAAGTACGATGCGCTGTGATAACGGAAAAAGTTGGTTCCAGACTCTGTAAATCGATTTGTTAGTGCGCCACCCAGAAGAATCTCAACGATTGTTGGATCTTGGGTTGGTAGTAGATTGACAAGGCTTGGTAGCCCTGCAGATGGCAAGCCCGTCAAACCACCCACGGCTCCGCCTAACTCACCGAGCGTAACCAGCAACATCGCCCAACCTGATTTGACCACTCCGTTTGGGCTGAGCGAGTAAGCGAGATCATGCGGTGCTGACTCAGGTGAGATTACTCTTAGCCGCTGATCTGGGTCAGCACCAGCCAACAGGTACTGGTACATACCGCCATATGATCCGCCGTAGCTACCAACCACCATACGCCCGTCGTCCTTCCGTCGACGCAAACCCTCAAGTCCTTCTGCCCAGTCAAGCACACTGACAAGTGCTTGGCCTTCGAAGTCCGGGGACATCACTCGGACAAGACCGCTTGATTCACCGTTTCCTCGCTGATCGATAGAGATCAGATAGTAGTCACTGTCCAACAACCGTTGCGCGAATGCGTCGGGAACCTTCATCCGCGTCCCACCGTAACCATGCCCGTGGAGCACCAGCGGGTAGGTCTTCCCACGCTCCAGTAGCGACGGCTCAAAGACTTGAATGACAATCGTGTCCCCTGTCGCCTCGACCGCTATCTCCTGCCTGAAGGACGTTCCGACACGCGCCTGAGTGACCGGACTGTCTGTGTAAAAAACACCGGAGGCACCGCCCACACTCAGGACTTCGCTGTTACCACAAGCTGCGAGAACCGACAATGCGAGCACCGCCCCGAAACCAACCCTCATCACTTTTTCTCCTGAATAGACGTCTCTCGGGCGGCTAACGCGACGCGCGCGGCAACCTGGACGCCACATTTGTGGGCGCCACAATAAATGAAGGTTGTTTGCTCCGCAACATACCAATACGATCCGAACGATGGCACCCAGAACCCCCAAGCGCCTCTCCCCGCAGGATCGAAGGGCGGAGATACTAACCGCAGCGATCTCCCTTCTTGGGCGAAGTGGCCTCAACGGCTTCTCGCTTGAGGCAGCCGCCAGGGAGGCGAAGGTGGCGCTCAGTCTCCCCAGACATTATTTTGGGAGCTACCGAGGCCTGCTGAAGGCAGCTACTGCCGACCTCCTGTACCAAGTCGAAGCACTCATGCTGGATCCTGAGTTAGGCCTAGATCTCGAATCGAGGTTTGCAGCCTACCTAGATCTATTAGCTCAGAACCCTTGGGGGCATCATGTCTGGATGAGATGTGAGGAGCTGCACCCAGAGATCGCGACAATCGTGAAAAGAGCTCGCCGACGCATGTCTGAAGGCATGTACAACAAGCCATGGAGGAGCTTGAGCAAGCGCGAACAAATAGACGCCCGAGGCAGAATAGGCTATATCGAGGCAATCGTGTCCGATTGGCTCCAAAGCCCTGACGTTGAATCCAAAGAGCTTCTCGGATTGATTTTGCAAGCAATCGACCCACCCGGCCGAAAGCGACTAGTTTCCGCCCAACCTAAAATCCAGAGCAAGGTTGCACCAAGGCGCCCCAAGGCGGCTAAAAGGTAACTATCAGTTCTCGGCACATGGAATCTTGTTTCTCAAGCTCATTAGAGAGAGCATTCACACCAGCGCCCTAGAAAGTAGCTGACATTATAAACTCGGCGACGTCACTAGCCGACGTCACCGGCTCCTCCAACATCGGCATGTGTCCAACACCCTCGTATATTACCACTCTACTATTAGATATAAATTTGGCGAAAACATGTGCATTTCCTACATCCAATATTCTATCCTCGCCCCCCCAAATTATTAGAGTAGGGGCAGTAATATTGCGAAGATAGTCATAGTCAACATTCGTGACTCCATCGTGCACTTGATCGAAAACATAAGAGTATTGGGCGTATCGCTCGGCGCTAATGATCCCCATCGCCTCAGAAATCGGCCACGGGATAAACGGTGGTCTTTCCATCGACAGATCGAGGACCCGGGCGAATGAATCAGAACTCTTAGCAAGTAGCGGGTTTTGATCTTTCTTCAAAGAAATTTCGATTTCACTCTCTGTTTGCGGATTATCCGCTCCGCCGGAATTCATTAACGTTAATGTTGAAACTCGACTGGGAAATCGAGAGGCAAAATTAGCAGCGATAGCACCCCCCATTGAATTACCTACCAAGTGAGCATTTTCGATAGCCAAGCTTTCCATCAATAGCCTCAACCGATCGGCTTGAGCAGAAATTGAATAATCAGCATCGACTATGAAACTGCTCTCCCCGTGAGCTGGCCAATCAATTGCTAGGACACGAAACTCTGCGGGGATACTTCTGGTGAATCTGTACCAGTTATTCTTCTCGGCAGTAAATCCGTGCAGCAGAATTATCACCTCGGGATCGGGGAGAGAGGACTCACGCTCCACGAACACGATCTGATGCTGATCGACCAGCTCACTTTCTTTCCTCATTAATGCCAGCCTTCGCTCAACCCACATCGTCGCGTCTAAGGCTATTATTTTTGCCGCATCGCTCGCATGCAAAGCAGAAGCCAGAGACACTAATATTGCCATGACTATAATCGAAAATAATTTCATCACTTAACCCAAAAAGTTATCGACGAAGTGGCTGGGTAACCCCCCATTTTTAACGGCACTCAGAAGTGGAGCTACGCAGTCGCGGCAAGCCGCTGCATGAGGGTAATACCACCAAGTGCCATGTTTGGCCGTTCGTGATTGGCCGTTCGTGATTGTATGACCAGAGTCAGTCGGTGGCGGGTTACTGTACTTGCTCGATGCTGTGAAACAGGTGCTGACTCAGCCAATCGTAACGTACGGTGCGGTTGTAGCGCTCGACAGAGGCATTCTGTTGGGGTTTTTCGGGCTGGATGCATTCGATGCGGGCTCCCTTTTTCCTGGCCCAGTTCATGAGCGCGGCACCGACCAGTTCCAGCCCGTTATCGCACCTCAGGACTCGCGGTGTGCCGCGCCATTCGATGATCTGTTCCTGGCTGCGGATGACCCGCGCCGATGAGAGCGATAGATCCACTTCAATACCGAGCCCTTCACGGTTGTAGTCGTCCAAAACGTTGAACAACCAGAAGCTGCGGCCGTCGCTGAGCTGGTCATGGATGAAGTCCATCGACCAGACCTCGTTGCGCTTCAGCGGTACTGTCAGGGGCTGCGGAAGGTGCCGCAGCAGTCGCTTCTTCGGCTTGATGCGGAGATTGAGTTCAGCTTCCGATATATGCGGTAAACGCGCTTGTGGTTTCACCCAAATCCCTTGACGTTGCGCAGATACATGAAACGCAGCCCAAAGCCCCAGTTGCGGTGCGTGCTGGTGAGCCGCATCAACCAATCGGCAGTCCGTGCGTTCTCAGGCTCGGCTTTGGCCTGGTACCGATAGCAGGTCTCGCTGTCCTGGAAGACTGCACAAGTCTGCAGGATGACGCACAGATCATCATCAGCGGCCGCAACGACTTGCTGGCCAGCGCAGCGGCAAGAAAGAGACCTCAAAACCCGCAGGGGGAGTTCTGACTTCTGTCCCAGAATGGCGCGCCTGGCAGGAGTCGAACCTGCGACCGTCCGCTTAGAAGGCTGCTGGCCTTTCAGGCGCTTCTATATGATAACGTTGTGTTTTATTGGAGTGCAAAACTGCCTATACGCACTCCATCCGCAGCGAGCATCGACCTATGGCCTCCATCCGCAAGCGCGTACTTCCCTCCGGAAAGGTCCGTTACGACGTGACCGTAACCAAGCGAGGCGCACCACGACTGTACCAGTCGTTCGACGTGAAGAACCACGCTATGACCTGGGCTCGCGAGACGGAGCGAGACATCGAGCGAGGTGCTTGGCGAGGCACGGCGATGGCCGAGAACACAACCCTCGGCCAACTCCTTGAAAGGTACTCAACTGAAGTGGCTCCGACGAAGAAGTCGGCCCGCGACCTCCAGAATCGAGCACGGCGGATCCTCAAGCACGACATTGCAAAGCTACCTTTGATTTCGCTGTCGCCCGAACATCTTGCGCAGTTCCGCGACTTGCGGCTGAAAAGTACGGTGCGGCTGGGTGGTCCTAAGGGTAAGACCACGCGACAGATCTCCGGTCAGACGGTCCGGCACGACCTTGCGCTGATTCGAGCGGCGATCCGACACGCTCTTCGCGAGTGGGGGCTAGTGCTTCCAGGCGGCGACCCGGTCCAGCATGTCCGTCTACCCCCGCAAAGTAAGGGGCGGGAGCGAAGGACCGAGGGCGACGAGTTCGAACGCATCCTCGCGGGAGCCCGCAGCTCGAAATCCCCGAAGCTGGCCGCCGCAATCGAGTTTTCCGTCGAAACAACGATGCGCCGCGCCGAAGTCTGCAATCTGAGGTGGAAGGACATCAACTTCGAGCGGAGGATTGCCCGGTGTCGCGATACGAAAAACGGTGATCCTCGCGACGCCCCCTCTCGGCCAGAGCCACCGCTGTGTTGCAATCACTCCCAAGGCGTGACGGGGACCACGAAGAGCTGATCTTTGGAATGAAGCCCGGCAGCTACATGAATCGCCCCGGTTATCGAGGAGGCTCCAACCTTTGAGAAGATGGAGCCATGACCAAGACCAACAAGTTCTCTCCCGAGGTGCGTGAGCGCGCCGTCCGGCCGGTACAGGAGCACCGCGGTGAGTATCCATCGCTGTGGGCTGCAGTGGAATCGATTGCCCCGAAGATCGGCTGCGTGCCGCAGACGCTGCTGGAATGGGTGAAGCGAGTCAAGATTGATGGCGGCCAGCGTGACGGCCTGACCACGGACGAGCGAAACCGGCTCAAGCAGCTGGAGCGGGAGAACAAGGAGCTGCGCCGGGCTAACGAGATCCTGAAAACGGCCAGCGCGTTTTTTGCCCAGGCGGAGCTCGACCGCCAATTGAAACGGTGAAGCGGTATATCGATCAACGTCGTGACGACTACGGAGTCGAGCCGATCTGCAAAGTCCTGCAGATTGCTCCGTCGTGTTACTGGCGTCACGCAGCGCGGCAGCGCAATCCGGAACTGCGCAGTCAGCGCACGAAGCGGGATGAGGCGCTGATGCCGAGCATCCAGCGCGTCTGGCACGCCAACTTTCAAGTCTACGGTGCGCGGAAGGTATGGCGACAGATGAACCGGGAGGGCCTCGCGGTGGCACGCTGCACGATTGAACGCCTGATGGGACGATCCGGACTGCAGGGCGTACGCCGTGGCAAGGTGGTGAGGACCACCGTACCGGACACGTCCGCGCCGTGCCCGCTGGATCGGGTCAACCGCCAGTTCAAGGCCCAGCGACCTGACCAGCTATGGGTCTCGGACTTCACCTACGTCTCGACCTGGCAGGGCTGGCTGTACGTCGCATTTGTCATCGACGTCTATGCGCGTCGTATCGTCGGCTGGCGTGTGAGTACGAGCATGAACACCGACTTCGTACTCGACGCCCTGGAGCAGGCTTTGCACGATCGTCAGCCTGATCGGGGCGGCCTGATCCATCATTCCGACAGGGGATCGCAATATGTCTCGATCCGCTACACCGAGCGGCTTTCCCAATCCGGTATCGAGCCGTCCGTCGGCAGTCGGGGCGACAGCTACGACAACGCACTGGCTGAGACCATAAACGGCCTCTACAAGACCGAGTTGATTCATCGGCGAGCGCCGTGGAAAGCCCGGGAAGCGGTGGAACTGGCCACCCTGCACTGGGTGCACTGGTTCAACCATGAGCGTCTGCTGGCACCCATCGGAAATATCCCGCCGGCAGAGGCTGAGGCAAACTACTGGCGCAGCCTTCAGGCAGAAACTCTGCCCAAGGCGGCGTGAACTTAAACCAATCCGCCTCCTTCAAACCCGGGGCGATTCAACCTTCGCCATGAAGGCACCTCCAGGATCGCGAAGAAGCTCAACGGCAACACCATGGCGCTCGCCAAGGTAACGGGGCACAAGACCCTTTCAATGCTGCAGCGCTATACCCACCTCCGTGCGGAGGACGTAGCGACACTGCTGGACTAAACTGTAGGGCTACGCGCCCGTAGCTCAGCTGGATAGAGCAATCGCCTTCTAAGCGATCGGCCGGGGGTTCGAGTCCCTCCGGGCGCGCCAGTTCTCTTCCTACAGCGTTCAGCAGTTGCCGTCCATAGCCGGTGATGGAGTTCCCACGATTCTGTGGACACCCGGCCATTAGGGCCTTGTTGCGGACTCAAACTGCTCAGGGCTGACGCCCGCCAAATGCTCGTGCCTTCGCGTCCGATTGTAGAAGCCCTTGATGTAGTCGGCGATGCCATCGGTCGCTTGCTGGCGCGTGTTGTAGATGCGTTTCTTGATGCGCTCTTTTTTCAGGCTCGAGAAGAAGGTCTCCGCAACGGCGTTGTCCCAGCAGTTGCCTCGGCGGCTCACGCTCGGTGTGAGGCCGTTGGTTCTTCAGAACCGGAGCCAGTCATCGCTGCCGTATTGAGACCCCTGATCTGAATGAACGATCGTGCCGGTGGGGTCGCGTTCCAGGACCGCCATCATCAAGGCGGTCTATGGCGAGATCCCGATGAATGGTGTGGCGGGTGGCCCATCCGATGACTTTGCGCGAGAAAAAGTCCAGAACCACGGCCAAGTAGAGCCACCCCTCCCAAGTCCGGACATACGTGATGTCGGTGACCCAGACACGATTGGGCTGTGAGACGGTGAAGTTGCACTTGACGAGGTTGGGGTTGGCTTGGCCGGCTTACCACCGGCAACGTAGCAGCGAGTACGGTAGCCGCTTTTGGCGCGCACGCCGTTCTCTCGCATCAGCCGCGCTACGCGATGCTTGCTGCACGTTTCGCCGGCCTCTCGAAGATCGAGAAAGATTCGGGGCCCGCCGTAGACCCCTTGGCTGGCCCTGAATGAGGCGCGGATCAGACGTAGCAGGCGAGCATCTTCACGTGCCCGGTCTGATACGGGCTTCTGCAGCCAGGCGTAATAGCCACTCGGTGAGACGTCGAGCAGCCGGCACATCATGCTGACCTTGTGTTGGCTCTGGCTTTTCTTGATGAACTCGTACTTGCGCCGAACACTGCTAGATACCTTCTGTCCTGACACTTTCCACCTCCGATTTCATGGCCACCTTGATAAGAGTGTCCACAAAACCCTGGGAACTACACCTATAACATCGTGCCAGGGAACGCCGATGCATCCATCGCCTCCTATCGAATCCACGCTGAAGACTCGAGCTATCAACATGCCTCCGCTAGTGCGAAGCGTGTCGTATTCCGAAGGCGTGGCGCTGATCGACGCCTGGATCAACAATGTCATCAGCGCCGAATACGATGGTGCTGGTTGCCGGTAGATCTTGGGCGGGGGGTCGTGCCACAGCGATGCGGCGCCTTCCTCCACGTCCTTTGGGATGATGCCGGCAGCCCCGACGGGCGAGCAACCGTGTTCCGTGTTAAGCGCCCGTAGGCGCTGGATGCTGTGGATTCCAAGGCGTCCCAGTGCGCAGGATCGCGTTGAGGATCGTCAGCAGCTTGCGCATGCAGGCCACGAGCACGACCTTCGGGGGCTTGCCGGCCGCGGCGAGCCGATCGCCCATCGCCTTGATCTGCGGGTTGTACCGACGTGCGCTATGGGCCGCCATGTACAGCGCATGGCGCACCGTGGCCCGACCACCCCAGATGCTGCGTTTGCCGCGCATCTGGCCGCTGTCGCGGGCAAAAGGCGCCACGCCGACCAGGGCCGCGATCTGCTTGCGGTTCAGCGCGCCCAGCTCCGGCAGTTCGGCGATCAAGGTGGCGGCATTGACGTCGCCGATACCCTTGACGCTCTTGAGCAGATCATCCTTGGCCTTCCACAGCGGGCTGTCCTCGATCCGTCGGCGCATCTCGTCGTCGAAGTCGCTCACGGCATTCTCCAGCCAGCGAACGTGGGCCGTCACGTGCTTGCGGACCCGCGGGTCCCGCGCCTGCGCCAGCCGCTGGCGCTCCATGACCAGCATTTCGACCGTCTGCCGGCGTCGCGCCAGAACCTCGTCGAGCGCGCGCAACGCTTCGTCCTTGAGCGCCCTGGGTTCGACGCCGGTCATCGCGCCAAAGCGTGCCAGCACACCCGCATCAACGCGATCCGTCTTGGCCAGAATGCCCAGCGCCTGCGCAAAGCGCTGCGTCTGCCGCGGATTGACCACCGCCACCGGCACCGCAGCGCGCGTCAGCTCTGCCGCCACTTCGATCTCCAAGCCGCCAGTGGCTTCCAGCACCACCAGCCGCACGCCCAGTTCACGAGCGCGTGCTACCAGTTCGGCAATGCCCGCAGCACTGTTTTCGTGCGACCACGCCGTAGAAGCCGGCCACGTCGCGCAGTCCAGCCGGGCCTTCGAAATGTCCACACCCAACACCACTTCCATTTCCTGCTGCTCCATGATTTCGACTCCCAGCCTTGCAATGCGAGCTTCAAGCTCCGGCAACCGTTCGGGTTCTCGAACCAAAAACCAGCACGACGACCCATGCTCACCCACGGTCTTGTCACCAGAGGGGCTACGGCCTGTCGTGCCGGGGACCGCTACAACTCCTCTACAAATACCGCAAAAGAGACATACAAGGGGCGCGCGGCTTACATCAAGCTCCTGTGGAACAACGGGGCGTGACGAGCAGAGACCGTGGTGTGCGGTTGTTCCTCCAGCGCGCAGTACAGCAACCTCATCAGCGAATGATCACTACTCGCCGCTGACGATGACCGTTGTCCGGCTCAGCGAGCCGACTGGATTCCTTGAGCCATCGAGGACCTGGGCGCGATGTTGGATGACGGTGCCGATGGCAGAGGCAGTTGTCCCGGCTTCGCAATCGATTCCCATGTTCAGCTGTCAACCGCGCCCTGCGGTAGAACACACGCGGCACTCAGCCGCCACAGGACACCACATCCTCGAGCAACATCGCCGCCCCCTTCTCGCCGATCATGGTCGCCGGCTGATTGGTGTTGCCTCCGACCAGCGTGGGCATGATGGAGGCATCGACCACTCGCAGGCGCTGCAGACCATGCACGCGTAAACGCGGATCGACTACCGCCATCGGATCGACGCCCATCTTGCAGGTGCCGACAGGGTGATACGCCGACTCCCCGCTGCGCAGCGCCCAGTCGGCGAGGTCGTCTTCGTTCTGCAGTGCTGCCCCCGGCGACATCTCGACCTCATGGTGCGGGGCGAAAGCCGACTGCGCCAGGATGTTACGCACCAAGCGCACCCCGCGCACGAGCCGCGCGACGTCGGCGGACTCGGCCATGTAGTTGGGATCGATCAGCGGCGCCGCGAATGGATCTGCACTGTGCAGGCCGACGCGGCCGCGCGACGATGGCCTGAGACCGTAGATCATCACCGCATAGCCGTAGCTACTCATGGCGGTCTTCAGGTCCCGCCCATGGTCGGCGTACAGCATGGGTGCGAAGTGCAGTTGCAGGTCGGGTATCGGCTCCTCCGTCCGGGAGCGGATGAACCCACCGGCTTCGGCACCGTTGCTCGACAGCACACCGCGGCGGCCACTTACGTACTGCAGCAGCGCCCATAAGCCCTTGAGCCAGTAGCTTGGATGCATTGAGATGCTCTGGCGGCTGCGTGCTTTGACGCGCACGAACACATCGATATGGTCTTGGAGATTCTGTCCCACGCCTTCCAGCGCGTGACGCAGCTCGATGCCGTGCCGGGCCAATTCCTCGCGTGGACCGATCCCGGACAGCATCAGCAGCTGCGGCGTATTGAACGCGCCACCGCAGAGC
>CAKZHZ010000010.1 GCA_936928855.1 uncultured Polycyclovorans sp.
ATGGCGAGGAGGAGCAACGCGGCCAGGCGCGAAAAAGACCCGCGAGCTCGCATGCGAGCTTCTGGGACAGGGCACTAGCGAGGCACCGTCTCCGGCACCGGCCGCGAGCGGGCATCCGCCGAGGCTTCCAGCGTCTGCTCCCACATCCGCAGATAGGTTTCAGCGGAGTTGTAGAGCGTATCCAGCGCAGCCTGCCCGCCTTCCAGGCGAATCTCCTCGACGATGTCGGCAATCATCCCGTAGTGGTACATGCCGTCTTCGTTGACATCCCAGATGCGCCCCTCCGCCCCCGGGATGGCGAGCTGCTCGACCGTGATCGGCGCCACGCCGTCGAACTGCGGCCCCCAACCTTCACCCTGGAACATCTGGAAGGGATAGCTGACCGGCCCGGTTTCCATCACGCGGGCCATGCCACGCGGGCCGGGCAGATTGCGCAGGCCGTTGGCATCGGCGCCGTAGCCGGCGGACAGCGGACGATCCGTACCGGACAGCGTCCACTGCTCATCAAGACGTGCCAGGAAGTCGACGTGGCCTTTGCCGTTCTGGTTGATCGGATAGATGATGCCGCCCTGGGCGATCAGCTGCTGGGCCTGGGCGTTGGTCAGGCCGCCCTGGGCTCCGTGGCCGGACACCATGGGATAGGCCGGTGTCGTGGTCCCGGTATGGTCGAGCATGATCTGCTTGCTGCGCAGTTCGGCATGGTCGATGTCGATGACAAACCCTTTCTTCATCAGCTTGTCGATGGCGTAGATGCCCAGGTCGGTGACATCACGCTGGTTGCAGCGACGCCCGCTGTGCAGAGTGGGCGTCAGCCCCCCGGTGAGCCCGAGCAGGAAATCGGTCAACGGATCGTTACCCAGCATCAGCGGCTCGACCAGCGACTTCAGGCCGGCGTTGTAGAAGTAGGTCTCACCCTCGCCACCGTCGTCGCAGGCGTAGGTATCCCAGAACCGTCCGGTGCCGACGAAATTGAAGATCTCGAGGAAATTCTGGAACAGCCCGGCGCCGCCCAGCGCACTGTCGATGTCGTGATACGGAAACACCTGCCGCACTCCGAGATCCCAGATACGGTCGATCTCGGCATCGATCTGGGCGCGATCACACATCGGTACCTCGCCGCCCCCCGGCAGGAAGATGACGTTGCAACCGAAAAGATTGGAGAACTCCAGCCCCGGCACCACCGCCAGCTTGCCGTCGGCGATCACCTGACGCGCCTCACTGGGGCTTCCGACGATGCGGAAGAAACCCTTTCCGGGACCACCAAACTGGGCGTCGACGTAGTCCTGGATGTCGAACAGGTACTCGACCTGCGCGACACCGACCTCCATGTCGCCGCATTCCAGATCGGCCGGGTTCTGGCCACGCACCGGCCCCAGCAGCTGCGCCACCTGGCACAGCGCCTCGATGTTGGTGCCGTGAATCGTCATCAACCGCAGGCCCGACATCCACGCGCGCTCCACCCAGCGCCAGTACATCTGCTGGTGCAGCTGGGAGTCATGGAACGGCCAGTCGACAAAGGTCGGCCAGCCCTGGGTGTCATGCGTCTTCAGCGGCGTCATGTCAAGGATCAGCGCTTCGACGTCGAGCAGGCCGTTCGGGCCATGCAGGCGCGAGCAGTTCTTCAGCGCCTCGGTCACACCGAAGCGGTTGACGGCCTGCCCGTACATCACCCCGCCGGCCGAGGGGCCGACATGGCGACTGCCATCGGACATCTCGCTGCCCATCGCCATGTGCGTGTGCACCTCGGCAAAGCCAAGCGCAGGCTCCGCCGCATTCCCCTTGAAGGTTTGGCCGATCACCGCCAACGGCATCTCGGGATACTCCGCGCAGCCGACGGCATGCTCGAACGTGAGCGCGGCGGGCGTGCCACCCAGCACCAGCTGTCCGCCTTCACCTACTGACAGCATGCCGCCGAGTGTGCCGGCATTCAGGGCATCGCCCGCCTCGGTGAACGTCCAGTCGGACCCTTCCTCGGGCTCGGATTGCGGCACCGTCGCCACGTCATCCCCGTCGGCCGTGAGCAGCATCTCGTCGGGGGTATAGAACAGGTAACGCGCCAGGTTGGCGGCACGCATGTAGAAGCGTTCGGCGTCATCGGCATTGTCGCCGCGGGCAACAAATCCGGCGCCGTCGCGCACCACGTAATCCCCGTCAGCGCGCATCACCCAGCACTGGTTGTACAGGTCATACCGGCCCAGCACCTTGGGGGTCTCCCCGCCACCGCCGCCGCCGTCCGGCGCCGTTACCGGGGACGATCCTCCACATCCCGCCAACGCCAACAATCCCGTCGTGGCGACGAACAGTGACAACCACGTGCGCGGCGCGCGCGGCGACGAAACCAACTGATGACCCCTCATCTGCGAAATCTCCCTGTGCGACTGAACGCAGTGAAACGATGCCGGGCATATCGGACATATGCGACCCCAGCCCGATGCTAGAGGGGATGGAAGTGTCGCGAAACTGTAAATTTGGCTCAGCGCGGGCCACCGTGCGGCACCGTAGTGGCAGGATGTCGATCCCCGGCGTCACCGAATGACCCTGACATGTACCGACAACGCATCCACAGCCTGAGACGGACCTGGCTGCTGGTGAGTGCCAGCCTCCTCGGACCCTTCACGGCATCCGCCCAGACCTTTCCGCCGCTTCAGGGCGATCACTATGAGCTGCAGGTCTACAGTCGTCTGGACCCCATCGCCCTCAATCGCATCCATGCCTGGGAGCTGGAGCTGCGCGACCGCCGCGGCGCGCTGGTACCGGAGGCCGCCATCGAGGTCGAGGGCGACATGCCCGCCCACCGTCATGGTCTGCCGACCGCGCCGCGCATCACCGAGGTGCTCGGTCCCGGCCGCTATCTGCTGGAAGGCATGAAGTTTCAAATGGGGGGCGAGTGGGAAGTGCAGTTCACCATCGTCACCGACCATGGCACGGAAACCCTGACCCTGGCCTTCACCCTCTGAGATGCCTGCGCGGTTCACCACACGGACAAGGTTCCGGTCACGGCTCGCAGCCGCACTGATCAGCGTGTTGCTGGCAGGCTGCGGCGACCGCACACCGGCCCCGGAGTTCTGGATGCAACCCGAACGGGAGGCCATCGCCTCCTTGTGGCTCGGTAGCCTGCCACCGCTGCCGCCCTCACCCGGCAATCCGGTCGCTGATGATCCGCGCGCGGTGGCGCTGGGTCATCGCCTGTTCTTCGACCCTCGCTTCAGTGCCAACGGCGCGACAGCCTGCGCCAGCTGCCACCGGCCCGAGCACCACTTCAAGGATGACGCCGCCCGCTCGCGCGGCATCGGCCTGACTGCACGCAAGAGCATGAGCGTGGTCGGCGCCGCCTACAGCCCCTGGCTGTTCTGGGACGGGCGTCGCGACAGCCTCTGGTCGCAGGCGCTGGAGCCGCTTGAGGATCCTCTGGAGCACGGCACGACGCGCGTGGAGGTGGCACGCGCGCTGCGCGAGCGCGTCGACTACCGTCATGACTATGAGGACCTGTTCGGGCCCCTGCCCGACCTTGACGACCGTGCGCGCTTTCCATCCGCCAGCCCCCTTGGCAACACCCGGCAGCGCGACGCCTGGTCCACCATGTCGCGCGAGGACCAGCACTCCGTCTCCGAGGTTTTCGCCAATGTCGGTCGTGTTCTGGAGGCCTACCAACGCCGCCTGCAGCATGGGCCGGCCGCCTTCGACCGCTTCGCCGAAGCGCTGCTGAGCGGCGACCAGGCGCGTGCCAATACGTATCTCAGCACCGATCAGCGTCAGGGCCTGCGACTGTTCATCGGCAGAGCCAATTGCGTGCATTGTCACAACGGGCCGCTGTTCAGCAATGACGCGTTCCACAACACGGGCCTGGAAGGCCCGGGCGCCCCGCTGTCGGACCGCGGCCGTATCGACGGCGTCAAGAAGCTACTGGCCGACCCCTTCAACTGTCTCGGTCCGTTCAGCCAGGCCTCCGAAGAAGACTGCGCCGAACTGCGTTTCGTGAAAGCCCGGGGGGCGGCACTCGAGGGGGCGTTCCGCACGGTCAGCCTACGCAACATCGCCGACACCGGCCCCTTCATGCACACCGGCCAGTTCGAGACGCTGACCGAGGTGCTGCACCACTACAACCGTGCGCAGCCGACCGCCTTCAGCAGTGACCTGATGCCGCTGCGCCTGACCGATGGCCAGATCCAGCAGATCGTCGCATTTCTCGGCGCCTTGGACGGACCGGTAGCGGTGCCTCCAGCGCTCTTGCGGGCACCGGAGGCGGACGGGGTGGAAGCTCACTAGTCCGCTGAACCGGTGACTTCGCACCCGAGTGGCGTGGTCAGCCGGGGGTGGAATGTCATGGGTTCAGTGGACGGGATGTCGGGGAGGCAGCGGTTGTGCCGAGCTCTCGACTCAGCACCGGCCATCCTGGCGAACCGTTACTTCGCGAATCCACTCCGGCCCGGACATCCATGTCCGGTCGTTCATCCCACCCGCGAGCTGTGCTCGCAAAAGCGGTGGGATTCACCCCTCTCAACACATATGAAAAACCCCGCTGACGCGGGGTTTTGATATTGGCGGAGAGAGAGTCCGCCATACATGATTTGCATGGCATTGTTTTTATTTGTCTTTTCTGATCCTGCTTAGTACTTTTGAAGTTATCCCGCCATTTTGACCGCCATTAAGTAGTGCCGGCTCAGCGCGTCCAACCCTCTTCGCTCGCCGCTGGGCAGGCCAGCCGGGTGGTTCCCCGGCTGGCTGTGCATAGCGTGATGCCGCTGGCGCGGCCCGCCGCTCCGGTGTCAACCGACCGCATCGACGCCTCGCGGTGCGACGTTGCGCGGGCGCTGGTGGGGTGCCCAAGGCCCCGCGAGCCGACGAGCCGCTACGCGTCCCCTGCGGGGCGGCAATTGACACCGCCGCTGGCGGTCTACCGCCTGGCCCGCCTCGGCGGAGCGCGCTGCGCGGGTCCGCCGCCGCCTTCTTCCGTGCTCCGCACGAGTCAGGCGGAGATCCACCGCATTAACGCTTTATGCCGCGAACCGGAGGGACACTTTTTTTTTGCCTGTGACGCGGGCGATAGCCGGTGCCAAATCGTTGTTGTCTTCGATGCGGAGCATGCGGATGTCGCGCACCGACGCCGCGAACCAGTCGTACCGGGTCGCCAGTTCCTGGGTGGCCATGACGCAGCTGACGGCATCAACGGTCGCACCGCCGAAGTAAACGCTGCCCTGCTGCCACTCGAAGCCGAAGTCGGTGGTGAGCACCTTGCGGATATCGTTGTAGGCGTTGTTATACGAGTCGTTCGGATACGACTGACGCAACATCTCGGTGTCGAGATCGAAGGTGATGGCGTACATGCGGAGAACCCTCTGCTGTGATGTCCGTCTCTGATGATATCACCCCCCTCCGCTTCGCGAGTCGCCCCGGAGAGTTCTCCGCTCATTCGAAATCGATTGATACCGCTCATAGGAAGGGCATGTCAGCTGACATGTCAGGCATCAACGAACTGAGCGTACCAATGAGCGAAGAGAGCACTATCAACAAGCCGGAGCAACTCACGCTGATCAGCGAAGTGGATCGTCAGTCCACGGCTGAAAAAGCACGGCAAGCCGGGCTCGTGCCCGTAACTGCCTATGTCGAGAAAAAAGGAAACGACACACAAAAGTCTGGTGCTGCCGCCTGGAAGCGCGCACAGCGAGCGCGCGCTAAGCAACAGGGGCTGTGTACGCTGACCATCGAACGCGTGCCTGACGCGCTCAAGCGCGACGTTCTGGAGGCCGCAAGAGCGCTCATAAATGAATCTGAGTCGCCAGCGCCTTCGCAGACCGAGATTCCGGCGCCTTTGCTCATCGAGCCGCAGTCGTCCATCTCCCATTCATCATCGACTAAATTGAAAGCCATCATCGCTTTCGGGGCATTTGCAGGGTTTCTGTCCGGCTTCGTTCTCGGCGTTCTCGTGTAGCCACCGCTACATAAAGCGCGGCGTTGCGTCATGCGCTCTAATGTCAGAATAGTAGTCGCTTCTGAACGCCTTGATATCAATCGCAACCTGTTTTGTGGGGGTGGTTCTGATGATATCGGCGGGGCGCCAAACATCGATAGTTTGAGCAGTCGAACCGGTCGCATCGTCAGCTCGACGGATCAGCTTTTTCTCGCGAATCCATGGCCGCACACCCGAGGCTATAATTCTCGCGAGTTGAGCAGCTATTTTCGGCAATGTCGAGGCCCAGATTACGGCATCAATGTTTTGCTGGATAATCAAGTCGGAATAAACATACAAACGACGCTCTGCAACGTCGTCAGATTCGGCATTTTCTTGCACTTCAATCGCGATCCGCTGGCCATCATCAAGCGTGAGAACGGCATCCGGCACGATCGTGCCACCAGCCATGGCCGATTTGTAAACCCCGGTTGATGCTCTAATCACACGCGCAGTTGTAATGGATTTGATGTTCTTTTCGAGGCTTCGCGCGACAAGGCATGCAGTGCGAAGCACGAGCAAATCGTGTCGAGGATTTTGCGGCATGAGAGATGCACTCGTGAGCGCTTTTACCTGCGCTTTTTTGCCCCGCATTTCAGCGATGATCTTAGCGCCTTCCGCCGTGACGCCGAGAACGGTTGTCGGACATAGCGGATAGTGATAATTGCGAAGCCACCCGGCGTCGAGTGCATAGCGCACGATCGTGTAAGCATGCTTGCGCGAGCAGCCGAAAAAATCGCTGCAGTAACGCACATCGACAGCGCCATTTTTGAGCGCTTCCCATGCGAGTTGAAGTGCTTTTCGTTCGACTTTCTTCATGATCATCGGTGACCTCGGCCGTGAATTCGTATTCACCGGTATCAGTCACCATTTTTGGCGATCGCTCTCGACAGCAACAGCAGCGCATCCGGCCTCGCCGGAAGCGCCTAGAAGCCCTCCGCGCGTCGTATACGACGCGCTGCAGCGATAAGCCGTCCACCCCCAGTGGGGACCCCCGTACCGGCTTCTCTTGCCTTCGGTGGGGCCCGCTTCCCCACCTGCGCGGCCTTCGGCCTTACAACAGCGCCCCCGCCCCCCTCTTCGAGGGGAAACGCCCTTCGCCAGGCTGCGAGCCAGCACTTACGTGCTCGCTCTTGATCAACTCCGCTTCGCGTCCTTGATTGGCGCTGCCCGCTTCGCGTTCAGCGCCACACGCCGACCACAAGCGCCATCCCTATGCGTCACTTCGTGACCGGCCTACGGCCTCGCACAGGGTCCCGTAATGGCGCTTGTGGTCGGCTCTATCGAAGGGCGTTTCCCCTCGCAGCGGGGGGCTGGGGGCGTCGTCTCCGCCGGAGTTTCGTCGTTACAAATTGCCTCCCAATTCGTCGCTTCGCGACCGCCGCCGATAGCGGCTCGAATCGGGGCCCGTTTCGGCAATTTGTAACGACGATCCGGCTCGTCTCGTATGCCCTCCGGCGTGCAAGAAACCGCACGCCTGCGCGCCCTTTTTCGCCTTCGGCGGGGCTTGCCTCCCGCAATCAGCTGAATGCTGATTGCTACGCCTCGCTGGCGCTCGTTGTGGTGCGCCTCGAACGGTTTGCTGTGGCCGAAGGCCGGCAGGCGCGGAGCGCCGGAAACGAACGCCGGTGCGAAGAAATTGTGTGGAGTTTTGGTCTATCAAGCGCGCTTCGACAACCGTTCCCGCTCGCTCACTCGCTGTTGCTTTTTTCGTCAACGTGATGGCGCCGACCGTCGAAAATCGTAGGAGCAGCCATGGCTACTTTTCCACCACCAAGCCACGCTTTTCAAGAGCTTTCAGCTAAGGATCGATATCGAGGAGGGCCGGGCGCCCGGGCAGCCGACGTAGCCGCCCCAGGCGGCGCGCACGCGAAGCGGGCACGTATCGGCTGCGAACCCGCCGACACGCGACACGTTGACCCGAGTTGTCGAATTGAACAACTCTAGTTGTCGAGATGAACAACAATAGTTGTCGAACCGGATAACAACAGTTGTCGAGGCCGACAACTTCGAGATTCATAAGTTGTTGTTTTTGCGACTATTGTCGCGATGTCCCTCTAACTCTATATCTGTATCTATTCATCGTCACAATCTGACTGAAAAGCTAGCGCAACAGGCGGCGTCACATCATCTCCAAAAAGTCGGCTCATAACACGCATGCTTTCGAGCGCTTGCCGCTGATAAGCGTCACGCATCGATGAAACTCTGCCGCGAAGAACGACTGACAAATTAATGTGCAGAACGCCGTCACAGCGCACCATGAGCCCCACTGCCAACAATTTCTTAACTGCGCGACTCACCGATGCGGGCGTAGCACCGATGCGCTTTGAGATTGCGCGTTGCGGCACAGAAACAATATTGCCCCAGGTGATGATTTCGACATATGCCAGCCAGACCAGTATGTCTGTGCGTGTCAGCTGCGAACCGGACTCAGACATCAGAACAGCCATCAAATTGGACGCAAACATGAGCACGTAGCTCTCGTCAGATCGCACTTTCTCCGGCGTGATAATGACCGAAACTTTCTCGCTAGAAGCCGCAGCAATTTCTTGGCGCCGCTTAACAGCATTCGGAACGTCATCCGGTCGAAGCCGTACAACGTTCGAAGTATTGCGGCGTCGAACTTTTAGCGTGCTCATGCGCGCACTGCCTTGCCGCGCGGCAAGCTGCGGATCAAATGCGCGTCTGCAATCCAGCGATCAATATCACTAGATCTCCATCGCGCGACATTACGCCCAAAATGCAGCGGAGCAGGAAAATCCCCGCGATTAATCATGCGCTGGACAGTCGCCCGCCCCAGCGAGACACGATCGCGAACTGCTTGAAAGTCGAGGAGCCGCTCTTCAGATTTGTTTTCCATTGGTCAAAAGGCACGAAAACACCGCGTTAGCTACCGGGGCGGCTCCCGGCGCTTCCTTGTTGACCAGCCCCGATACTATTTCAGCAGAGCCGTCGCGTCAAGCACATGTATCTATTGTAGTTTTCTACAATGAGCGCCCCAAACAATGCGCTTCCCATTCGTGGGCGAGCGCCACGCGCTCGGTCCAATAGTCAGCTCGCGAGTACGCCGCTTTAACGGCGTTGTTTTCAACGTGCGCAAGCGCCGCCTCAATCACGTCGGGCCTAATTTTTTGAGTCTCGTATGCCCAGGTCGAAAATGCTGACCGCATGCCATGCGTCGTCGCGCGCCCGATCAGCCCCATCCGCACAAGGACGCCGCGCAGTGCGCCCTCGCTGAGTTCAAGATGCTCTTCCCCACGTCGCCGCTGAGGCGACGGGAAAATCAGCACTTGCCCTCCGGAAAGCGGCTCAATCGCTGTCAGGATCGCGCGCATGCGTGGCGTGACCGGCACACGATGCGCCACGCCGGATTTCATGCGCTTCGCTGGGATCGTCCACACAGAGAGGCCAGAGTCGATCTCCTCCCAGCGTGCGCCGGTTGTTTCAGAATGGCGCGTGGCCGTGAGGATCAGCCATTCGAACGCAAGCCGCACCGACTGCGAAGCATCGCCGTCTCTCAGTGCGCCCAGGAATCCCGGCACGTCCTGCCATGATAGCGCCGCATGATGGCCTTTGCGGCGACCGGCTACGGCAGTCAATTGACTCTTCACGGTACGCGCGGGGTTGGTCCCGGCGGCGACATAGCCCGACACCGCCGCGTAGTCGTAGATGGCCTCCAGGCGCTGCCGTATGCGGGTAGCGGTTTCACCAATCGACGCCTTGAGCGGTTTAAGAACTGCAAACAAGTCGGCGGGCCCTATGTCGCCCAGCGCCCTATCCATCAAAGACCCTAGGTGCTCTAGCGATGATATCCACTGTTGCTGGTGCGTCTCGTTGCGCCAGCGTGCCTTGGTGGCAGCATGCAGTTCGTTCGCAGCCTCGCGCAGCGTGCGCCGTTGACGTTCAGAGCGTTCCGCTTCACGCGCCGCGCGCTGGCGCTCTTCGATTGGGTCAACACCGCTGCGAATTTTGGCGCGGAGTTCTGTGGCATGCTCGCGCGCTACGCCGAGCCCTACATCCGGATATGGCCCCAAAGACAATTCGCGTCGGCGCCCGCCCTCCGGCGACGTGTAGCGCAGAAACCATGCGGGGCTGCGGCCTTTGGCATTGAGATAAAGCCCTCTGTCAACGCGGCACTCACTCCCTGCCGACACAACGGCACGCAAGTGCTTGTCGGTGATCTTCTCGTGCGATGCGGCCATCACATGCTCCAGTTTGGCGGGCAGCCCAAGACTACACATTTTTGCCCGCCAGGATAGCCGCCACTTTTGGCGGGCAGCCGGGATCACCCGGGAGCGCCAGGGAACAACATCGGAAACAAAAAACCCCGCATTTCTGCGGGGTTATGATCATCCGGGAGGCTCCCGGAACACCTATATTGGCGGAGAGAGAGGGATTCGAACCCTCGATACGGTTTGACCCGTATACACGCTTTCCAGGCGTGCTCCTTCAACCACTCGGACACCTCTCCTTGTATCTCGGGGCGTTAGTGCCCCAGCCGTCCATGGCAGCTTGCCCAGCCCGTGCTTCCTGCACGGGCGTTCGCGGGCCGAAATGTCCACCGGACATTTCGCGAGACGCCCGCTCACCCACTCGGACACCTCTCCTGAATCCTGGAGCGTACTGCCCCGAACCCTCCGGGTGCACTGCACGGCCCACAAGAGGGCGCGCAGTATAGCGGAAGGTCAGCGGCTCAAGAAGCCTCTTCGGGCTCGGGCACCACCAGGTACTCGGCCGGCAGCGAGGGGGGCACGTCGAGGCAGCGCACACGGGTTTTCCCCGGCTTCTCGGGATCCGGCTCCTCGGTAGCGTAGGGCTGGGCGTTGTCGCCCTGCACCTCGGGAATCACCAGGGCGGCGGCGGAGGTGGGCGGCGTCACACCGTCCACCGGCTGCAACTCGCCAGTGGAGACTGCACGCTGATAGGGGAACTCGCCCTCGCAGTGCCGGTTGCTGCTGCATCCTGCAACCAGAACGGCCAGCGCCAGGAGAGACCAGGGGGTTTTCATGCAATGACCTCGGCCGCCTGCAAGGCGGCAATGATGCGGGGTTGAATGTCGGCGCTCATCGGCACCATCGGCAGTCGCAGCCCCGGAGGGATGCGGCCCATGTGGTGCAGCGCCCACTTGACGGGAATCGGGTTCGGCTCAAGGAACAGGTCACGGTGCAGCAAGGCCAGCTTGGCATCCAGCGCCGCGGCCTCGGCGGCGTTGCCGGCGCGCGCCGCCGCACACATGCGGTGCATCAGCGACGGGGCCACGTTGGCGGTCACCGAGATATCGCCGTGAAAACCCAATTCAATGGAGGCTCGGGCTGTGGCGTCATCCCCTGAATACAGGGCGAAATCGGCGGGCAGCCCCAGTGTCAGCAAGGCCTGCACCCGGCTCAGCTCGCCCTTGGCCTCCTTGAGGCCGACGATGTTCGGCACCGGGGCCAGCCGCTGCACCGTCTCCGGCAGCATGTCGACACCGGTGCGTCCGGGCACGTTGTAGAGAATGATCGGCAGATCGACCGCTTCAGCGATGGTCTTGTAATGCTGGAACAGGCCTTCCTGCGGCGGCTTGTTGTAATAAGGCGTCACCAGCAGAGCGGCATCGGCGCCCGCCTGCTGGCCGAGGCGGGTCAGCTCGATGGCTTCGGCTGTGCTGTTGGCACCGGTGCCTGCGATCACCGGCACGCGGCCGGCAGCGCGCTGTACCACCCGCCGGATCACCTCGATGTGTTCCTCCACTTCCAGGGTGGCAGACTCACCCGTGGTGCCGACTGCCACCAGGGCATCGGTGCCCTCGGCGATATGCCATTCGACCAGGGCATCCAAGGCCTCCCAGTCCACCGCACCGGAGGCGGCCATGGGGGTGACAAGCGCGACGATACTGCCTTGGATCATGTGAAACATCGGGATTTCCGGGGACGATCACGGAGTATAGCGGCAGGCCGCAGACCCTGCGGGCGCCCCGTGCGCAGGCCGCATTGAGTACACTTCGCACCCAGATGGAACGCCAACCCGCCATGACGCCCACCGAGAACCTCCTGTCCATCTCGATCCTCGGCCGCGCGCGCGCCGACATCCCGCTGGAGCTGTTCAAGGCCATCCGGGAACGCGGAGGCGAGGTGGAGGACTGCCGCATCGCCCCGATCGGTGATCTGGTCACCGCCAACATGGTGGTTTCCGGCAACTGGAGCACCCTGGGCCGTCTGGAAACCGCGCTTCCCGGGGTCGCTGAACGCATGGATCTGCAAGTGCGCTTCGAGCGTTGCGGCGCGCGCGAGCCCAGCCCCGATTTTCGGCCCTACGCGGTGGACGTGATCGCTCCCCAGCAGGCCGACCTGCTGGTACACCTGCTCGAATTCTTCCGCTCGCAAGGCGTTCAGGTACCGGAAATCTCGTCGCAGAAGTATGCCTCCACCCACACCGGCGCCAGCATGTGCAGCGTACAAATGGTGTGCCACGTGCCGGTGAGTCAGCATCCGCAGGCCTTGCGTGAAGCTTTTATGGATCTCTGCGACGACCTCAACGCCGATGGCATGATGGACCCCATCAAGACCTGAACCACGGAGACCGCATGTCCTTTGAGCCCGGAAGTCCGCTCCCCGATCTCACGGTTGCCGCCAGTGGCGGGCAGACCCTCCGCCTGAAGGACTACAAGGGTAAGCCCCTGGTGGTCTATTTCTATCCCAAGGACAACACCCCCGGCTGCACCCAGGAAGGCCAGGACTTCCGCGACCTGTACCCCGCATTCCAGTCGGCGGGCTGCAGCATCCTCGGTGTCTCCCGCGATGGCGTGAAGTCACATGACAACTTCATCGCCAAGTACGATTTTCCCTTCTCACTGATCTCCGATCCTGACGAAACCGTCTGCAAGGCCTTCGACGTGATCAAGGAGAAAAAGCTCTACGGACGCACCTACATGGGTGTGGAGCGCAGCACCTTCCTGTTCGATGCCAAGGGCAAGCTCCATCAGGCCTGGCGCGGCGTGAAGGTGAAGGGGCACGCGCAGGCCGTGCTCGACGCGGTCAACGCCCTCTGATGTACCGCCTCGTCCATTGCCCGCCGGGATTTTCCGGGCTCGGGCATGGACATTGCCTGCTTCTCTGGTCATCGGTGACGGTCTCTCGTCCCCGATCCCCTTCCCGGGCGCCCCGCCCCTTCTGACCTGGCCCGCATGAGCAAGAAAAAGATCTTCGTCCTCGATACCAACGTTCTGCTCCACGACCCCAGCTGCCTGTTCCGATTTGAAGACAACGACCTCTACGTGCCGATGGTGGTACTGGAGGAACTCGACGCCGCCAAGAAGGGCACCACAGAAATCGCCCGCAACGCGCGTCAGGTCAGCCGTTTTCTTGAGGAGATGATGCGTGACAAGGATCACGCGCAGATCGAGAAGGGTCTGGCCCTTCCGGCTCCCCAGGGCCTTCATCGCAATGGTCTGAACAGCGTCCAGCCGGTCACCGGAAAGCTCTTTTTCCAGACCCGGCCCAGCAGTGCCGACCTGCCCGGCAACATGCCCGGCAACAAGCCGGACAACAGCATCCTGGTCACCACCCTGGCATTGCAGGTGGAACACCCGCGCCGCCCGGTGATCCTGGTCAGCAAGGACATCAACCTTCGCATCAAGGCCGCCATCGTCGGCGTCGTCACCGAGGACTACACCAACGATCAGGTGCTCGATGATGCCGACCTGCTCTACACCGGCTACACCGAGCTGCCCGGCGACTTCTGGCAAACCCATGGCGACACCATGGAGAGCTGGCAGGATGAACTGGGCCGCGCCTGCTACCGCGTCAAGGGACCGCTGGCAGAACAATGGCACGTCAACCAGTTCCTCTACATCCCGGATGACGATGAGCGCGGCCTGGAACTGATCGTGCAGCGGGTCGAGGACGACACCGCCGAGGTGCGGGTGATTCGTGACTATCGCGCCAGCCGCACCAGCGTCTGGGGCATTCACGCGAAGAACCGCGAGCAGAACTACGCCCTCAACCTGCTGCTCGATCCCGACATCGATTTCGTCACCATTCTCGGTACCGCCGGCACCGGCAAGACGCTGCTGACCCTGGCCGCCGGACTCGCCCAGGTGCTCGATGAAACCCGGTATCGCGAAATCATCATGACCCGCGTCACGGTGCCACTGGGCGAGGACATCGGCTTCCTCCCGGGGTCCGAAGAGGAAAAG
This sequence comes from uncultured Polycyclovorans sp., assembly GCA_936928855.1. Classification (GTDB taxonomy): domain Bacteria; phylum Pseudomonadota; class Gammaproteobacteria; order Nevskiales; family Nevskiaceae; genus Polycyclovorans. The sequence goes on from CAKZHZ010000010.1 coordinate 14,121, forward strand.
ATGACCCCCTGGATGGGGGCGCTGATGGACAACCTGGAAGTGCTGACCCAGACCAGCAATGCCGGCGACTGGGAACGCGCCGCCACCAACGACCTGCTCGCCAAGCGCATCAAGATCCGCTCGCTCAACTTCATGCGCGGGCGCACCTTCCTCAATCGCTACATCATCATCGACGAAGCGCAGAACCTCACCGCCAAGCAGATGAAGACCCTCATCACCCGCTGCGGCCCCGGCAGCAAGATGGTGTGCCTCGGCAACCTGGGGCAGATCGACACGCCCTACCTGTCCGAGACCACCTCCGGCCTGACCTTCGTGGTGGACCGCTTCCAGGGCTGGCCCCATGGCGGACACATCACCCTGGCACGCGGCGAGCGCTCCCGCCTGGCCGCCTTCGCCTCGGACGTGCTCTGATGCTCGGCAAGCTCAAGGACATGAAGGATGGCGCGTTGTCCAAGGCGCTCCAGCACTTCATCGCCGACCGCTTCAGCGCCTACGGCGAACTGCAGGACTGTCAGGTGGATACGCGCAACGCACGGGCCGAGATCCGCGCCCTGCTCAAGGGCGAAACCACGCCCATCACCCTCTGCGTGGACCGCTACAGCGTCGAGCGACGCGGTGGCGAGCGCTATATCACCCTGGAGTCCATCTCCTGCTCCCGGGAGTGGATCGCCCTGCTGCTGACCCGGCTCTATGCCCGCAAGCCACTGAAACTGCCGGCGGCAGCGGCCGCATTGTTGTAGGCCCACCGGCCGCCAGAAACCCCACGGGCCGATAGGCCGTTCGATGGGGCATCCAGACCTCGACCGTCGCAGCTGGATCCCGGGTCAAGCCCGGGATGACGTCACCTACCCAACTCCCGTCATGCCCGACTTGATCGGGCATCCAGACCCGACCGTCACAGCTGGACCCCGCATCAAGTGCGGGGTGACGTCTACTACACAACGACCGTCATGCCCGACTCGATCGGGCATCCAGAACCCCACCGGCGCAGCTGGACCCCCGGGTCAGGCCCGGGATGACGTCACCTATCCATCTCCCGTCATGCCCGACTTGATCGGGCATCCAGCACCCACCGTCCCGCCTCAACATCAGATCAGCGGTCGCGATGCTCTGGAACGAACCTCAGGCGCGCGCGCCATCAAATGCCAACACCTCCGACAGACTGGCAGCGCCGGTCAGCCTCATGAGCAGGCGGTCGAGGCCCAGCGCGACGCCCGCGCAGTCCGGCAGTCCGGCCTGCAGGGCAGCGATCAGATGCCGGTCATAGGGTGGCACCGGTCGGTCTTGGGCGGCTCGCCAGGCCTGGTCGGCCTCGAACCGGCGTTGCTGCTCTTCAGCGTCGGTCAACTCATGAAATCCATTGGCCAGTTCCAGGCCGTCCCAGAACAGCTCGAAACGCTGCGCCTCCCCGTCGATCACCCTCGCCAGCGCCGCCTGCGTTGCGGGAAAGGCGTGGAGAAAACAGGGGTGCGTGTGGCCCAGCCGGGGCCCCACCCGATAACTCATCCACAGGTCGAGCAGACGGTCCCGATCCTCGCAGTCGGCCAGGGCTTCGGCCTCCGGCAGGCTCCGCAGCAGGGTCAGCGGCGCCGTCAGCGGATCGAATCCCGCGTGACGCTGAAACGCCTCGCGGTAGGACACCCGCGCGAAAGGACCGGCGACACCGAAGCCGACGAGCAGGGCCTCCACCTCATCCATCAGCTGGTGGTGATCCCACCCGGGGCGGTACCACTCCAGCAGCGTGAACTCGGGGTTGTGAAAACGGCCGGCTTCCTCGGCGCGGAACACCTTGCTCATCTGCCAGATCGGTCCGCTGCCCGCGCACAGCAGGCGCTTCATGGCGAACTCCGGCGAGGTCTGCAGATAGCCACCACCGGGCGACACGGCAAAGCTGTCGATATGCCGGTCCACCGTGGCATGCGCGGACAGCACGGGCGTTTCCACTTCCAGTACACCGCGGGCATCAAAAAAGGCGCGGACAGACCGGTAAAGGTCCGCCCGCGCCCTGAGCTGTTGCAGTGGCGCCGCAGGCGCCCAGCCGGAGCGGCTCACGCCGTCGGCATCACTTGCCGACGCGGCCCATGTACTCGCCGGTGCGGGTATCGCACTTGACCACTTCGCCCTGCTGCACGAACAGCGGCACGCGAACCACGGCGCCGGTTTCCAGGGTGGCGGGCTTGCCACCACCGCCGGAGGTGTCACCACGCACCCCGGGGTCGGTTTCGGTGATCTGCAGTTCCACCGTGTTGGGCGCACTGATGTAAAGCGGCACGCCATTCCACAGCATCACGCGGCAGGTCTCTTCGCCCTTGATCCACTTGGCCGCGTCTTCCACCGCAGCCTGCGAGGCCTGAATCTGCTCGTAGCTGGACGGGTTCATGAAGTGCCAGAACTCACCGTCGTTGTAGAGGTACTGCATATCGGTTTCCTCGATGTCGGCGACTTCCCAGCTGTCACCCGACTTGAGGGTCTTCTCGAGCACGCGGCCGGTTTTCAGATTGCGCACCTTGAGCGTGTTGGTGGCCTGGCCCTTGCCCGGCTTGCGGTATTCGTTGTCGATGACGGCATAGGGGTCGCCGTCGATCAGAACCTTGGTACCCGCCTTCATTTCATTGGTGCTGACCGTTGCCATGGTGGTGCTCTGTCTTCTTTGAGGAATGAACGAAAATTCGATGATCTGAACTTGCCGGAGCGTCGGCGCCCCAACACAATGCGGCCGGCATGATACCGAAACCACTCACCGCCCGGCAGGTCCCCGGCTGGCAGCGGGCCCTGCAGGACAGCTTCACGCGCCCGGAAGCCCTGCTGCACCACCTCGATCTCAGCGACCGCCTGCCCCTGCCGCCGGCTGCGCGGCTGCGTGCGTTTCCCTTCCGGGTGCCGCGGCCCTTCGCCGACCGCATGCGCCGTGGTGACCCTGCGGACCCGCTGTTGCTGCAGGTCTGGCCCCGCGCCGAGGAGTCCCTGACCCCCGCGGGCTTCAGCCAGGATGCCGTCGGCGACCTGGCCCGGCTGCGCGGCGACGGCCTGATTCACAAGTACCACGGCCGCGCGCTGCTGATCGCCACCGGCGCCTGTGGCGTGCACTGCCGCTACTGCTTCCGCCAGCACTTTCCCTACGGCGACCAGCATGCCGCCCGTGAGGGTTGGCGCGGCGCGCTCGAGCTGATCGCCGCCGACACCAGCATCGAGGAAGTCATCCTGTCCGGCGGCGACCCGCTGTCGCTGAGCGACGACAAGCTGGCCCGTCTGGTCGAGGCGCTTGAGGCCATTCCTCACCTGCGAAGGCTGCGCCTGCATACGCGCCAGCCCGTGGTACTGCCGGAACGCGTGGATGCCGCCCTGCTGGGCTGGTTGAGCCGCAGCCGACTGCAGAAAGTGGTGGTACTGCACATCAACCACGCACAGGAGATCGACGATGCCTTGCAGCGGGCGATCGCCGCACTGCGCGGGACCGGCGCCACCCTGCTCAATCAGGCGGTACTGCTACGCGGCATCAACGATTCGGCGGAGGATCAGGTCCGGCTGTCGGAGCGACTGTTCGCCTCGGGCGTGCTGCCGTACTATCTTCATCTGCTGGACCGCGTCGCCGGTTCCGCCCATTTTGAAGTTTCGGAGCGCGAGGCCTTGGAGCTGATGCGCAGAATCAGTGCCCGATTGCCCGGTTACCTCGTGCCGCGACTGGCGCGGGAGGAAGCCGGCGAACCTGCCAAGACCACACTCGCATGGACGCACATCCCGTCATCGACAACCTGCTCCCCATGAACCTAGGCAATGGCGCGGTCATCCTGGTCATGACCGAAGCCGAGAACACCGCCCGTCGCATCGAAAGCCACCTGCGCAATAGTGGTCATCCGGTGCGGGTCGCCTGGATTCCGGACTTCGAAGACCTGGAGGAGAGCCTGCGGCGCTCCGCGCCCAACCTGCTGCTGGTGGAACGCAGCCTGGTGCAATCCGAGTTCGCCCGGGTCACCGCGCTGGGGCAGCGCTGGGCGCCCGACCTGCCCATCCTGCTGCTGGTGGACCAGCTCAGCCTGGAGATGACCACGGCGGCGCTCGCGCTCGGCGCCCAGGATGTGGTGTGTGCTGCCGATGATGACGACCTGCTGCGCCATCTGCAGCTGCTCTGCCTGCGCGAGTTCACCCACCATCATCATCTGCACGAGCTGCGGCAGTTGCGCCGCCGCATGCAGAGCTTCGAAGTCCGGCATCAGCAACTGCTGGCCGACAGCCAGGACGCCATCGCCCACTTGCAGGACGGCATCATCGTCCATGCCAATCCGGCCATGGCCAGGCGCGTCGGCGCCGAGGCCGCCGAGGACCTGATCGGCACACCGCTGATGGACCTGATCGCCAGTGAGGACCAGCGGGCAGCCAAGGCACACTTCAAACGACTGCAGAAGCACCGTGGCGCGCTTGACGACGACGAACGCCGTCTGCAATGCCAGTTGCAGCCACTGAACGGCGACGCCGCTTTCGCGGTTGAAGCCGAGCTGGAGGAGAGTGAGGAGCAGGGCGAGCCCATCGTCACCGTCCTGATCCGGGCCCCGCAACCGGTGGCCGAGGAGGTCGCACCTCCTCGGGCCGCGGACAACTTCCGGGACCTGCGCGAGCTGCTGGCAAGCCCCATGGGCAAGGAACCGACCGCGCTGGTGGCGCTGGTGATCGATGACTACCGCGGTATCGAGCGTCGCCTCGGCCATCTCGACGCCGGCGAAGCCACCAACCGTGTCAACGACTGGCTGCTGGATGCGCTGCCCACCCCGGACCGGGTGTTTCGCATCGCCACCCACGAGTGGGTGGCCCTGATCGCCCGCCAGGACACCGCCACCATCGTGCGCGACCTTGAAGGTGTGGCCCGGGCGATCCAACGACAGGTGTTCAGCACTGCGGGCCACGAGGCCCAACTCAGCCTGAGCCTGGTGGGCTACCCGCTCGCCGTCAACGAATCCGCCGCCGACGCGCTTGGACGCGTGATCGACGAAGCACGGGAAGTCTCCGACAAGGGCGGCCGCAAGGCCATCGTGCTGGGCCCCAAGGCACTCGCCGCCCGACAGTTGGAGGAGCTGCGGCAACAGGCGGAGCAGGTTCGTTCGGCGCTGGCCGACAACCGCATGAAACTGGCCTATCAGTCCATCGCCAGCCTCGAAGGCGATGCACGCCAACACTTCGATGTGCTGCTGCGCATGGTCTCCCCGGAAGGGGAGGAAATGCACGCCTCGAGCTTCATCGACGCAGCCCGCCAGTTCAATCTGATGACCGCGATCGACCGCTGGGTGGTCGAGCGCGCCCTGCACATGCAGAGCAAGCGAAAACAGGCCGACGTGCAGTCCAGCCTGTTCGTCAAACTGTCGGAGCAGACCCTGAAAGAGGCCGACAACTTCATCACCTGGCTCAACACCCTCGTGGCGCAGCGCCCCCTGCACGCCCACGAGCTGATCTTCGAGTTCCAGGAGCTCAACGTTCAAAGCCATATCCGCAAGGCACGCCAGATCGCCGAAGCGATCAAGGCAGCCGGCGCGGAGATCGCCATCGAACACTTCGGCGTGGGCGCGCACTCCTCCCAACTGGTGGAGCATCTGCCCATCCGCTACCTCAAGTTCCACCCGGTCTACACCCAGGAATTCGACAACCGCGACCGCCAGGCACGCCTGGCCGAACTGATGGACATTGCCAAGCAACGCGGCATCAAGACCATCGTCAGCCACGTCGAGAATGCCCAGACCATGGCGCGTTTGTGGCAACTGGGGGTGAACTTCATCCAGGGCTACTCCGTGCAGGAGCCCGAAGTGGTGCTGCTGGCCGCGGACCTGCGCCGCTGAGCCGCCGCCCATGCCGCAATCGCTGACCCTGCTCCCCCAACGCGTACTGGCCGTGGCGGTGGTCATCACCGCGTTGGCGCTGGCGGCGCTGATCACGCTGGCCACCGGCCAGCCGTATGTCGGTCTCACACTGGCCATCGACCAGGACCGCGTGGTGGTGGTCGGCAGCACGGCCGGACTCGATGTGGCACCCGGCACCGAGGTGCGTGGCTTGCGCAGCGGCGGCACCGAGCTGCCACTGGCACCCGTGGACCTGACGCCGGAGCCGGACATGGCGTTCGTCCGCTACTCCGATATGGATGCCTTCTTCGAACGGCAGCGCGCACGATCCGCCCTGCTGCGCAGCGGCGAAGCCTGGCTGCAGCTGGCGGATGGCCGCGAGCTGTCCCTCCCGGTCACCCAGAGCCGGCCGCTGCGCGACCTGCCCCTTGTCTTCTGGTTCCAGCTCTTCTGCGCCGCCGGTGGCCTGCTGGCCGGCGCCAGCGTGCTGGCGTTCCGCTGGCAGGATCCGTCCACCCGCTACTACGCCCTGACCGGCACCGGCATGCTGCTGTTCGCGGGCGCCGCCTCGGTCTACAGCACGCGCGAACTCGCGCTCGACGGCCGCCTGTTCATGGCGCTGTCGTCGATCAACGAATTTGGCGCCCTGCTGTTTTGCGGCGGCTTGATCGCCGTCCTGCTCTACTACCCGACCCGCCTGCTGCGGGTCGGCCTGGGCCCGGCCGTCATGGCGCTCTACGTCGGCTTCGGGCTGGCGATTCCCCTGCGACTGTCCGACTCCGTGGAAGGGCTGGCCCACCTGCCAATCACCATCGGCTACCTCTCCACCTATGGGCTCGCGGCGTGGCAATGGTGGCGGACCCGGGGCGATGCCTATGCCCGCGCCGCGCTGCGCGCCTTCCTGCTGGCCTGGCTGTTCGGCAGCGGGGCGTTTGTCGCGGTGATGGTGCTGCCCGCAATCGCCGGTATCGATAACGGCGCGATCCAGGGCTACGCCTTCGGCTTCTTCCTGCTGATCTACGCCGGCATCGCGGCCGGCGTCCTGCGCTATCAACTGTTCCGCCTCGACCGCTGGTGGTTCACCGCCTGGGGCCTGTTCTTCGGCGGGCTCGGCGTCATCGCGCTGGACCTGCTGCTGGTCTACCTGCTGCGGCTGGACGGTCGCACCTCGCTGCTGGTGTCACTGGCCATCGCCGGCTGGCTGTATTTCCCGCTGCGGCAATGGCTGTGGGAAAAGGTGTTGCGCCGGCGCCCGGAGGCACGTGCCCCGGCCCTGGTAAGCCTGGTCACCGACGTACTGTCCCAGCGCGAACAGCCTGTCGATGCCGCCTGGCGAGACGTCCTGCAGGCCGTCTTCGGACCGCTGCATGTCAGTGGCGCGGACGGCCAGGGGGGCGACGGACTGGAGGAAAGCGGCCTCATCCTGCGAACCGGCGGCGATGGCACCCTGCCCACCCTGCGCCTTCACTACGCCGAAGGGGGACGTCGTCTGTTTCACCCGGATGATCTCGCCCTGCTGTCCGAGCTGCGTCGGCTGTTCGAAGAAATCCTCGCCTACCGAGCCCTGCTGGAGGCCAGCGTGCAGCGCGAGCGCGAACGCGTTGCCCAGGACCTTCACGATGATGTCGGCGCACGCCTGCTGACCCTCACCCATCAGCTGCCCGACGCCGAGGCCGAGCAGGCCCGCCGCGCGCTTGAGGAACTGCGCGCGGTGGTCTACAGCATGCAGGCCGCCCCCACAGCGCCCGAAGCCCTGTTCGGCGAGTGGCGCGCGGAGGTTGCGGAACGCTGCGAAAGCCTGGGCATCACCCTCAGCTGGACCTTGAGCGGGGATACCACCGTGCAAGCCCTGGACGGCGGCACCGCCCTCGCGCTCTCACGGGTGATGCGGGAAGTCATCACCAACAGCCTCAAGCACTGTTCGGGACTTGAACACCTTTCCGTCACCCTCACGGTGGACGGAGATCAGCTCCACATGGCGGTGTCGCATCCCTATAACGGTGCGCCGCCGGACCAGTGGCGCGCCGGATTGGGGCTCAACAACCTCCGGAAGCGTATCGAGTCGCTGTCCGGCGAGATCGATTGGGTCCCGCACGACGGACAGCTCACCACACGCTGGCAGTTGCATCTGGCGCCGGTGCAGCCCGACCACACGCCGGCCTGAACCCCCTTTACGGGGCGGATGGCATACCAATTGCCAGCAAAATCGGGTAAAACGGCGACACGTCGTAACACCATGAGAGTGCTCATGGTGATCACCATCGGATTGGGGAGTTCTCCGGATGAAATACAAGGGTCTTATCGCCACCGCCGCCTGCGCCATCGTGCTGGCCGCCGCCGGTTGCTCGGACAATAACAACAGTGGCAGCAGCGGCAAGACCGTCAGCTTCGGCGCCAAGGCCGCCCTCGGCGCCCTGCGCAATGCCACCTGCACCGTCACCACCTTCCCCGGCGGAACCAGCCTTGACGGCCCGTTCACCACCAACGCTGACGGTGTAGTCGTTTTCGGCGACGTCATCTTCGCCACGCCTGCGCCCAACCTGCTGATCAGTTGCACGCAAGGCAGTTACTACGATGAGGCACGGGATTCGGAGTACCCACTGGGCTCCAGCGTGATTCGCACCATCGTGCCGAGTTCCCGCATCAACCTGGCCACGGATGGCGGCGCTCTGGCCGTAGCGGTGACGTCGTACACCGAGATCGCCACGGCGCTGGCGCTCAACAACGATCCCACCAGCCCGAGTGCCGACACGATCGAAGATGCACTGGCAGCCGTTGCCACCATGGCCGGCATTCCGGGCGTAGACCTGCTGACCCCTCCGACCACGGTCAGCCAGAACGCCAAGATCAGCGCCTCCACACCGTCCGACCTGTACGCCGCTGCGCTGGCCGGCCTGGCCTTCGCAGCCAAAACAGCGGGTTCCCCCAACGTGGGCGAGTACACGGTCACTCTGTCGCAGACCGTGGCGGGCGGCAACAATATTTCGGCCAGCATTATCAACGCCATTGATGCGGGCACCGATACAGCGGCCGCTGATCCGAACGTGACCAACCCACAGGCCACCCCGGCACTGCAGAACGCTGTGAACCAACAGCAACAAGCCGCCGGCTCGCCCGGTGATCGCGGTCGCGTGCAGGATCCCACCGGCGGCATCAGCGGATAAGGCCTGAGCGCTACCCATCGCAATGCAGGACTCAGGAAAGGCCGCATAGCGGCCTTTCCTGTTTGAGGCAACGTTGAATCCATCCCACGGCCCTTTCAGTGGGCCCTGCCTGCACGGGTGCAAGGAGCGACACGTGAGCGGTCTTGATAGGCACATATCCCAATCGATCGGCGTGGCCCTGCTCGTCGGATGCGGCGCGGTGTCGGCGTATCAGTCCACCCAGGGCTATTCAGGCCTGCTGCTCGTCCCCAATGCCCAGGTTCAGCACCGCCACGCCGTCGACGCCCAGATCAACAACCAGATCGAGTCCGAAGCCCCCACCCGGACCACCGAGGTGCAAAACCTCATCTTCTCGGTTGGATTCCTGCCGCGCTTCGAGCTGAGCGGCCGCGTTGCCACTGTCGATGGGACCACCGGCCCGCGCATCCGCAACGACCTGTCGGGCAGCGCCAAGCTGCAGTTGCTGAAGGACTGGCACGGCTTCAGTTTTGCCGTGGGCGCCTCCGACTTCGGCGGCGAGGCACAGAACTACGAATCACGCTACGCGGTCGCCGACTGGGCGCCGGTGAAACAGCTGCGCATCACCGTCGGCGCCGGGGCCGGTGACCGGCTCGATGGCCCCTTCGGGGGACTGGAGTGGACACCGCTGTCATGGCTGCACCTGCTGGGCGACTATGATGGCGAAAACCTCAATGGCGGCCTGCGTCTGCTCGCACCGCCCTATCGCGGCATGCAGGCCTATGTGATGGCGGCGACGCAGCCGGATGTCGGTGTCGCACAGGAAGACGACGTGATGCTGGCCGGCGGCATCACCTTTACCTTCGGCACCCCGCACAGCCGCCGCCCGCCACCGCCGCCGCCGGCGCAGCGGCCGGCCGCACTGCCGAATGACCTGCCCCAGGTGACGGTCGACAGCAGCTTGCAGGGCTGGTCATCGCACGAGGCCTTCCTCGAACCGTGCATCCCGGGGCGCGCCGGGGTGGAAGTGGAAGAACAGCGCTATGGCATCCCGGTTCGGCAGGCCCGCATGGATTGCGCCGAAAACCGCCCGGCGGAGGCCCGGTGGCGGTCGCAGCGACTGTCCGACTTCAATCCGGTGTCCCGCCGCAACTGGCACAACGCCGGCCTGCAGTTGCGGGTGGACCCCGCCCTCAACACCGCCGTCGCCACCGAGTACGGCGTGTTCGACTACTCGCTGGCCCTTCAGTCCTCCGCCCGCCTGCAATTGCCGGCCGGGCTGGCGCTCTATGTCACCCACACCGATCCGCTGACCGAGAGCGAGGATTACCGCCCCGGCCGGATCTATGCCCGTGGCCGCTTCCGCTCGGAGACACAGGAGGTGATCGGCCAGTGGTTCGCCCACCCGCTGCCCGGCGTCTTCCTGATGGCCGCTGGCGGCCGCATGCGAATACTCGGCGAGGACAACGATGTCAGCCTCGGCGAGATCGCCCTCCACAGCCCTGGCGGCGCCCACCAGCTGCACGGCGCGGCCGGCGAGTTCACCTCGCGCGACCCGGCAACCGCCTTCATCACCCGGGACTATCACCAGGTCGGCTACCGCTACTTCTGGTTCAAGCAGGACCTGTCAATCACGGTCCAGCGCGGCTGCTACCTGCTCGACGACTGCGGCCACTCGCTGTACGTGGAACGCTTCATGGGCCATGTGTCCTTCACCGCCTTCTATCGCCGCATGTCATCGGACGAACAGGTCGGCGGCTTCGGGATCAGCCTGCCGCTGACCACTCGCAAACAATGGGTCATGGGGCCCGTGCGGGCCGGCGGCAACCCCGCGTTCAACTATCGCCTGTTCACCACCATCAACCCACCCAACGGGCGCAACACCCTGCGGCCGAACTTCATGGTGGAACCCCGTCTGCGCTATGACCTGCGCCGGCACCTGCTGGATCGCGATCGCGCCCAGCCCGGCTACTGGCCCACCGCCCCGGGAAGCTAGTGTCCTGTCCCCGAAGTTCGCATGCGAGCTCGCGGGTCTTTTTCGCGCCTGGCCGCGTTGCTCCTCC
>CAKZHZ010000011.1 GCA_936928855.1 uncultured Polycyclovorans sp.
ATGACCCCCACCGATGACTTGCGAGTCGCCAGACAGGAGCCCCTGGATCGTCAAACTGTCGTCCACAGTGAGGTCGGCGGCAACCTCGCCGAGGTCCTGCCCCCGGCCAAGGGCCTCGCCTTCCGCCTGCTCAAGCGTGGCGAGCGCCTGCTCGAACCCGACGTCTACCTCACCCGGGTCGACGATGCGCCCGCGGTCGTCCGCCTCGACTACGCCTACACCGTCGCCGTGCCAGGCCGAAGCCGAAGCGGCCGAGGAAGAAGCCCGTCTGCGCCGCGAGGCCGAGGCGCACCTGTTCCTGCGCTGGGCGGAGAGCGGCGGGCCGCTCGTGAAGAAGCCGACCCGCACCGGGTTCGGCTCGCGCCTGATCGAGCGCAGCCTGGCCCGGGAACTCGATGGCGAGGTCCAGTTGCTGTTCGCGGCCAGCGGTGTCGTCTGCACCATCGAGGCCCCGGTCCCCCCGCCGACTCTGCTGGAACGCAAGGCGGACCTCATCGGCCCGCGCGAGATGCCGCTCTCCCGTTCGGCCTGAGCCGGACTCGATCCGGGCCGGCGGCCGAGCGGCGTCGATCCGACACGCCGCCCGTCTTTCTCCGCACCTGCCCGGGCGCCATCCTGAATTGCATGGGCCGTGCCGTGCCGGACCGCTCTCGGCAACCTCTGCAAAATCAACGAAAGGATTCCGTGACATGACCCCCCGACGCCTTCAACTATGCCTCGCCGCCATTTTCCTGCTCCTCGGGATGTGGTGCCTTCTGTTCCCGGCCATGGTTGTGCGCGTCACCTTCCGGCCTGACCTGGCGACGGCGCTTTGGTGAGGGCCACCAGTGGACCAACCGGCTGTATGTGCGCGAGAGCGACCGCAGCTCCGCTGAAGGGGAGGCCAGCCCCGACCTGGTACCGCCGGGCACCTCGGCCGACCAGGTGCCGGCGCGGGAGCGCTTGCTGACGGTGACCGAGAACGACTCCGAGATCGGTTGGCGCAGCGACCTCGAAGTGGGCAACGCGCTGGGGCGCTTTGCCGCCGGCCTGTACCTGGTCAACATTGATCTCGACTACGGCGCCGTTCTGCGGGAAGACTGGATTCGCTTCACCTACGAGTCCGACGACCCGCGTCCGCCCGGCGAAAACTACATCCTGCTGACGCCCGCTGAGATCAACTCGCAGTATCGCCAGCGCGAGACCAACGTGGCCGTCTATGGCGAGCAGGTGTTCGATTGGGGGCGGGCCAGTGTGCGTACCGGTCTGCGCTATGACTACGACGGCTTCAGTGACGAGAACCTGCTGTCGCCCCGGCTGGCGTTCAATTATCAGCTGTCGCCCTCGCTGCGTTTTTCGGCGACCACCGGCCTGTTCTATGAGGCGCCCAGCTACCTGATGCGGGCGCTGGATCCGGGCAATGCTGGCCTGAAGAACGAAAGGCTCACCCACTTTGGTGCCGGGCTGGAATACCGGATCAATGACGAGCTGAATCTGCTGGTGGAGGCCTACACCCAGCAGATTGACCGTCGCCTGGTGGAAGGGAGCCAGGTCTCCGGTGAGATCAGCAACGCCGGCGAAGGCACCAATCGCGGCGTCGACCTGGTGCTGACGCGGGCCTTCGCCAAGGGCTTTGCCGCCGATTTCGTTTATTCCTGGAATCAGTACCGCGTGGACGACAAGGATGGTCGGGGCGAATACAACTGGGATTTCAATCGCAGCCATTTCACGGCGCTCAGCGGCCGCTGGGAGATCAACCCGCGCTGGCAGCTCGCGGCGCGCTGGCGGTACGGCTCCGGGCAACCCGGCCAGCGGTTCGTCACCTATGCCGACGTGCTGGCGCCCGATCTGCCCGTGCGGTTCTCGCAGGAGATCACCCAAACCAATGTGGGCCGCGGCCCCGCCTTCAATGCGGTGGATTTCCGGGTGGACTACCGGCGCCCGATCGGCCGGCTGGACCTGGTGCTGTTCCTCGATATCCTCAACCTGAACGCCGGTCCCTCCGGCATCGCCGATGAGTTCAACGTGCTCACCGGAGAAACCATCAAGGAAGAGGAGGAAACCCTGCCGTTGCTGGGCGTCACCTTCGAGTACGCTTGGTAGCCTCCAGGGCGCGCCACATGAATCGGAACGACGTTGTCAGCAGCGGTACCGTGTTTGGCGCCTGGCCGCTGGGCCGCGCCATCGCGGTCATCGGGCTGCTGCTGGTGGTGACCTTTGTGGTGATCGAACCAGAGGCCAGCCGAGGCCTGGGGGTGGGCGCGCGGACGGTGTTCTGGGTGATACACGTGGGGCTCGGACTGTTCGCGCTTTACGTGGCCAGCTGGCTGGTGCTGCCGCACATGATGCATGCCCTGCCGCCCTGGCTGGCCCTGCTGATCGCCGGGGTCAGCGCCGCCCTGCTGATTGCGCCGGTGAGCTATGGGGTGGAGCAGGCGTTGCCGTTCTGGTTGCGCCCCATGGAGGATGACGACGGTTGGCTGGATGTGTTCTCAAGCCGCAGCTGGGTGCATGCCATCGCCGTGGAGTTCCTGCAGCTGGCGCCGGCCACCCTGGCCTCGTGGATGATCATCAATCTGCCGTTTCTGGCCCATCGGCGGCGGCTCGATCAGGCGCAGGGTACCGCTGCCGCGGACGCCCCCGTGTCCGCCGATCTCGACAAGGCCGAAGCCGGGCGCTATGCCGAATCCGTGCGGGCCACCTTCTTCAGCCGCTTGCCGGAATCGCTGGGGACCAACGTCCTGGCCATCTCCTCCGACCTGCACTACCTGCACGTGTATACCGACCTGGGGCGCTGCATGGTGCTGGGCTCTTTGCAGCAGGCGGCCGATGCCATGGGTGACACCGGCCTGCGCGTTCACCGCGCCCATTGGGTGGCGCGGCGCGCCATCGTCAAGATCGTCCGCAACGGCCCGCAGTGGTACTGCCTGCTCTCGAACGACCTGAAGATTCCGATCAGCCGCCGCAACAAGTCGACGGTGGCCGGTTGGTTCGGTCACTCGACGCGCATCGTGCCCGTCAAGAAATCCAGCGCGGACGGCCATTGAGGCAGGCTGCAGTCCGGCGGCGGATGGGCTGAATGCGGTACGGTAGTCGGCATGCCCAGCGACCCCACCACCGCCCGCTTCAAGACCACGCTGCAGCGCCCCGCCGGCGAAGCCGGATGGGCTTTCCTCATCCTGCCCAAATCCGCCAGCGATACGCTGCCGCGCCGTGGCCGCACCACGGTGAAAGGCACGCTCAACGGTCATCCGTTTCAGGCGATGCTGGAGCCCGACGGCCAGCTGAGCCATTGGCTGCGGGTGGATGCGAGGCTGTGTGATGCAGCGGGCGTGGCACCGGGCGACCCGGTGACCTTGGAGATTGCGCCGGTCGTCGAGGAGCCCGAGCCAGTGCTGCCGGAGGACTTTGCCAAGGCCTTGCAGGCGGCACCCGCCGCCCGGGCCGTGTGGGACCGTACCACCACCCTGGCACGGGTGGACTGGATTCACTGGATTGTCAGCGCCAAGCAGGCAAAGACCCGTGCCAAGCGGATTTCGGATGCCTGCAGCAAACTTGCCGACGGTGAACGCCGTGTCTGCTGTTTCGATGTCTCGGGGTTCTACAGCAAGGCCTTGAAAGCGCCGGTGGCGGCCGGTTGAATGGCACGCCTGTCCAGGAGCAGCACGATGTCCCATCACCCCATCTTCGCCATGCCCTTCGCCAAGGTGTATCCGATGTATGTGCAGAAGGCGGAACGCAAGGGCCGCACCCGGACCGAGGTCGATCAGATCATCGGCTGGCTGACGGGGTATGACGCGGCGGGCGTGCAGCAGCAGATCGCTCGACAATCGAGCTTCGAAACCTTCTTTGCCGAAGCGCCGGCCCTGCACGCCAACCGTACCTTGATCACCGGTGTGGTCTGCGGGGTGCGGGTGGAGACGGTGGAACACCCCCTGATGCGGGAGATCCGTTATCTGGACAAGCTGGTGGATGAACTGGCCAAGGGAAAGGCCATGGACAGGATTCTGCGAACCGGGAGCCCCTCATGAAAGGACAATGCCTGTGTGGCGCGGTGGCGTTCACCGTGCCGGAAAGCCGCGAGATCGGTGTTTGCCATTGCGGATACTGCCGCCGCTGGGGCGGGGGACCGATGCTGGCGGTGCACTGCGGTACCGAGGTGCAGTTCACCGGCGCCGAGCAGATCGGCGTGTTCGCCTCGTCGGAGTGGGCGGAGCGGGCGTTCTGCACGCGCTGTGGCACCCACCTGTACTACAAGCTGCTGGCGACCGGCGAGCACTTCATCCCGGCCGGTACCTTCGAGTCGGAGGCTTTCGAGCTGGCCAGCCAGATCTACATCGACAAGAAGCCGGCCTACTACGACTTTGCCAACAGCACGCCGATGCTCACCGAGCAGCAGGTGATGGCGCAGTACGGGTTTTCCGATGACGACGCCTGAGAGCCCATGACCCCCTCACTGTCGGTCATCACCCTCGGCGTGGATGACCTGGAACGCGCGGTGGCCTTCTACCGTGACGGCCTGGGGCTGCCCACGCAGGGCATCATCGGCACCGAGTTCGAACACGGTGCGGTGGCCTTCTTCCCCTTGCAGTCCGGCCTGAAGCTGGCGCTGTGGCCGCGCGCCAGCCTGGCGCACGACACCGGCCTGCCGCTGTCGGGCGCAGCGCCCACCAACCTCTCGCTGGGCCACAACGTCGGTTCGGCTGCCGCCGTGGATGCGGTGATGGCGCGTGCCGCGGCGGCGGGTGCACACATCGTGAAACCGGCGCAGGCCACGTTCTATGGCGGCTATGCCGGCTATTTCCAGGACCCGGACGGCCATCTGTGGGAGGTGGTGTTCAACCCCGGGTTCGCAGCGCTTTAGGCGCGATGGCGAGGCCGTTCCGCAGGGCGGAGGAGTCGGCTTGGCAACGGCATACAGGAGGACGGATGCACATCCGCGAAGCAGGGCCTGAAGACTTCGACGCCATCTGGCCGATCATCCGGGCGGTGGTGTCGGCCGGCGACACCTACGCCTATCCGCGGGACCTCACGCAGGACCAGGCGCGTGCGGTGTGGATGGATACGCCGCGGGTGACCTACGTGGCCGAGGTGGAGGGGCAGGTGCAGGGCACCTACTACCTCAAGTCCAACCAGGCCGGTCCGGGTGATCACGTCTGCAACTGCGGATACATGGTGTTGGCCGCAGCACGCGGACGCGGCCTCGCACGGGCCATGTGCGAGCATTCACAGGGCGTTGCCCGGGCCCTGGGCTATCAGGCCATGCAGTTCAATCTGGTGGTGTCCACCAACGAAGGGGCGGTGCGGCTGTGGCAGGCACTCGGCTTCGAGATTGTCGGGCGGCTGCCACGCGCATTTCGCCACCCGGCCCAGGGTCTGGTGGATGCCTTGGTGATGTACAAGTGGCTGGTGGATGGCCCGTCCCCTGCGCCAGCGTTATCGGAGGAATGAACATGCGCACGGCATTCAGCGGTTTCACGTTGCTGCTCGGTCTGGTGGTCTCCGGCCTTGTCCAGGCCCAGGGCCTTTCCAGCGCGGAGGTGAAGCAGTTCCTGTCCCACCGCATTGCGCTGGCGCATATCCAGAACGACATGCGCGCCAACGCCCACCAGTACGAGGATCTGCCGCTGGCCTATGCCCGCAAGGAGGCGGACTACCTCACCCGCCACGGCTATGCGGTGGATCGGTTCAAGGCGCTGGAAGCCCGTATCTACGAGGCGCATGGCGCGCTACGTGCGCAGCAGTCCGGCCGCGCGCCGACCCCGATGCAGGAAACCCGCGCGGCCTGCGAAGCGCGGGTGGCGGCCGAGATTCGCGCGGCAGCACCACCCCCGGATGACATGGCGCAGCAGATCGCCGAGATGCGGGCCATGGGCGTGCCGGAAGCCACCATCGCCAAGCTGGAGGCCGGGCTCGGGCAGCTGGACCAGGTCGCCGCCACTGCCGATCAACAGGCCCGGCAGACCTGTGCAGCAGAACAGGCGGTGGCGGCCGAAACGGTGGCCCTGTCCCAGCGCAGCCAGGCTGACTGGGAGGGCGTGCGCCCGTGGATGGCGGCCCTGCAGCAGTTCAGCGACTGGTATGCGGGCAATACGGATAAGCCGCCGGTGTTGGACTGAATCTGCGACTTCAGCCCTTCGCCTGCGCCGCAAAATACTCCAACGCCGCCCGCGCAATCGGTTCGCCCCATTCCTGGACGAAGTGGCCGGCTTCCTCGATCACCATCATCGGGCCAGCGCCGCGGATGTCTGCGTGCAGTTTCTGCATCACCGGGCCGCCCAGCACCGGGTCGGCGGCGCCCAGGGCCATGAAGCAGGGGCCGTCCCATTCGCTGCGGAAGTAGTCGCGGGCGGTGCGGGAAATCTCCACGCCGGGCATGGCGGGATCGGTCATCACCAGCTGCGGAAAACGGCGCACGCCGGCCTTGGCGCGTTGGTCGGGGAAGGGCGCGCCGTAGGCGGCGGCTTCGGCATCGCTGAGGATGGGGCTGGAGCGCTTCATCAGCCCGGCCACATCCAGATCGGGGCGGCTGGCGACATAGTTGCGCCAGTCGATGAAGCCCTGGGTGGGGGCCTTGCCCACCGCCAGGGTGGTGTTCATCACGATCATGCGGCGGAAGCGGTCGCGGTATTCGTGCGGCAGGGTCAGGCCAAGCAGGCCGCCCCAGTCCTGGCACACCAGGGTGATGTTGCGCAGGTCCAGGCGCTCGATGAAGGCCTTGAGGTAGTTGCGGTGAAAGTCGAAGGTGTAGACGGCGTCGTCCACCGGTTTGTCGGAGCGGCCAAAGCCGAGCAGGTCCGGTGCCACCACGCGGCCACCGGCGGTGGTGAACACCGGAATCATCTTGCGGTACAGGTAGCTCCAGCTGGGCTCGCCGTGCAGGCAGAGGAAGGTGTGCGCGGCATCGCGCGGGCCTTCATCCACGTAATGGCCGCGAAGGCCCGGGTAGCCCGGCAGGTCGTCCACATAGTGCGGGGCGTAGGGAAAGCCGGGCAGGTCGGCAAAGGCGCTGTCGGGCGTGCGGACGCATTCGAGGGTCATGAGGTTCTCCTGTCGTTCTGCATTATTGACGCAGTGTAAAAAATTATCACGATGACGGTCAGTGGAAGTCGCGCGACAGATGCGGCAGCCCGTGCACCCAATGTGAATAGTCGTCCACGCCTTCGGCCAGCAGATGGACGATACCCTGCTGACGTTGCAGCCGGCCACGCGCCACCAGCATCTGGCCGCCGACGATGGCCTGGCGGTCGCGGTTGATCAGATCCGGGCGGATGATGAGGTTGACGATGCCGGTCTCGTCTTCCAGCGTGAGAAACATCACGCCCTTGGCCGAGCCCGGTCGCTGGCGGAACATGGCCAGCCCCGCCACGCGGATGCGCTGGCCGTCGGTCACTTCCGCCAGATCGCCGTTGCGCCACACCCGCAGGCGGTTCAGCTGCGGCCGCAGCAGCGCCACCGGGTGGCGTCGCAGGGTGAGGCCGACGCTGTTGTAGTCGTGAAGGATGTCGGCGCCTTCGCTGGGGGGCGGCAGGCTGTGCTGGCGGGATTCCGCTGCCGGGGTCTGCAGCAGGTCATCGGCGGGTTGCAGCCCCAGCACCGCCCAGCGCGCCTGATGGCGATGCCCGGCGAGGGTGGCGAGGGCATCGGCGCGCGCCAGTGCGTTGCGCTCGCGGGCATCCAGGTGGGCGCGGCGTACCAGGTCGTTGAGGCTGTCGAAGGGGCGTAGATGTCGTGCGGCCATCAGCCGCTGCGCGGCGGCTTCGTTGAAGCCCTCCACCTGCCGCAGTCCCAGGCGGAGGGTGGGCTGGCCCTGGGCGTCGGGTTCCAGGTGGCTGTCCCATTCCGAGTGCTGCACCGCCACCGGCTGCACGCCGACGCCCATGCGCTGGGCCTCGCGCACCAGCATGGAGGGGGGGTAGAAGCCCATGGGCTGGCTGTTGAGCAGGCCGCAGATGAAGGCGGCCGGGTGATGGCATTTGAGCCAGGCGGACACATAGGCCAGCAGGGCAAAGCTGGCGGCGTGGCTTTCCGGAAAGCCATAGGCGCCGAAGCCGAGGATCTGCTGGTAGATCTGCTCGGCAAAGGCGGGGTCGTAGTCGCGCGCGGCCATGCCGGCCATCAGTTTGTCGCGGTATTTTTCCAGCCCGCCCTTGCGTTTCCAGGCGGCCATGGAGCGCCGCACCTGATCGGCTTCGCCGGCGCTGAAGCCGGCGGCGACCATGACGATCTGCATCACCTGTTCCTGGAAGATGGGCACGCCGCTGGTGCGGCCCAGCACCTCGCTGAGGCGGGCGTCGGGCGGGGTGTCGCTTTCCAGGCCCTGCCGTCGTCGCAGAAAGGGATGCACCATGCCGCCCTGGATGGGGCCGGGGCGCACGATGGCCACCTGGATGGTGAGGTCGTAAAGCTTGCGTGGCTGCAGCCGCGGCAGCATGTTCATCTGCGCGCGGGATTCCACCTGGAACACGCCCAGCGACTCGCCGCGGCAGAGCATGGCGTAGGTGGCGGGGTCTTCGCGGGGGATGTCCTGCATCGTCATCGCGGTGCCGTGAAAACGGTGCAGGCTGTCCAGGGTGCGGCGGATGGCGCTGAGCATGCCCAGCGCCAGCACATCCACCTTGAGCAGGCCCAGGGATTCCAGGTCGTCCTTGTCCCACTGGATGATGCTGCGCTCCGGCATGGCGGCGTTTTCCACCGGCACCAGGTCGGCGACGGCGCGCTCGGCGATGACGAAGCCGCCCACGTGCTGGCTGAGGTGGCGGGGCAGGTCGATCAGCTCCTGCGCCATGAGCAACCAGCGCTGCACGCGCGCGTCCTCCGGGTTGAGCCCCACGCCCTGCAGGTGCTGGCCCCAATCCTCTGGCGCGTCCCACCAGGCGTGTGCCTTGGCGAGGTGGTCGATGGCCTCCGGGGCAATGCCCAGCGCCTTGCCGGCATCGCGCAGTGCCGAGCGCGGCCGCCAGTGGATCACCGTGGCCGCCAGCGCGGCGCGTTCGCGGCCGTATTTGCGGTAGAGGTACTGGATCACCTCTTCGCGCCGCTGGTGCTCGAAGTCGACGTCAATGTCCGGTGCCTCGCCGCGCTCCGCCGAGATGAAGCGCTCGAACAGCAGGTCGTGAAACTCCGGGTTCACCTCGGTGATGCCGAGGGCGTAGCACACCACCGAGTTGGCGGCGCTGCCGCGGCCCTGGCACAGAATCCCGTGCTCCCGCGCCCAGCGCACCACGTCCTCGACGGTGAGAAAGAAGGCCTCGAACTGCAGTTGCTCGATCAGCCGCAGCTCTTTTTCCAGGGTGCTGCGCACCTTCTCTGGCATGCCCTGCGCCCAGCGCCGTTGCACGCCGGCCTCGCACAGCGCGCGCAGCCAGCTGATGGGCGTGTGTCCTTCGGGCACCAGCTCCGCCGGGTACTGGTAGCGCAGCGTGCCGAGATCGAAGCGGCAACGCTCGGCAATGGCGACGGACTCCCGCAACCAGGCGGCGGGGTAGAGCGCCTGCAGGGTGTCCAGTGGCCGCAGGTGACGCTCGTGGTTGGGAAACAGCCGCTGCCCGCAGTCCGCCAGCGGTATGCCCAGGCGCAGGCTGGTGACCAGGTCCTGCAGCGGCCCGCGTTCGCGGCTGTGGTGATGCACGTTGCCGGTGGCCACCAGGCGCAACCCATGGCTGCGGCCGAGCGCGCGGCACTGGGCCAGGTAGTCGCGGTCGCCGGGTTGCCGGTGGCGCGACACGGCCAGCCAGGCGGTGTCGAAGCGCGCCCGCAGCCATGCCGCCTGGGCGGCATCCGGGCTGCGGCCCGGCACCCACAGCACGGCGACGTCCGGCAGCGGCGGCAGGTCAGCGGCAGCGAGGTGGTAGTCGCCCTTGGGGCTGTCGCGGCGGGCGCGGGTGATGAGATGGCTGATGGCGCGATAGCCCATGAGGCTCTGCGCCAGCAGCACCAGCCGGGGGCCGTCGGCGAGCTGGATTTCGGTGCCGGTGATGAAGGTGAAATCGGGATGCTCCAGGGCGGCTTCACGCCCCCGCACCACGCCGGCCAGCGTGCACTCGTCGGTCAGGGCCAGGCCGCGGTAGCCCAGGGCGATGGCGGTCTCCACCAGTTCCCAGGGCCGCGAGGCGCCGCGCAGAAAACTGAAGGCGGACAGGCAGTGCAGTTCGGCGTAGCTCATCCGTCCAGCCCTTGCAGCCACCAGGCATCGCCCAGCGGGTCGCCGCTGCGGTCCTGCCACAGCCAGCAGCGGCGGCCGCGGGCATCGTCCAGCCAGTGATAGTCGCGGCACTGCAGCGGCCCATCCCACCAGCCGCTGTCGATGCGCTCGCCAATGCCGGGCTGCGCCGGGGGATGTGCCAGCCGCTGCGGCTGCGGCAACCACCACAGTGGCCGGGATGCGGCTGGCGGCGCGGCGCCTTCACTGCCCGGCGGTGCCGGACGATGGGCCTGCTCCGGCAGCAGCTGGTTGACGCATACCGGCGTCCACAGCCTGTGGCGCCCCAGCCGTGCCTGCAGGCGTTCCAGGGTGGCGGGCCAGTCCAGCGGGGTGGCGGCGCTGTCGAACAGGTCGGTTTGCTGGCGGTTGGGCGTGGTCCATTCGTCGGCGACCAGGTCCAGCCCGCGCACTGGTGCCGGTGGCGGTGACTGCATCAGTTGCTCGCGCAGTGGGTCCAGCAGGCGCGGCAGCGCGCGGCTGGCGCTGAGCAGGCGCACTTCATAGTCACAGGCCGCCCCCCAGGCCAGGCTCAGCCGCAGGCGCAGCCGGGTGAGGGCCTGATCGCGTGCGGTGAGAAACGCCACCAGTTCCTGCAGCAGGCGCCGCAGCGGGAACAGCAGCGGTTCGACGTGGGCAATCTCTTCCATCAGGGTCAGCCGCCGCTCGAAGCGCTCGGCCGGCACCAGCGGCTCGAAGGGATGCGGGACCAGCCCGTAGAGACGGTCCAGGTCGGTGAGCAGGGCGGCGCCGAAGCGGCGGCGCAGGTTGTCGCGGGGCAGGGCGCGCAGCTGCGCCAGGCGTTGCAGGCCGACTTCCTGCAGGGTGTCGAGACGGCTGCGCGGCCAGGGCAGTTGCGCCAGCGGCTGGGTATCCAGCCAGTCCGCCAAGGCTTCGGGTGTCAGCGGGGCCGCCACATCGGCCTGGGCGCGCAAGGCTGCCGCCATGCGGGTGGGGGCGATGCCGCAGCGCAGCTGCAGATCCTGTGCGGCAAAGGCGTCCAGCAGACGTTGGTGGATGGCTTCGGCGTGGCCGAACAGGCGTGCGCTGGCGCCGATCTCCACCCAGGTCCACCAGCGTGGTGCCTGCTGGCCGGCGGGGTCTTCGAAGCCGCCGGTCACCACCGGGCTGCCGACCCCGTAGGCCACCTGGGCGCGGCTGATCAGGGCGCGGGTTTCGGCGGCGGTGTCGCGCGGCAGCGGCTGGCGGTCGGGTTCCCGCAGCTGAGCCAGCCGGTAGGGCATGCCGGCCTGCACGCTGCCGCTGTCACTGATGGCCCAGCGCTGGCTGCCGTGGGCGGCCCACACCCAATGCGTGTCCGGCGACAGGCCCAGGGCCTCGACGGCCAGTTGCGGGTGTTCCAGACAGAGCCACAGCATGACGGCCTCAATGCGGCAGCATCAGCCCGGTGTGGGCGCGACCGCCGCGCACCTTCAGCACGTCCACCTGCAAGGCCGAGGGGTGGCGCTGCACCCACAGCCGCAATGCGGCGAGGCTGCCCGGCGCCTGCAGGCCGCCCTGGCGCAGCCACAGCATCGGCGCATCGGCGGACTCCGCCGCCAGCGACAGCCGCCGCAGGTCGGTGTCGTCCAGTCGCGGCCGCCACAGGCACACCGTGCCGGCGCCGGCCTGCAACAACTGCACGGCCGCCTCCACGCCGTCATCCCCCGCGTCCACCACCACCAGCCGCGACAGCGCCACGCCGGCCTGCGCCCAGCCCGGGGCATAAGGGGTGAGCGGCGGTGCCACCAGCGCCAGCGGCCGCCCCGCCTGGCTCAACCGCGCCAGCAGCGGCAGCACCAGCCGCAGCTCGCCCTGGCCAGGGGCTGCATGCAGCACCTCGCTGACCGCCGCGCGCGGCCAGCCGCCGCCGGGCAGCACCGCATCCAGTGCCGCAAAGCCGGTGGGCAGGGTGGCCACCCGCTGGCGTGCCTGGCCGCGCCAGAGGCGGCCACTGTCCAGCAGCGGGTGCAGGGTGGCGGGAACCGCGCTCACAGGTTACGGGCCATGTCCCCGCCGCGAATCAGCCCCACCGCGCGGCCTTCGATCACCAGTTCCTGACGGGCGAGATCCACCCGGATCGGGGCATAGGCGGCATTGGCCGGCAGCAGCTCGGCAATCTCGCCGCGCAGGCGCAGCCGTTTCACGGTGATCTCGTCCTCCACCCGGGCCACCACGATCTGTCCGTTGTCGGCCGTGGGCGTGCGGTGCACCGCCAGCAGATCGCCATCGAGAATGCCGGCATCGCGCATGGAGTCTCCATGCACCCGCAGCAGAAAGTGGGCACGCGGCGAGAAGAAGCGCGGTTCGATGGGAATCCAGCGTTCGATCCCCGCGTCCGACATGATCGGCTGCCCCGCCGCCACCCGCCCGACGATGGGCAGGCCATCGTTGGCCGGCGGCTCATCGGCCAGCAGCCGAATGCCCCGCGCCGCGTTGGGCAACAGCTCGATCGCCCCCTTGCGCGCCAGGGCCTTGAGGTGATCATCCGCCGCCGTGGGGGAGCGAAACCCAAAGCGCTGCATGATGTCCGCCCGCGTGGGCGGCGCCCCGCGATCCCGCAGGGTCTCGCGGATGAACTCCAGGATGTCGCGTTGACGGTCGGTGAGGGGGAGCATGGGCGCGCACTCCAGAAGACTGATCGTGCATACAGTGCGCTGACGTTGGGGAACTGTCAATTCATACAGGCCGCAATGCATGGTCAGCGTACATGGGGCATCCTGAAAGCTGACGGATGAGGGCGCTGCCCACAGCCGAGCCGGCGATTGGACTCGCACAACAAACTCAAGGAGGAGTTGGCCATGGTTGAAATGCTGCTGATCGCAGGGGTACTGCTCATGGCCACGGCTGCTATCGGGGTCGGAGCGGCTTGGCTCATCCGGTACCTGGTTCGGCCACTGATACTTCGCGCGGGCTTGCTGGCGGTTGTCCGCGGCATTTGCTATTCGCCCAGCATCGTGGTCGGCAAACATGCCTTTGCCTTCGCGCCGACCCTATTTGCGCTTCCGCAGTGGTTCGAGTTTGCCCAGAGGGGGATGTCCCCGGGTGCCGCCGGCCTGCCCGCAATGGCGGTGGCCATCATCTCCCTGATCACCAGCAGCGCCGGAATCGGGATCTATAACGCGGCGGAGATGAGGCGCCCCGGCTTCAGGCGCCAATCGGATCGTGATGCCTACGATGAGGTTGTGAAGCGTCTGGGTCGGCCGGGTCGTCGGCCTTCAGTCACGGATGAGCATCATCGTGGTTAAGGCCGGAAATCCCCCTATGCCGACCATCTGGAAATCAGCACCGTTCATCGCTAAAAACCTTGCGCTTTCCGAGGACGGCGATCTAGGGTCAAGTGAAACGATTCGAGGCCAAGTTCATGGATGAATCCAAGCGCAGTTTCGTTCGAGATGCCCATGCTGTTGCCGGTGCGATCCTGCTTGCGGTCGCTCTGTTGGGGGCATCGCCATCGGCACTGGCGGCCGAATCCGTGAGCTATGACTACGACGCGCTGGGTCGCGTCATCAGGGTTGAGTATGTGGGCGGGCCGAATGACGGAATGATCATCGAGTACACCTACGACGCCACCGGAAACAGGACCGAAGTCGTGATCAGTTGAGATCGCGGTAAGCAAGAGCCTGCCGCCTTGCGACGGCAGCGACACACAGGAGTGCGTCATGGAGCAATGCAACGCTAGACCGTCGGTACGGCAGGTCAAGCACTTGTCGTTCGTCACCGTTCTGCTGATCTTCGGTGGGTGTAATGCAGCGCTCGCACAAAGCAGTGGATCCGCCCGGCCTGATGAACTTCCGAAAACTGATGCACGCGGAGTCCCGCTTGCAAGTCGCCCAGCACCGGAGGGGCTGATCCAGCGCTCTGATGCGTATCTCGGCGTTTTCCCTGAGGTCCCCGAATCAAGAATTACCAATCAGAGTGCCTTTTTCAGCGAGGAGAGGCATCAGGGGAGCGAGTTACAGCCTTCGCCAACTCCTCAATTGCCCAAGTCAAGTCCGACTAACCACTCAGATCGGTGGTTGAACGATCAGGTGGCTGCTGAACAACATTTGCAGTCTCCAAGTAAGCAGATGCCTGCGCCACACCCGGATGCGAAGGAAGAGACGAAGAAGAAAAGCTTTCTTCAGCGGCTTTTCGGGGATTAAATCCGGATATCAGTGTTGACCGTCCCCGTCTATGTAACAGGTGGCAGCTGTTAGGAGCATCAAAAATGAAAGCATGGATTGCAGTCACAGTCTCCCTTTTGGTGTCGTTCACCACCGAGGTATCTGCAGATTTGCCTGCTACACATCTCAGCACGGCCTCATTAACTTCGCCTGGAACGGCATGGAGTTACTACGGCGTAAGCACTACGCATACTAATGGAATAGGGCATACCATTATTCGCCCCCCAGAGATCACAGCACTTGCTCGCGGACTGGGATCCGAACGCGTTGGGCAGCCTGGGCCTGTGGGAATAACTTCAAATGAATATGCGCAACGAGCCTATGATTATGTTAGAAATAACATCGATATAGAATTTCGTTTTGGCTTGTCAAAAGGTGCGCGAGGAGGTTTGATCGATCAGTCAGCGAACGCATTTGATCAATCTCATTTATTGGTCGAATTGCTGCGCGAAGCAGGAATAACTGCGGGTTACAGGGTTGGAACCATCAGCCTTACGGCCCAAGAGTTCGGCTTGTGGAGCGGTCTGATAAATAACCTCAATCCCCTAACTCAGGATTTTGATGTTGACGCGCGCTCAGCATGCCAGCTATTGGCGGACGGTTCTATTCCGGCTGTGGTAGACGAGCAAAGTGATTGTGGCTCAATGACAGGGAACTTACCCAAAAGCGGGACACCCATTGTCATGGGGCACATTTGGGTAGTTGCGAACGAAAAGGTTTACGATCCAGCTTATAAGCAATATCGTTTCACAGGGGGTGTCGACCTGGCAGCAGCAATCGGTTGTGGGAATGAATCAGCGCCAACATGCGGCAGTTCAATTGCGACTTCAGCGATGGTGGGCGCTAGCACTGGAACGATTGGTGGTTCGCCTTCGATTACCAATGTAAACGAGCCTGGGTTGCGGGGAAATATTTCCGGAAAGGCCCAAAACCTTCAAAGTTACGTCGAAGCCAACATGGTGAATGCACAATTGGACGAACTGATAGGAGGAATGGAGATCAATCATAATTTTTCTCCCACGCCCAGCGGTGCAACCATGTTTCCATCAACTGCTCAATATTCGTGGAGCGGTGATATCCCAGATCAATTTCGGACTACGCTCCGGGTGCGTTATGCGGTTTTTGATGCCACCTTTTTTGGTGACGAAATCTCAGGGAAACGCCTGCGGATCTTCGGGTATCCGCAAGGTGATACCGGGTGGCTTTTATATCTTGAGAGTCTAAGAGTCATTACGTCGACTTGTGTGACATGCCCATACGTAGGTGTCACTCTTAATATTGATCACCCATATGCGGCAAATAGTGGAACCTATGCGGACGGTCAGGTAGATATGCCCCTGCTGGCCACCCCTATACCGAATGTCCCACCAATAACGATCGTACATGGCTTCGGTAAAGCCTCGCCATCTACAGAACAATTTTTTGCAGATCTGCAGACTGTTGACCCGAGCCCGATGTTTTTGGCGAATGGGTTTCCAAAAGTTCCGTGGCCCGGATTTGATCCGTTTTGCGGGGGAAGCGCTGTAATTGAAGGAAAGTACTACGAAAGGCTAGAAATTTGTCGAAATGACTCACAACCTACGTTTGTTGCCAAAGTGCTAGCCCAAGGCGGCGTTGCTGATCGTATTGTCAGCGCTGTCAGCAAAACGCATATCCAACGGCATCACACCATTGGAATGATCGCCTCGCAAATAATATCCCCGGCGACTTCTGATTTATTGTCAATTCAATCCAGCGTCAGTTTTTCCCACAAGGAAGGGAATTCTGTTGATCGAAAGGCAGCTTTTGAGACCTCCAGCGCCATATGGGCAATGCTCGAAGGCTCTGCTGCCCAGCAGATTAGCGATACCTGGATGCCAGATTCACCGACCGGCCTAATCGCCATGGCCAATGAGAAAGGAGTCCCGCTCGTAAACATCAGCGCTGGTAATATGGCGAGTACATTGCCCAGTCTCATTGACTATGATGCCGGGCGCCAGGCGCGTTTATCTGCCTTGGCCGCGGATGGCTATAATGTCATCATTCCACGAAATGCGACTCCTGGAACGTTTGTTTTTCCGCCGGGTGTTGAAATTAGATGGTTGGTCGGTGGTAGCGCCTTTTATCGCGATGATGGCCTCGCCTATATGGTTAATGAAGCATACAAAGGCGGAGCTGCAGCGGTGGGGCCCGATGCGCCAGACAAGGCGACTTTGGATTCAGCGCGCTTGGCTGATTACGCGGTAAATGATAAAGAATACTTAAGCGTAACTCCGAATAGTGGTGAGGTTTCGCTCTCGCCCGCGCCTGATATTGTGACGGGTGCTGGGGAGTTTCCTGATAGCCTGCCATTTGAGCGGCGCTATCGGTCCGACAGCAAAGCCGCTGAATCGATGTCTTTGGTATATGCAATCGGTGGCATGTCGGTTGACTTCTATCGTTTTTGGACCTACAGCGGTCCGGATATCGATAAGTTCGCCCACTTGGGGGGCGGGTGGACACATAATTACAGCATTAGCGCTTCATTGGACAACAATGCCATGAAAGCCATGAGCAAGGACTCGGCTCTTGATTCATCGGCATTTATAGCAGGACTGTTCTCGCTTTACGATGCGTTTCGAGTTCCAACGTTCGAAAGACGGTTATCGGCGATTTTTTCTGCACAATGGCTGAATGATCGGCTGCGACACAACGCCGTGACAGTTGATATTGCCGGGAAAATTGAGGTTTTTGCTCGACTGCCCGATGGAACTTTCAATGCGCCGCCTGGCTCTGCTTCTAATTTGGCTCAGGGGGATCCGCCCATCGGCCCAAGAATTCTGAACCCCGCATGGACTGTCGGATTTGACTATCTTCCTGTGACGTTTGCTTATACTGATCGAGATGGGGCAGTCATTTTTTTTAATGCTAGTTCGCTCACTGAAAATGATGCTGGCGCGTACGGGCGGTCCATGTTCAAGCCGGTGTCATGGACATTTCCCGGCAGGTCGTGGATTACGTTTGATTATGATCTGGCGGTGTCCGAGATCAGTCTGATGGAGACGGGACCGCAGTGGGTGTCCGTGTCACTTTTGAAGAACGTGACCAACCACCTCGGTAGACAATTGAATTTTACTAACGTCGAACGAGTTGTCTCAGCCAATCCAATACGTAGCGTTTGGCTGGCGCAACGAGTGACCGATGAAAGTTCGCGTTATATTGAATATGATGCTTATGGGTGCCCGGATGTCGCAGACTGGGCTGGTCCGCCCTTCCCAAGTCGGGCGCTGACGTGTTACGTCTTCACATCGAAAACCCAAGACGACATTTTGACTGGCTACACTTATGATCCTTATACGGATTCCCCGAATCCGGATTGGATTGTCCGCCCAAGCTATCGCTTGCGCCGCACATTTGTACCTTCCGAGCTTTCTGAGCCTTTCCAGACTATTGTTTACGATGACTTGTTTCGTGCTGGTGAGGTCATTGACGCGCTGAGCCGCTCTACAGAATATTTTACTGGCGCTGCTAGCTTGTGGGAACGCTACACTTTTTCGGAGTTCATCGATTCGGAAGGAGGTCTATGGGGAAATATTCATAATCAGCGTGGCAATTTATTGCAGGCCACAGATCCGCTGGGCAGAATCACTTTCCACGAATATGACGACGTAGGCCGTTTGATAAAAACTGTCAGGCCTGAAGGCAATTCAATTGAGTACACTTATGATGTGCGCTCAAATGTTTTGTCAACCACGCGCATTCCTAAGCCTTCCAGTGGTTTATCGAATATTGTGACAAGCACAAGTTATGGAGAGGCGCCAACAGTCAAGACCTGTTCTGGTCTGCGGACTTGCAACAAACCGATCTCATTCATTGATGCAAAAGGTAATGTAACCGATTATGAATGGGATAGTTATTATGCTGACCTTCTGCAGGTAAAGCTGCCAGAAGACGAAGATGGCGTTCGTCCCCAAATAAATTTTGGCTATTCTCTGTTCGGCACTAGTCCTAATGAATTCCGGCGCTTAACATCCCGTACTGAGAAGATCGGTCCCAGCAACAACCTAGTTACTGCGTACAGTTATGACAATGTCTACAAGTATGTACTCAAAGATGTAGTTGTCGACAGTGGCGGCCTGGAGTTAACGACCACATTCATGTTCAACGACTTTGGAGACGTGCTGTTGGTCGATGGACCCAGAACCGATGTTCTCGATTTCACAACCACTCTGTGGGACATCCACCGTCGGCTGATGTCCAAGGTGGATCCAGATCGCGATGGTATTGGCTTTCAGCTCAGGCCCGCGACCAAGTACACCTATGACCTCGACAGCCAGTTGGTGCAGACAGAGTTCGGCACCGCCACTAGCGGTGTCGGAAGCAACTTCATCGCCTTCGAGCGCACCACCTACGACTACGACGCCGTTGGCAACAAGCTCCGCGACACGGTGATCGACGTGGCCACGGGTGACCCGTTGGCCATCACCCAATACAGCTACGACGACCTGGACCGGCTGGACTGCACGGCCGTTCGGATGAATGCCGCCGTGTTCGGTTCGCTGCCCACCAGTGCCTGTACGCACTCCACCCTGGGTAGCTTTGGCCCGGACCGCATCACCCGCTCCGAGTACGACCCCGCCAGCCAGTTGCTGAAAACCATCCGCGCGTATGGCACCGCCCTGCAACAGGACTACGCCACCTACACCTATACCGACAACGGCCAGCAGGCCACAGTGGAAGACGCCAACGGCAACCTCAGCACCTTCGAATACGACGGCGTGGATCGCCTTGCCAAGTTGCGCTTCCCCGACCTCACATCCGGTGCCGGCACTTCCAGCACCACCGACTACGAGGAATACGGCTACGACCCCAACGGCAATCGCACCTCATGGCGCAAGCGCGATGGCAGCGTCATCGGCTACAGCTACGACAACCTCAACCGCGAGATCGTCAAGGACATCCCCGGCGGCAGCGTCAACGACGTCTACAGCGGCTATGACCTGTTGGGCCGCCGTCTCTACGCCCGTTTTGCGAGTGACGTCGGGCAGGGCATCACCTACACCTACGACAAGCCGGGTCGATTGCTCACCGAAACCAGTTTCGGCAAAACCCTGAGTTACCAGTACGACCCCGCCAATAACCGCACGCGCATCACCTGGCCGGACAGCCTGTATGTGGACTACACCTACGATCCTGGCAACCGTATGGTTGAAGTCCGGGAGAACGGCGCCACCAGCGGCCCCGGCCTGCTGGCCGTGTACGACTACGACGACATTGGCCGGCGCACCGACCTGACGCGCAGCAACGGCGTCACGACGACATGGGGCTATGACGGCATGTCGCGCCTGACCAGCCTGGTACAGGACCCCGCCGGCAGCAGCGAAGACCTCACCGTGGGCCTCAGCTACAACCCGGCCAGCGGCATCGTCAGCCGCAGCGCCAGCAACGACAGTTACGCCTGGACCAACCACAGCCCCGGCACCACCGACTACGCCGCCGCCAATGGCCTCAATCAGTACACCGCCATCGACAGTGATCCGTATGCCTACGACGACAACGGGAATCTCACTACCGGCGGATCACGGACGCGGGCCTACGATGTGGAGAACCGGCTGATCTCGATCACCGGCAGTCCCAATCTCAGCCTGGAATACGACCCGCTGGGCAGACTGCTCAGCACCACAGCCGGCGCAGTAGAAACTGACTTCCTCTATGCCGGCGATGCCCTGGTCGGGGAATACAACAGCGGTGGCAGCCTCACCCAGCGTTACGTGCACGGTGCCGGCATTGATGAACCCGTCACCCACTACATCGGCGCCACCACGGCCAGCCGCAACTGGCTGCTGGCGGATGAACGCGGTTCCATCATTGCCACCACAACGGCAGCCGGTACCGCCACACCAGAGGCTTACGGGCCGTATGGTGAACCCAATAGCTGGGCGAGCGGTCGGTTCAAGTACACCGGGCAGATCGTGTTGCCGGAGGCGCAGCTCTATCACTACAAGGCCCGAAGCTATGACCCGGTGCTGGGCAGGTTTTTGCAGACGGATCCGGTGGGGTATGAGGCGGACATGCACCTCTATGCTTACCTCAGCAATGATCCATTGAATGATCGTGATCCGTCCGGTGCATGTCCGTGGTGCTTGATTGGGGCTGGAATATCGGGTGGCGTTCAATTCACCACAGAATTAATCAGTGCCGGAAGCTTCGGGAATATTGATGCAGCGGGCTGGCAACGGGTCGGGTTGTCTGCAGCCTCAGGAATGGTAGGCGGTGGCGTGGCGACGGCTGTCGGCAGACTTGCAACAGTCTCAGCGCGTGTTGCAGTGAGTGCGACATCCGGCGGTGCCGTTGGGGCCGCGCAAACCACCGCCTCCGGCGTTCTACAAGAAGTACAAATGCCGACGCATGGAGAATTGGCGGCAAGCGCCGGATTGGGAATGGGGTTAGGTTTTTTGGGCGCTGTTGGGGCGGAGTCGCTAAGGTCCGCTGGGCCGGCAACCTTGCGCGCGGCGAAAAAGGCTTCCTTGGCTGATCAAAATTTCGTCGGCAATATAAACCGATGGACTTCAGGTAGTTATACGCCAGCCGAGTTAGAAGCAGCGCATCTTTTGAGGACAACGGGGCAAGCTGGTGGACTAATCGTGGATGCTATAAACAGCGGCGATTGGACGTCAAAAAATCAGGAAGAACGTGAAACTGATGAGCCGATTTGCGCAGGCGCGATTTTCTTTAGCTTTGGATGTCCCTGACACTCACTTTAGATCGCCCTAATGTTTTTACGGTTCGCCTGGAATTTTTTGTTCAGTGCATGTGCTTCTGCTGGGATAATATCTGGTGGGCTGCTGCTGGCGATTACCGCAGGGGTGCGGGACGTGGGACCAGCGGGGTGGGTTGTTTTTTGGATTGTACTGGTGCAATGGGGCTTTATAGGGGGCTTGGCACTAACTTTGGCGGGCCGTAAGCATTAGTTGATTTGCGAATTGTTAGGAGGTCGAGGGGAAATGCTAAATTTCGTAAGATTCTTATGGAATACTGCTTTCTGTGGTGCGTTCTTCTTATTATGGATGAGCGCTGGATTGGTGTGGCGATTTCTTTCTGATGCTTCGATCGCTGAGGCGCCTTTTGGCGAAATGATCGGGTTATTAGCTCTTTCTGTGAGCGCCTCAAGCGTGGCCCTGACTATTTATCAAGGTGGAAAGGTGGGTTGAAGGACAAAGGGCGATTTCAAGTCTGACCTGCAACGCCTGAATTTCAAGCGTTGCGCATGAGCAAAGACACAGGAGACCCTACATGAAGTCACCGTTGTCGAGAAAGAATCGTAATGAAGGCGACTATATGGAAAACATGCTGGGTGCGGTGGAATATTTACTGGCTGGAATGATTGAATGAATAATTTATCCGATGCAGTGCTTGGCGGCATATATATGCCGGCAATTCTTGGCGCCTCGTTCGTGATGGCTCGTATGTATGTTGCCGCCTTAATAATAATTGCGGTGTTTGGAGCGTTGTCATTGCATCTTGGTGTTTTTGAAAATTGGAAAATATGGCCTATTATATCTAAGATTTCAGTATTATTGATGCCATTTTTGTTTTTCGTGATATTGATAATTTCTAGATTCCCGGAAATTCACGCAAAAAAAGTTTTTCTTTAATTATTTTGTATGGTGCATTTTCTGTATTATCTTGTTATTCGTTGCGTAAGGAATTTCCGCCGAATGGTGGGCGACCCTAATCTGCAATGTTAGGAAAGCGAATTATTGAATCAATAGTTTCGCCAAAACGACAACGCGAAAAATCAAGCCCAATGCAATGGGGTATTTGCGTGTTGGGATCAGGGTTGATTATTTTAATGGAACCTTATCGGCATGAAAATTATCCAAGGATAAGGAATTTATCGGAGGTAGTGTCGGGCGGATTTTTATGCCAGCCATGCTTATTTTTGGGTTTACGGCGGTAAGGCTTTATATTCCGGCATTCGTCGTTTTCGCTTTTTTTCTGTGGCTTTCAATGCGATTCAGAATTTTTCGAGAATGGGCTAATTGGCCATCTATTGCAAGGGTGGCAGTTACTTGCTCGCCAGTCTTGCTCATAATTATTTTCGCGATCTCTCGACTATCTGAAGATCATGTCTGGAAGAGCGCTGGTATTGCCATTGCATATGGGGTGTTCTCCGTGTTCGCAAGCTATTCATTGTTGAATAAGTGCCCGCCTCACAATTGATTGTCAGAAACATGGCAATAGGCGGCTAAGAGTATCTTCAAATCAATGGTGCAACACCCCATCCTTTTTGAGAGGTATCGCATAAACCACGACAGGTGACCCAGTATGAAGATGAAAGGATTTCTCTACAGCATGCTTCTCGGGGCTGGCCTGTCTTTGCAGGGGGCTCCGCTATCGGTGCAAGCCAGTATCGTGGGGGACGTTTGGGAAGAACGGGAGGCGGCCCAGCAGAACATGTGGACGTCCGTTGTCCGCTCTGCTTCGGGTCGCCTTATCGCTGTATCGCAGGACGGGACTGACCGGGTGATGATCTCCGATGACAACGGTGATACTTGGGCATCCCGTACTGCCGCTGCGCAGAATGTCTGGACCTCCATCATCCGGTCCAGCTCCGGTCGTCTCATCGCAGTGGCAATAACAGGGACTCACCAAGTCATGATTTCTGACGATGATGGTGACAATTGGTCCGCCGTATCGGCAGCTACGGCCAGCGCTTGGTTTGCGGTCATGCAGTCTTCTAGTGGCCGACTGGTAGCCGTTGCAATTAGTGGAACTGACGGCGTGATGGTGTCCGACGACGATGGCAACACCTGGGCTGCTAGAACTGCTGCTGAACTCAATCTGTGGACGTCGCTTGTGCAGACGACCACTGGGCGCCTCGTTGCAGTATCGGCGAGTGGCACCAACCGCGTCATGATCTCGGATGACGATGGCGATAGCTGGCAGTCAGTGTCGGCCCCTCAAAGCGGATGGCGCTCGCTCACGCAATCGTCCTCGGGCCGTCTTGTGGCGGTGGCACATGATGGTATCGATCGGGTCATGTATTCGGACGACGATGGTGATACATGGACGTCTGCGATAGCCGCGGAGCAGAACAGCTGGGCTTCGGTTACGCAATCCACCACAGGCCGTCTTGTCGCCGTATCGCTTGACGGCACTGATCGTGTCATGGTCTCCGACGACGATGGCG
Source organism: uncultured Polycyclovorans sp. (assembly GCA_936928855.1). Classification (GTDB taxonomy): domain Bacteria; phylum Pseudomonadota; class Gammaproteobacteria; order Nevskiales; family Nevskiaceae; genus Polycyclovorans. The sequence continues at coordinate 23,498 of CAKZHZ010000011.1, forward strand.
AGGTCTGGGACGAGCGCGATGCAGCTGCTGCTCAAGTTGCTTGGTATCAGGTGATCAACGCCAACGCTGGTCGTCTTGTTGCTGTCGGCGGCGCTTCGGTTTCCGGTGAATTCGTCATGATTTCCGACGGCGAAGCACCGCCACCTTTTAACTCCATCAATTACAGCTACGACGCCCTCGGCCGCATCATCGGTGCCGAATACGCTGGCGGCCCGAATGACGGGCTCACGATCGAATATCAGTACGACGCGGCTGGAAATCGCACGGAGGTCGTGGTGGATGATTGATGCTGCGGTCAAACATGCGGGTTTCGTCATGGTTCATGCGGCGATCGTGGCGTCAGTCTTGGAGTCCAAGGATTTTTGTGCCCATTTGCGGTTATCACGCGGGGGGCGAACCGGCAGTCAATCGAGTTCGAGGCGGAAAGCCAGGACGAGGCGATAGCCGAGCCTTGGGCGAGCCTTGATGAGCTGCGAGACAATGTTGATCTATGGGCGATGGCCCGAGAGGGCTTGCTCTCGACTTCGAGCGGAAAGTTCGATGCGCTGGTGGTCGCCGCCTGGGGCTGCGGCATGCCGGAGGCAACCCCGTTCGTGCAGCGATTCATTGGGCGAGGGGAGACGTTCCGGTTGGCGGGGCCAGTCGAGGTGCAAAGCGAGTTAAGTCCAGATGAACTTTCGACATGGAGGAGGTGGTTCCACGAGGGCATTAATACGGAATAATTGGGGTCAGACCACGAAAAAGTCGTCAACCTCGATAAATCGTGGTCTGTCCCCTATTGTTCTTGGCAAGTCTAAGATCTTGCTCATTCAGCGCATACCCATAGGTATTCAGCCCACCGATCAATTGGATGGTTGTCCCGTCACGATTCTTGTGCTGGTCTAAACATATCTCGTAGCTGAGAATTCGCGATGAGCATGCCAATAACCGCACCGTCAAGAAGGGTGATCAAATGCGCCAGGAAGGATTCGATTGGGGTAGAAACTCCCAACCCCCAAAAGAAAATGCCTGCCATCAACACAAGCTGCATCGCAATAAAATATCGGTCGGCATACGGTGCGCAGGTGAGCAAGAGGACTGCTACAACCAAGCCAACTGCAGGAATTCCGAAATACACAGTCCAGGTCGGCACCCACAGCGCCCCAAATCCGTCATATTTCAGCTGCACTTCAGTGTAATGACCCAGTGATTTTCTGCTCAGGTGTTACTTTGAGAAGGAGCACCCATG
>CAKZHZ010000012.1 GCA_936928855.1 uncultured Polycyclovorans sp.
TGCCGTTGAAGGACACGGCCACGCCCGGATCGGAGGTGGCGGATATCGACTGCGTACCCACGCCGCGGATCTGGAAGTTGTAGCCGGTGAAGTTGGTCTTGGTGAAGCTGACGTTGGGAATCGCCTTCAGCAGATCGAAGCCGCCTTCGATCTTGTAGGCGTTCAGGTCTTCGGATGAGAACGCACTGATCGCGATCGGCACATCCTGCAGCCGCTCTTCGCGCTTCTGTCCGGTCACGATGATTTCCTCAACCCCGGCGCGGCGAGCCTGTTCGACGGCACCTGTGGCCGCACCCTCAGCGAAAGGGTCCGCGCCATCTCCCAGCCCATTCGGCGCCCCGACTGCCATGGCGCCCGACGCATCGCGGGTAACCACGAGATCGGTCTCCTGCAACAGCACATCCAGCACTGCCGTAACCGTGGTTTCGCCGCTGACCCCTGCCGTCTCTACGCCCTCCACGTCGGCATCGCGATAGATCAGCTGGATGCCGCTCTGGGCAACCAATGCATCAAGGGCATCGGCCAACTGTCCGGCGGGGATATTGAAGGTCTGTACCTGCTCGGCGGGCGCTGCCGCACCCGCTGGCTGGGCGGACGCCAGCGGCATAAAGAACATCAGGCTGAAACCCGCCAGTGCGGATTTCAGAACGGTTGCACGCATCATGTGTGATCTCCTCAGTCCGGCCTCGTCGTGAGCCGCGTACGAGTTAGGACACATCAACGGGGATGTTCCGGAACATGGGGACAGCGGCGTGGTAAGCAGGAGCAATCGGCAACAGCCGATGGCTATTCGTCACTCGGGATGGGATGGCGGGCCATGGCACGGCCGTGGTGCTGACCGGGGTTGAGGTCTTCGGTGTAGAGCATCTCGGCGCCGGCTCGATTGGCGGCATGGACGCACAACGCCTTGGCGACTTCGCTGTTCAGGGCGATGGTGATATTGGTGGTCATTTGATACGCACATAATGCGTGTTTCTCACATTATGTGGCTCCAAATCGTCGCGCAAGTGCTCGGGCGATGCGCCCTCTGAGCGGACATTGAGACGCGGAGGTTGACGCTGCCCCCGATCAAGTCCGAGGTGGCGAGAGCCTGTCAGGGGGCATCGGGGGTGACGACGTCCTTTCACCTGGAGCAGTCGCGGCTTCCCCCCGCGCAGTAACGCGGATGACCGTCCCCTCAGGCTCCAGTTGCAGCCCGTAGGCCCGCTGCAGGAGCCGGGCAAAGGCATCGAGATTGGTGACCTCGAAACTGCCGCTGATACGCGTGGTGCTGGCACCGGCCCCCGCCACCTGCAGTTGCCGGGTGTTGTACCGGTTGAATTCGCGGGCGGCTTCGGTCAGCGGCGTGCTGTCGAAGACCAAGAGGCCTCGGCGCCAGGCCAGCTCCCGTTGCAGCACCGGTGGCGGCGCCTCCGCCAACAGGACATTGTTGGCTTCCGCGATCACGCGTTTTCCCTGGGTGGCGATGGTCGGCGGCCCACTGGGATGCGTCGCGTTGGCCTCCACCCGTACGCGGCCGTCCTCCACCACCACTTCCACTCGCGGCCCGTCGTGGCGGACCGAGAAACGGGTCCCCAGCACGGTGATCCGACGGTCGCCCGCATACACGATGAACGGTCGCGCCTTGTCATGGGCGATGTCGAAGAAGGCTTCGCCCCTGTGCAGCCACACCACCCGCTTTTCCTCGTCCACTTCAGCGCGCAGCGCAGTGTCGGTGTTCAGTTCCAAGCGTGAGCCGTCCCGCAACGGCACGGTCGCCTTGCCGCCCACCGCAGTGGTGTACTGCTGTACACCCCGCAGCTGCCACTGTTGCCAGCCCACCGTCCCCAGCGCGAGGCAGACCAGCAGACTGGCGGCCACTGCCCAACTTTTCCAGCGGGCGCGTTCGGGGTGCCACTCGCGGCGCACGGGCGGACGTAGCTGATCAAGGGTTCGTGGCCCGCGCAACTCGGGCAGGCGGGCGAGCCGTTGCAGTCCGGCGCCAGCACGTAGCCACGCAACCCGATGTGCAGTGTCCTCGGCCAGCCACAGGTCCAGCGCCGCCTGATCGTCGGCGCTCCAGGCTTCGCGCTCGGCCGCCAGGCGCCAGGCCAGCGCCCGCTGCTCGATATCGTGGCCTTTAGTCACGCGGCACCACCTTGCGGCGACCCGCAGCAGCCGGCCCTCGCTGAACCCGGCCGCTGCCGCCCAACATGTAGTCCACCAGTGCGCGCATGCCATACATCATGTGCTTTTCAACTGTGTCTTCGCCCACCCCCATGCGGGCGGCGCACTCTCGTTGCGAAAGCCCTTCGATACGCCGCAACACCACCGCCTCTCGACACCGTGGCGGCAGCCGATCCAACCCTTCCTGCAGTTGACGGATCTCGTCGTGGGCACTGGCCTCCTGCTCGGGTGTGATGGTCTCCACCGCGAGGTTGAGCGCATCGAGATCGGCCACAGCCTCGATGGAGACAATGCGGCTGCGACGCACATGGTTGATCAGCAGGTTGCGGGCGGCACGGAACACGAAAGCCTGCGTCTGCGTCGGCAAGCCGGTTTGCGCCGACTCGTAGAGCCGCACATAGAGTTCCTGCCGAAGGTCCACCCAATCCGCCTCGTTCCGCCAGTTCTTGCGAAGAAAATGCATGAGCGCCGGCTCGAGGGGCAGCACCTCCTCGGCAAACCACCGGTCCACATCCTGCATTTCCGCCATGGCTCCTCCGCCGTCTGGCCGCGGCAATCGCACGTCGCCGTCGGCCCCAATGTAGAGAAGACACCCGGGAAAGCGAAATCCGGAACATCCTACCGGCGCCCCCATTGGAGGTACTCCCCGGCTGGCCTATGATCCGCCAATGGACGCGCTGACACCGCAGGTCGAAACGCTCAACGGCACCGACATCGCCTGGCTCGAATGCGGGGCCGGCCCGCTGGTGATCTGCCAGCACGGGTTTCCCGATACGGCCTGGAGCTTCGTGCCGGTGCTGCATCACCTTGCTGCCGCCGGCTTCCACGCGGTGGCCCCCTTCCTGCGCGGTTACGCGCCTTCGGGGCTGAGTGCGGACGGCGATTACCGGCTGCCGGTGATGGCAGGCGACCTGCTGGCGCTCATCGACCATTTCGGGGCCACACGCGCGCACGTTGTCGGTCACGACTGGGGCGATGTGATTGCCCAGTACGCGGCCATTTCCGCACCGCATCGCTTCGGCCGCATGGTGCTGGCAGCGGTTCCGCACCTGCGGCGCTTCACCCTGCGCCCCTCGCTGAAGCAGGTCGGCCGCTCCCATTACATCCTTCGCTTCCAGTGGCCGGGCTGGGCGGAACGGGCGATTCCAGCAGACAACTTCCGCTGGCTGCGCGGGCTGATTCACGACTGGAGTCCGGACTGGCGGCCCTCCGAGGCCGACCTCGCCCCCTTGCTGGCAACCCTGGGCGATCCCGATCGCCTGCGGGCTACCCTGGCCTACTACCGGGCATTGCCACTCAACCTGGCCAACCGCGATATCCGGCGGACCGCGTTCGCCCCGATTCCGGTGCCCACCCGCATGCTTTATGGTCGCGATGATGGCTGCATCGGGCCGGAAATGTTCAGCGGCCAGGACGCGCTGTTTCCCCTGGGACTGGACCTCTGCGAAATGCCCAACGGGCATTTCATGCAATGCGAGGCGCCTGCGGCGTTCGCCCGCCACGTCATCGATTGGCTGCGACAGTAAGCAAAACCCGGAGGCTCCGTGTCACTGACGATACATCACCTCAACTGCGGCACCATGTGCCCGTACTGCGAGCGCCTGATCACCGGCACCGGCAGCTGGACCGCACCGGCCCGCATGGTATGCCACGTGCTGTTGGTGGAAACGCCCAATGACGGCCTGCTGTTGGTGGATACGGGCCTTGGCCGGGCCGACATGGCCCACCCCGGCAAGCGCCTGGGGCGCGCCTTCAACACCCTGATGCGACCGCAGCCGGACCCGGCCGCCACGGCCCATGCCCAGGTACAGGCGCTGGGCTTCCGCATCGAGGATGTACGGCACATTCTGCTCACACATCTCGACCTCGACCACGCCGGCGGCCTGCCGGACTTTCCCGAGGCGCAGGTGCACGTGCTGGCAGCGGAGCATGCGGCCGCGATGAACCCCGATCTGCGCTCGCGAGCACGCTATCTGCCGCGTCAGTGGCGGCACTCGCCACGCTGGCGCCTGCACCCGCCCGGCGGTGACACCTGGAATGGCTTCGAACAGCTGCACCCGATCCCCGGCCTGGAAGACGCGGTCTTCCTGATGCCGCTGATTGGTCACACCCGTGGTCATACCGGCGTGGCCGTACGCGACGGCGATGGCTGGTTGCTCCACGCCGGGGACAGCTACTTCCACCGCGGCGAAATGGACCCGGAACGTCCCTGGGCCCCGCCGGGACTGGCGCTGTTCGAGAAGGCCATCCAGACGCTGCCGCGCGAACGCGTGCGCAACCAGGAGCGGCTGCGCACGCTGTTGCGCGATCAGGCCGGCTCCATCTCCGCCTTCTGCGCCCACGATCCGGTGGAGTTCGACGCCTTCGCCGGCTGAGCCGCCGTGCGGGCGTCTTCCTTGATGAGGTCGGCGCCCTTCTCGCCGATCATGATGATCGGCGCATTGGTGTTGCCCCCCACCAGGGTCGGCATGATGGCACCGTCGATCACCCGCAGGCCTTCCAATCCATGCACCCGCAGGCGCGCGTCGACCACCGCCATGGCATCGCTACCCATCTTGCAGGTGCCCACCGGGTGGTACTGGGTGTCGGCGCGATTGCGGATATCGGCCTCGCAGGCCCGGACGTCGTTGAGATCGAAGGGGTACAGCATGGCGCCGCGATAACGGGCGAAGGGCGTGGACTCCAGCACCCGCCGCTGCAGTTGGGCGCCCTTCACCAACAGATCGACGTCCGCCTGTTCCTTGAGGAACCCGATATCGATCGCGGGCGCGTCCTCAGCGCGGGCGCTGGCCAGGCGCACGGTGCCGCGGCTCTTCGGGCGCATCACCGTGCAGTGGCAACTGAAACCGTGGCCGAGGTGCATCTTGCGGCCATGGTCATCCACCGCAGCACGCACGAAAACGAACTGCAGGTCGGGCCGCGGCTGGTCCGGCGTACTCTTGAAGAAGGCGCCAGCTTCGGCGTATGGCGTGGTCAGCAGCCCCTTGCGATGCCGCCACCACTGCGCCACCGCGCGAATGAAACGGCCGACGAAGGGAATGGACACACCGAAGGTGTCGGTCCAGGAGGGCGCCCGGTAGCTGTGCACGATGTCGATGTGGTCCTGCAGGTTCTCGCCCACCCCCGGCAGATCATGGATGACATCGATGCCGTGCTGGCGCAGATGCGCCGCCGGTCCCACCCCGGACAGCATCAGCAGCTGCGGGCTGCCGAAAGCGCCCGCACTGAGAATCACTTCGCACCGCGCCTGCAGGGTCTGGCGCCGGCCCTTCACCTTCACCTGCACACCCACCGCCTTGCGGCCTTCAAACAACACCTTCTCGGTCAGCGCATGGGTGAGGACGGTGAGGTTGGGGCGTTGCAGATTGGGCGTGAGGTAGGCCTTGGCGGCACTGCAGCGCTCGCCATTCTTGTGGGTCACCTGGTAGTGGAAGGCACCTTCCTGGGTGGCCCCGTTGTAATCGGGGTTGGCGGGAATGCCGTGCTGTCCGCAGGCTTCCACGAAGACATCGCAGAGTTCGCTGGGGCTGCTCAGTTCGGCAACGTTGAGCGGCCCGCCCTGACCATGAAATTCATCCCGATAGGTTTCGTTGTGCTCGCTCTTGCGAAAGTACGGCAGCACGTCCCGGTACGACCATCCGTCGTTACCCAACGCCGCCCACTCGTCGTAATCGGACTTGTCGCCGCGGACATAGAGCATGGCGTTGATGGAACTGGACCCGCCCAGGCCGAGCCCGCGCGGCTGGTAGCCCCTACGGCCATTCATCGCCGCCTGCGGCGTGGTCTCAAACGCGTAGTTGAAACGCCCCTTGCGCGGCATGATGGCCACCACCCCGGCCGGCGCCTGCACCATCGCGCTGTTGTCCCGGCCGCCGGCCTCCAGCAGGCAAACCGTGATGTTCGGGTCTTCGCTGAGGCGTGCAGCCACGGCACAGCCGGCCGAGCCGGCACCGACCACGATGTAGTCGTACGACATGATTCACTCCTTCTGCGACGGCGCGCGAATTTTCGTAATCCCCCGAAGGTACGCCGGTCGCAAGCGCCGGTAAAAGGGGTCGAAGGGTCAGCGCGTTGATCAAAACGGCCAGGTGGCCGCTTCACTCAATCAAGGGCGTAGTGCGCCGGCCGCCCCGCAGTCCACAGCTCGCCCCACAGCTTGCCGCCGCCATCCACCGTCAACACCTCACCGGTGATGAAGCTGCCGCTGGACGCGCTGAGGTAGATGCAGGCCTCGGCAATCTCCATGGGCGTGCCGGGACGCTTGAGTGGATTGGCCAGCGGAAACTCCTTCTGCGCCTCGGGCGGATAGACCCGCAGACCCTCGGTGGCGGTGAGGCCGGGCGCCACGCAGTTGACGCGGATGCCCAGCGGCGCCCACTCCACCGCCACGGTCCGGCTGGCGCCGATGATACCGGCGCGGGCCGCCACGGTATGGGCAACTCCCGGCATGCCCCGCTCGGTGACCACCACGATGTTCACCAGCGACCTTGCCATGCCCTCGCCATGATCGCGCCAGTACTGGGCGGCGCGCTGCATCATCAGCCAGGTGCCGTTGAGGTTGTTGTTGATCACCGCCATCCAGCCCTTCGGGGCGTAATCGATGGCGCTCTGGGGAAACTGTCCCCCGGCGTTGTTCACGACGTAGTCAAGCCGCCCGAACTGCTGGTGGATGGCGGCATACAGTGCGTCCACCTGCTCGGGCTCCCGCACGTTGACCGACTGGCACATCACGGTGCCCCCCCGGGCACGGATGAAGTCGGCCACCGCCTCCAGCTTCTCCAGGGTGCGGCCACACAGCACCACCGTGGCGCCGAGTCGCGCGAACAGCAGCGCCGTGGCGCGGCCGATGCCGCTGCCGCCGCCGGAGACCAGCGCCACCCGGCCCTTGAACAGGTCCGGGCGGTAAACCGTGTCGGCGGCCCACAGGGCCTCCGGTGCATTCAGGGCATCAATGTCGGGCAGCATGGGGGCGTAACTCTCCTTAAGGGACCGTGGTGCAGCGCTGCGGCCGGGAGACAGACTCCGTTGCGCCGTCATGCCCGACTTGATCGGGCATCCAGACACCCTTCGCCGCAACTGGATCCCGGATCAAACCCGGGATGACGTTTCCTATCCACCTCTCGTCATGCCCGACTTGATCGGGCATCCAGACACCCACCGTCGCAGCTGGACCCCGCGTCAAGCCCGGGATGACGTCTCTCAGCACGGCTCAGGACGACAGCAGTTCCTTGCTGATGATCATCTTGCGCACCTCGCTGGTGCCGGCACCGATCTCCAGCAGCTTGATACTGCGGTACAGGCGGTTGATCTCGGATTCCCAGATGTAGCCGCTACCGCCGTGCACCTGCACGGCATCGTTGAGCACCTTGTTCATGGTCTCGGCCACGTACAGAACCCCGGCGGCGGTGAGCTTGTGGATCTCGCCGCGACCGCCGTCGTCCTCGCCGATCACGTTGGCGGCCCGCAGGGTCTGATAGGTGAACAGCCGCATCGACTCCACCCAGGTGTACATGTCGGCCAGCTTGGCCTGGATCATCTGAAAATCGGCGATGGGGCGGCCGAACTGCTTGCGCTGCCGGGCGTAGTCCAGGGACAGTGTCAACGCGCGCTCGGCAATGCCGAGGCAGATCGGCGAGATCATCGCGCGCTCCAGGTCGAGCCCGGACATCACCACTTTGACGCCACGGTTCTCCTCGCCGACCAGGTTCTCCACCGGCACCTTGCAGTCCTCGAACACCAGTTCGGCGGTCTGGCTGCCACGGAAACCCATCTTGATCAGCTTCTGCGCCACCTTGAAACCGGGGAAGTCCTTTTCGACGATGAAGGCGGAGATGCCCTGCGCGCCTTTTTCCTTGTCGGTCTTGGCATACACCAGCAACACATCGGCCACCGGGCCGTTGGTGATGTAGATCTTGCTGCCGTTGAGAATGTAGTGGCCGCCCTCGCGGCGGGCGGTGGTGCGCATCGACCCCAAGGCGTCGGAGCCGGCACCCGGCTCGGTGAGACCCAGCGCGCCGATCAGCTCGCCCTTGCAGAGACCTGGCACGTACTTCTGCTTCTGCGCCGCATTGGCATTGCGCAGGATGTTGTGCAGGCAGAGGTTCTCGTGCGCCACCCAGGCCAGCGCCAGCGCATGGTTCCAGCGGCCCAGGGCCTGCAGGATGAGCCCTGAGGTGAAGACATCCATGCCGGCGCCGCCCAGCTCCGGCGGTGCGGTCACGCCGAAGTAGCCGGTGGCCCCGATCTTGGGAAAAATCCCGGTCGGCCACCACTCCTCATCATCCATGCGCTGCGCCAGCGGGTACACCTCGTTCTGGGCAAATCGGTCGGCCTGGGCAAGGATTTCCATCTCGTCACTGGACAGGCCGGAGAAGGCCTGCATCACGGACGGACGATCATGGGAAACGGTATCGGGCATCGGAGGTTCCGGCTGGTGAGTCTGACTTACCAGACTAGGCTGACCCCTCGCTGTCGACTTCGTCCGATGTGGTGAGGCCGGTGCCACCCGGGCCGAATTTTCCAGACGTCGACACCCGCCACCCGCGTAACATGCGTACCAAAAAGGGGGAGATCATCATGCCATCCACGCTGCGCCTGTCGCTGCTCGCGGTCCTGTTGTGCCTGAGCCAGGCCATCACCGGATGTGGTGGCGACATGACGGCGGGCAACGGCCTGCCGCCGGGCGCGCGGGCCGTCATGGATGATCCTGCTTGTGTCGCGCCACGCTGCCTGGAAGTGACCGTTCCGTTGCCTGAAGGCGTTCACGTCACGGACAACCGGGTACGGCTGCTGCTGCCCGAGGGCTATGCCGACAGCGAGCGCCGATACCCGCTGCTCTACCTGCTGCACGACGCTCCGGGGGATGTCACCAGCTGGACCCGCCTGGGCAACGTGCAGGCGCTCACCGAGGGGCTCGACGTCATCGTCATCATGCCCGATGGCGGCGGCGGCAACCCGGGCTGGTACAGCGACTGGCGCGACGGCAGTTTTCAGTGGGAGACCTATCACATCGGGGTGATGATGCCGTTCCTGGAACGTCATCTTCGCGGTCTCGGCGACGGCCATCGCGCCATCGCCGGCCCTTCGATGGGCGGCCACGGTGCCATGAGCTACTCGGCACGACACCCCGGCCTGTTCCGCGCGGCAGCGGGGTTCTCCGGCGCGGTGGACTTTCTTCACCTCGGCCGCATCAGCGCGCTGTACGGCTACCTCGCCAATCCCATCGCAGGCACCCCCAACGGCCCGGTCTGGGGCGACCCGGTGCTCCACTACGACATCTGGCAGGACCATAACCCCGGCACCCGCGTCGACAACCTGCGCGGCATGACCGTCCTGCTCACTTCCGGCAACGGGCTGCCGGGCGGCCCGCACGAACAGCTCGGCAACCTGCCGCTCTATGCGATCGAGCCCTTGCTGCTGCTGATGAACCAGAGCTTTGCCAGCACCCTGGATGCGGCCGGCATCGAACATCACACCTGGTTCTACGGGCCCGGATTCCATGACTGGCCGTACTATCGTGATGCCTTCGCCTGGGCCCTGCCCCAGTTGATGACGGCGATCGACTGAACGGTTACGCAGCGCCCGCCACGGCGGTGAGGTCATCGAGCAACCGTGGCAGGCCGGCGCGCAACAGGGGCACGGCCTGCGGCCAGCGGTGTGCCGCCGCATGCATGGGAGCGGGTTGCCGCAACCGCGCGGCGGTGCGCGCGATGGCACGGTCAATGCCCGCCTCGTGTCCGTAGGACACCAGCAACGCTTCGAACGCCGCTGCGGTGCTGGCACGCCCTCCGGCCTGGAGGAACCACGTCGACGCGGCCTCGACCGCCTGCGCCGCCCGAGCCTGAAAACGGGACAGGGGCTCGCCGGAGAACGCGGGCCAGTCCTGCACCAGCGCATAGTCCGCAGCAAGATCCAGCAGGATGCCGGCGTAACGACGCTCGCCTTCCGGCCAGAGGCTGCGCGCCTCCTGCATGACCGGATGGCGATCGGTCGCGGCGTCCACCCTCCGATGCAAACGGACGCCTTCCGCAATGACATCGGGGTATGCCGACAGGTCGGCACCGCGCACCACATCCCCCAGCACCGCGCCCGCCATCGAGGTATCGGTGCGATCCGCCAGCCAGAGATGTGCGAGAAAATTCATGACAGGGTCCACATGATAGTCCGAGGCCGTGAACGCGTTCACAGCACCGCAGCATCGGTTTCGTGGATCATGGTCGTCACCAACGGGAGAACCCTCATGAAATCATTCCATCACACCCCCTTGATGCTGCTGCTGTCCGGCACCTTGCTTACCGCCTGCGGCGGCGGTAGCGGTGGCGGCGGTGACGGCCCACGCGGCGGCGGTGTCGACCTCAGCTCCAAAGCCGGTATCGCCCGCGAACTGCTGGTGTTCTCCAGCGTGGTGGTGCCCTCGCTGGATGAAGTGGACGAGGTGGGCCAGGACAAGCGCGCTGTTGCCAAGGCCAGCGAGGCCTGTGGCGCCGGCACCATCGAGTCCACCAGCGGCAGCCGCGACGAAACCTTCGCATTCTTCGACAGCGCGGTGGTATCGGTGGACTTCGACCGCATTGAGGCGAACAACTGCCTGAACAGCTTCGAGGGCATGACCAGCGTGACCGATGGGGTATCAGAGTCTGGCGGCGGCGCGGATGCCCAGGACCGCTACTATGACTTCGCCACGTTCGGCAGCGGCGCAACGCCGTTCCGCACACGCTTCATCAACAACGCCCAGGCCACAGACGTGGATCTGCTGATGCTGGGTCGCATGGAGAGCCGCCAGGATGCCACCGCCGACGACGTGCGCCTGAGTCTGCAGATGGATATCGACGCGCTGACCCAGGGGGAAGCCAACAGCGTCGAGATCGCCTTCGGCGATGCCGAAACCTTTTTCCAGATCGAAACCCAGTTGGCGAGCGACGCCGTCCGCCTCAACGGGCCCATCGAGTACAGCGCCAACCATTGCGTCGGTGGCCGGGTCGACTACGAGACCGTGACGCCGATCACCTTCGACAACGATGACGACTTCGCCAGCGGCACCCTGCGGCTCAGCGCCAACGATGTGACCGTGGAGCTGACCTTCAACGGCGACACCATCAGCTACCAGGTGGTCGGCGGCGAGAGTGGCGTCATCACCGCGGCGGACCTGCTGAACGTCGAAGGCTGCTGATCCCGGCACCCACCGTCACACCGTCGGCATGGGCCCGTCGGTGTGACGGTCAGGGGCGCCAGTTGGCGTGGGCGGACCAGTAGGCGACGCTGCGCTGATAGGCATCGCGATCCAACGGCACACCGGACCCACCCTCCTCCACGCCCAGCGCGTTGCGCATCATGGTGATGGGTGCCATGGGAATCTCTGCCGGCTCCCGCGTGGCCAGGCAGCCGACGATGCCCCAGTCGGCATCGATGGGGTTGCCTTCGCGGGCCATCTGCGCCCGGTCATACAGGATGACCACCAGGTAGTCCGCCACCGGTGGCTCCACCCCTTCGAACCAGCGCACCAACACCGGCAGCTCGTCCCGGTTACGCGCCTCATAGGCAGACCGCAACTGGTGCTGGTTGTCCGCCGTGATGGGCACGGTCAGGCACCGGGTTTGCGTCCAGTTGCGATGCACATGCAGTTTGCAGAATGGCGCATAGCCGTCGAGCACTTTCTCCGGCACGTGCGTGTTGAGGTGGCGCTCGTAGTCTTCAGGCGTGGTGCCAACGATGCCGTTGCGACGCCCCGACCGTGGAAACAGGCGAGTACGCGCAAACGAAGTGAGTACGATAGACATGAAAACCGCTGGGTCGAAATGCGGGGGGATGATCCCCGATCGCGCCCGGCGCGACCAGTCGGTGCCTCAACCCGGCGAGCGCCAGAGCGCCTCCACACCAGGATCGATGGCGTGTACCAACCGGTTGAGCAATGACTTCAGCACCGCACCCTCGCCCGGACCGAGACGTTCAAGCACCTCGCTCTCCACGGCCTTCGCAGCAGCGATCAAGGCCAGCGCCGTCCGGCTACCCTCGGCGGTGAGCTGATAAGCCCCCCCGTCCTGCGTGCGCTCCGGCAACGGCTCGGCAAGGCCACGTGCCACCAGATCGCCGATGGCATCGCAGGCGCTTCGGTTCAGCACGCCGGCCATGCCCTGCTCCAGCTCTGCGCCGGTCATCACGTGCTTCAGTGTCAACGTCGACAGCAGGTAGAAGGCCTCGTCGGTGAGCCCGTGCTCGGCCAGCAGGCCGCGAATGCGACCGAAGAACTGAAAATGGCTGCGGCCGAGCAGGTAGCCGAGGAAGTCTTCACCAAAGCTCCCCGCCAGTTCGGGTGCTCGCGGCTTCTCGGCAGGCCCGTCACGTCGTGTCGCATGCGCGTAACGTCCGCCATGAAATACCAGCGGCGCCGTTTCGGACTGATCGAACGCCAGAACCTCTCCGATAAAGATCAGATGGTCCCCGCCCTGATAGGTCGATGCGGTCCGACACTGGAAGCGCGCCGCGCAGTCCTTCAGCAACGGCACGCTGCCCGCGCCTTCTTCGATATCCAGTCCCGCGAACTTGTCCTCGCCACGCCGCGCAAACCGACCCGACAGCGCCTCCTGATCCGCCGTCAGGACGTGCACCGCCCAGTGACTGGCCGCCTTGAAGTGATCGAAGCTCATCGCATTGTTGGCGAGGCTCCACAACACCAGCGGCGGATCCAACGACACCGAATTGAAACTGTTGGCGGTCAGCCCCATCGGCTCGCCTTCGGGCGAGCGCGCGGTGATGATCGTCACACCCGTGGCAAAACTGCCGAGAGCCTGACGAAATGCTTTTGGATCGAAGGCGGGGTTCTGGGTCACAAGTTGTATTTGATGGTGAAGGTGGCGTATTCGCGGTCCGCCACGGGGTTGGCCGGAATCGGGCTCGGGCCCACCAGCGCACCGGGGTCGCCGAGGAACCAGTTGTAGCCCACCGCAAACTCGAGGTTCTGCAGATACTGGGCGATCACCTGCAATCCGAGGCGGACATCGCCCTCGCCAAACAGGGAGCCAAACGTTCCGGCGCTGGAGGCATAGTTGTAGAAGGCGTGCGCCACCGATATCGGTGTGCCGATGTCCCAGCCCGGGAAGATATTGCGCCCCTTCGGCAGGATCAGGAACTGATAGGCAGCCGCCTTCTGATCGTAGAAGAGCGTATCGCCATCGCCCAGTGGTACCAGGCCGGGGCGCGCCTCGATGGGCTGCAGCTCGTCGACATACAGGAACGAGGTTTCGGCAGCGACTGCCACTTCGTCATAGAACCAGAAATGCGGATTGGTGACGAACAGCGCCGACAGGTTGGCCTGGATGGTGTCGCCTCGCGAGTAGATCGGGCTGACCACGCCGGAGACTTCGGCTGCGGCGGGCAGGTCCACATCCTGCCGATAGATCACTTCGCCGCCGACGTTCAGCCCGAACAGTGTGGTCGAGAAGCTCACCGCATTCATGGTGATGTCCTCGAAGTACCGGATCTGGTAGGTCACCGGCACTTCCTGATTGATCAGCGCGGTGGTCACCGGCGTGCCGTTCGGCAACTCGCCCAGCGGCGCGAAACCGAAGTTCAGCTGCACCGTGGGATTATGGTTGTGATACCGGATGTGATAGAGACCGATCGAGGTGTTGTCGGTCACCTGCGCCTTGAAGCCCACGCCCCACTGGCCATCCTTGTCGGGAATGATGTCCGGCCCGCGGATGGTCTTGATGGTGTCCTCGGAGTTGAGCAGGGCCCCGACCGGGGTCGCCAGCATGCACAGCTGGCTCAGATCCAGCGGCAGGGGATCGAGGTCAAGCAACCCCGGGCACCCGGCACCGCTCGCGGGATTGATGGAACCGTGGGCAAACTCGGCGCCCGGTCCCACCACATCCGCTACCGAGAAGAAGTCGCCCACCGGGAACACCTCGGTCGGCTTGAAATGCAGCTGGTAGTAGCCCATCAGGGTGTAGTTGAAGCCGAGCTGCAACTGGAAGGACGCCTGGTGCACCGGCAGCAGGATTTCCTTGATCTCGGCGCCCGGCACGAACGCCTTGGTGGCGTCATTGGGGCCCTGGGCCGACACGATACCGGGGAAGAACAGGCTTTCACCCCAGGCCACCAGGTGTTTGCCGAAGCGCAGGTTGAGGGCGATGTCATCCGTCAGGAAGAAGTCCCCGTAGGCATAGGCCTCGAGGAGTCGGGCCCGCTCGCCGTTGGTGCTGACGGTGTCGGGGTGGAACTCGTCCACCGGCCCGTTGCGCTTGTTGATGGTATCCGGCGAATCGTTGTCGTTGCGCTCTTGAAAGGCGAAGTCGTAATGCGCGGCACCACTGGCGACGATGCCGAAATTGCCCTTGCGCAGCGACAACTCGCCAAAGGACGTGAGGCGGTTGTTGATGGGCGAATACTTCTCGAAGTTGCGGTTGCCGTCATCCAGGTTGATGGTGGTGGACAAGCCGGTATGAATGAAGCCCACTGCTTGTCCCGGCGGCAGCACCAGCGGCTGCAGCGGGTCGACCGGACCGTCGATCAGTTCACTGGCGGGATCCCCCATGCGCACCGCCAAGCTGTAGCCCAACGCCACCTTGTAGGACCCGTCAATGCCAAACAGACTGAAGGCGCTGGCCGTCCCGGCCTGAACCACCATCACGACGCCCACTCCAATGCCGGCGACCCGGCCCGCCATTCCGCCCATGAACTCCTCCCGGTACCCCTGTGGTTATTACGGCGAACCGTAGAACGCGGCATGGGGAGCGGCTTCATCCGAACTGATTAGGGGTTCAGGTGGCGGACGCAGGCGGGCTCAGAACCGGTATTTGGCGGTAAAGGCCACATAGTCCCGGTCCGCATACGGACGCTTCTCGAAGTGAGGACTGCCGAGGAAGGCGTTGTAACTCATGCCCACCTCGAGCCGTTGCAGACGCGTGAAGTTGACGCCTATGCTGGTGCGCATGTCCCCCTCCCCCATCAGTGACCCGAGGCCGGACAACAAGGCGGATTGGCCGTGCCCGATGGCGGAGAAGGTGATCGGCACCTGCAGATCCCAACCGGCGGTGATGTTACGGAAGTCCATCAGGCCCAGCAGCGAGTAGGCCCAGGCGTCACGGGTGTAGCTGAGATCGGTGGAACAGCCGTTGGGGCCACAGGCGGGCTCCAGATCCTCGACATGCACGAAGCCCACCTCGCCCACCAGCGTCAGCGCATCCCAGCCAAAGCGGGGACCGATCACATACAGCGCCGACAACAACCCCTGCCATACCTCGGCGCGGGTGGGCGTGGGCACCGGGCCGAGCAGGCCGCCGTCGACATCCACCAACACATCCACGCCGTCCCGAAGGATGAACTCGCCGCCGACATTGGCGCCAAGGAAGGACGTCGAGAAACTGAGTGCCGACAGGTCGATACCGTCGAAGTAGCGGATGTTGTAGGTCACCGGCACCTGCAGCCCCAGGGTGCCCGTAGTGATGTCCGGAATCAGACCGTTGCCGGGCAGCAGCAGGGCGTTTCCATAATTCTGTACCGGCGCTGGCGTGGTGTTGTGATACCGCAGCCGGTAAGCACCCAGGGTGGTCTCGGGTGTGATCTGGTACTTCAGCCCCACACCCCATTGACCATGATCGCTGGGGCGGATGTCCGCCTCGCGGATGACGTTGGCATAACGAGGGGTGTTCGGTTGATTGATCAGCCCGCCGGGCACCGGCAGATCCGGCAGCAACGGGTTGAGCAGCTCCAGCACGTTGCCCAGCAGTCCGGTCACGGCCTCGGTCGGCAGCCCCGGCGCCAACAGGTCGACGACCAGTTGCAGGGTTTCCGCCAGGTTGCCCGAGAGCAGATTGAGGTCCTCGAGGTTCTCGAGATACAGCGGGTTCTCGATCCCGTAGATGAACTGTGCGCCGGGCCCCACCACATCGCTCACCGAAAAGAACTCGCCCACCGGGTTCAGTTCCACCGGCTGGAACTCCAGCTTGTATTGCCCCAGCAAGGTCCACTTCTCGTTGATCGCCAGCTGCATCGATACCTGATTGACCGGCAGCAGAATGCTTTTGACGTCGGCACCCGGTACCGTCGCCTTGGTGGCGTCGGCCGGCGATTGCGCCAGCGCCACGCCCGAGAAGAACAGGCTTTCACCCCAGGCGGCGATATGACGCCCGACCCGCAGGTTCAGCGCTGAAGCCTCGCCAAAGTACCAACTGCCGTAGACATAGGCGTCCAACAAACGGGCACGTCGCCCCGAGCGACTCTTGGCGGCGGCACTGAACCGGTTGACCTCGCCCTCGAAACTGAAACGCGGGTCGCCCTCGGTGCGGTTGAGCGTGTCGGGCGAGTTGTTGTCATTGCGCCGCATGTAGACGTCGTCATAGAAGGCGTCGCCACGCACCAGCAGACCATAGTCGCCGCGGAACATCTGAATCTCGCCCAGTGCGGTCAGGCGATTGTTGACGATGGCGCCTTCGGCGAAGTTGCGGTCGCCATCGTCATAGTTGTTCGACTCCGGCACCTTGATGAAATCCGGAATCGGGATTTCCGGGCTCGGCGGCGTGTCGACGATGCCGGCCGCCGGCGCGTGCAGGCGGGTCGCCAGTGCATAGCTGCCCTGCAACTGGTAGTTGCCATCCATGCCGAACAGCTTGAACTCGCCGGCGTGGGCACTGCCCCACACCAAGGCCAGCACCAGCCATACACCCCCACCACGCGGCGGGAACGCGCGCGCCCTGATCTGCTCCATGCCCACGGCCGGTCTCCGGTCTTGTGATGCGGCGAGCCTAGCGGCGGCGGCAGGCGCGGGGCTCATCCGAACCGGTGAAACGGCAGGCGCGAGATCGACGGAAAATAGCGCCATGCGATGTCGGCGATTTCCGACAGGACTGGCCGCAGACAGCCAACTGCGGCATCGTGATGCCAAAAGAACGAGAGAGGGGTCGCCATGCAATACCTGAGTCCGGTCGATGCCGCATTCCTGCGAATGGAGTCGACCCGCACCCCGATGCATGTGGGCGCCCTGATGACCTTTCATCTGCCCAAGCGAGCCCCGCGTGACTTCCTCAAACGCCTGCTGGCGCGCATGCGTGAACATCCCTTCATGCCGGACCCCTTTGGCGCCCGTCTCGCCCATTCCCCGCTGTCGAAGCTGGCGCCCGCCTGGGTCCCCGCCAATGTCGACATGGATTACCACCTGCGCCACTCGGCCCTGCCCTATCCCGGCGGCGAGCGCGAGCTGGGGATTCTGGTGGCCCGCCTGCATTCGCACCCACTGGACCTCAAACGCCCCCTGTGGGAAGCCCATCTGATCGAAGGCCTCGACAACCGCCGGTTCGCGCTGTACTTCAAGGCGCACCATTGCGCCATTGATGGCATGGGGGCCATGCGCATGGTGCAGCGGTGGCTCTCCACGGACCCCACCGACACCCGCGCCGATGGCCCCTGGGTGCTGGCGGAAAAGGCCAAGCCGGCGCGCCCGCCACGCCCGACACCAACGCTGTCACAGCGCCTGATACGGCCGGTGGCGCTGGCGGGGCGTCAGGTGCGCTCCGCTGGCGACCTCGCGAAAGCGCTGGTGCAGATGAGCCGCGGCGATGACAGTCCGACCCGGACTGCGCTGGCGACACCGCGCAGCCTGTTCAACGTGGCGGTCAGCCAGCAGCGGCGGCTGGGCACCCAGATGCTGCCCATCGCCCGACTCAAAGCCGTTGCCGGCACCGCAGATGCCAGCCTCAATGAAGTCCTGCTGGCGGTTTGCGGCGGTGCCATCCGACGCTACCTGCAGGAACAGGGTGCCGTGCCCACCCGCCCCCTGTTGGCCTCGGTGCCGATGGGCCTGGCGCGCCCCGATGGCAAGAGCGGCAACGCCGTGGCGGGCTTCGTCTGCCCCCTCGGCACCCATCTCGACGATCCGCGCGAACGCCTGGCAGCGGTGAGCCGAGTCAGCGCTCGCGCCAAACGCGAGCTGTCAGCGATGACTCCGGACGCCCTCAACCAGCTGGCCTTGCTGGGACTGTCCCCCTTGATTCTCGGGCAGATGACCGGCCTGCTGCCGAAGATTCCGCCGTTCTTCAACTTCGTCATTTCCAATGTGGTGCTGAGCAAGCAGCCGCTCTACCTGATGGGCGCCGAACTGGAAGCCATGTATCCGGTGTCCTTCCTGTTCGACGGCTACGCCCTCAACATCACCCTGGTGGGCTACTGCGACAAGGTGGCGGTCGGTTTTCTTGGATGCCGTGAGGCCGTGCCCAGCCTGCAGCGACTGGCGGTATACACGCGGGATGCGCTGGGAGAGCTGGAGGCAGCCTTTGATGTCGGGACGGCGGCCTGACGCACCGCCCCCGTCATGCGGACATATGACCCACGTCACCCCCGACTTGATCGGGGGTCCACCTGCCACGGTGGGGCTCTGGATGCCCAATCACGCCGGGCATGACGTCACGCGCGGTGCCCCTACCCCAAACAGGTGACGCCCCCGCATCGGGTGCTGACTACTGTCGGCACTCCGACAACAACAGCGGCGTCAAGGCCGCGCCGGAGGAGCGTCGATGTCCGACCGCACAACACGGGATGCCGTCCTCAGCGGACAGGCCTGGGCCGATTTCTGCGACCACCTGAAACAGGCCGGCGAGCAGATCCTGCGGCCCGAGGCACCGGTGAGCGAACTCGACCGCGCCGAGGGGTTCCGCTACCTCACGCGCCTGCTGCGCATCGGCCTGGACATGCACCTGGAGTACGCGGACCCGGAGGCACCGGGCTTTCTCGCGCCCTCCCACGAAACCGCCAAGATCGGCGCCGACAATCCCGACAACCTCTACCTGATGGGCCGCATCGACGGCCGGCACGAGTACGTCATCCGCGGTGAACGCGGCAGCGTCGACTACCTCAGCTTCGGCAGCCAGAAGGGCGGCTACGAAACCGACGGCAGGATGACGCAGACCGGCTTTCTCGATGCCGCCGACCTCGACTGCGATGCCGACGGCCGCTTCGAGATCGTGCTGAGCCAGAATCCCCCCGCCCGCAACGGGCTGAAGCTGGAAGCCGACAGCAACGCGGTGATCGTGCGCCAGACCTTCCGTGATCGCAGCGCCGAACAACCGGCCCGCATGACCATTCACCGTCGCGACGGCAGCGCACCGCAACCGCTCAGCGCCGAGCGCCTCGCCACCAGTCTCAGCCGTACCGCGCACTTTGTCGAAGGCACCGCCCGCCTGTTCGCCGACTGGGCGCAGAGCTACCTGCCCCGTGCCAACGAACTGCCGCCGGCCGACCAGGCGCTGTGCCAGCGCGTCGGCGGCGACCCCAACATCTTCTACTACCACGCCTGTTGGGCCCTGAAGCCCGACGAGGTGCTGGTGATCCACCTGCCGCGCATCCCCGACTGCCGCTTCTGGAACCTGCAGATCAACAACTGGTGGATGGAATCGCTGGACTATCGCTACCACCGCATCCACCACAACGCCCACAGCGCCACGGCGGATGCCGACGGCGGCGTCACCCTGGTGCTGAGCCACGAGGACCTGCCGCATCCCAACCGGCTGGCCACCACCGGCCATGAACGCGGAACGATGTGCCTGCGCTGGGTCGGCGCCCGCGAACCCGTTCACCCGGTCACGCGCGTGATGACGCGTGCGGCCTTTCTTGCCCGAACCGACGAGCCCCTGCCCGCATGACCTTCACCTCCGATGCCCTGCTGTCAGAAGCCCGCGAACAGACTGGCGGCCTGAACGACTTCGGCGACGCCCGCTTCCGCCCCGGCCTCGATGCGCTGTGCGCCGCCCTCAACACCGAAGCCCGTTTGTCGGAGATGGGCGCCGGCATCTTCCGCCAGAAACTGGTGACCCAGCTCGCCAACCGCCTGCGGGTGGAGGCGGCCTTTGCCGCCCACCCGGAGATCGCCGACGAAACCGTGGCGGCGCCGCTGGTGATCGTGGGCCTGCCGCGCACCGGCACCACCAAGCTGCATCGCCTGCTGTCGCGTGATCCGCGCTTCTCGTGGATGGCGTTCTGGGAATCGCAGTTTCCGGTGCCCTTTCCCGGCGAGACGCTGGAAGCGCCGACGGCCCGCATCGGCGCCGCCCACGAGATGGTGGAGATGATGACCACCGCCATGCCGAAGCTGGCCGCCATCCATCCCATGGATGCCGATGAGGCCGACGAGGAAGTGATGCTGATGGAGCACAGCTTCATGAGCGCCTTCAACGCCTATGCCGACATTCCCGGCTACGACCGCTGGCTGGATGCCCAGGACCAGATGCCGGCCTACGACTACCTGAGGCGCATGCTGCAGTTCCTGCAATGGCAGCAGCGGCAGCGCGGCAAGGCGCCGGGACGCTGGGTGCTGAAGGCGCCGCACCACCTGCTGCGCATGCACCTGCTGCTGCAAGTGTTCCCCGGCGTGCAGGTGATCCTCACCCACCGTGACCCGGTGCAGAGCATTCCGTCGATCGCCAGCTTCATCCACACCCTCTGGGGCATCTACAGCGCCGAGGCCGATGCCCACCGCGCCGGCCGCACCTGGCACGACCTGATGCGGCGCGCGCTGTACCACACCATGGACGTGCGGCAGACCGCTCCCGATCAGTTTCTCGATGTCGATTTCCGCCAGACCGTGCAACAGCCGATGACGGTGGTGGAACAGGTCTACGACTTCATCGGCTGGCCGCGCGATGCCGAAGCCGAAACCCGCATGCGCGCCTGGCTGGTGGAAGACGAGAAGGCCCACCAGGGCGGCCATGACTACAGCGCCGAGCAGTTCGGCCTGAGCGATGACGGCATCCGCGACGCGTTTGCCGAGTATCGGCAGCAGCACCTTTCCCCGTCATGCCCGGCGTGATCGGGCATCCAGTACCAACCAGCGCCGCTGGACCCCGGATCAAGTCCGGGGTGACGCAGCCTACCGTCATGCCCGACTTGATCGGGCATCCAGTTCCGGGGCGACGGCGAATCACCTATCGCAGCGCCGCAGGCGCTCATCACGTATCACGGTGCCGCCGGCACCCCTCACGGAGCTTTCCATGCTGCTGAACAACAAGATCGTCCTCGTCTCCGGCATCGGCCCCGGCCTCGGTGTGAAGCTGGCGGTGGAGGCCGCACGCGAGGGCGCCGCCGGGGTCATCGTCTCCGCCCGCTCGGCGGACAAGCTGGACGATGCCGAGCAACGCATCCAGGCGCTGGGCACCGGTACCCAGGTGCTCAAGCAGACCTGCGACATCACCGACCGCGGCCAGTGCGAGGCGCTGGTGGCCGCCGCGGTGAAAACCTTCGGGCGGATCGACGCGCTGGTGAACAGCGCCTTCCTCCACGGCGCCATGGACTACGTTTCCAGCGCCGACCTCGACAGCTGGTCCGTGCCGCTCAACACCAACCTCATCGGCACCCTCAAGCTCACCCAGGCCACGCTGCCGCAGATGAAAACCCAGGGCGGCGGCGCCATCGTCATGATCAACACCATGGCCGCACGCCAGGTGCCGCCGCTGGGGGAGGCCGGCTACGCCGCCTCCAAGGCCGCGCTGGCCAACTCCGCCAAGTACCTCGCCAAGGAAGTCGGCAAGGACGGCATCCGCGTCAACAGCATCCACATGGGCTGGATGTGGGGCGCGCCGGTGGAGGGCTACTTCAACTGGCAGGCGCAAGAGCAAAAGGTGCCGGTGGAGCAGCTCAAGGCTCCCATCGAGGCCAGCATCCCGCTGGGCCGCATCCCCACCGACGACGAATGCGCGCGCGCCGCACTGTTCCTGGTGTCCGACTACGCCAGCGCGGTCACCGGCGCAGCGCTGGATGCCAATGGCGGCGCCTACATGCCGTAGGCGCCGATGGCGCCGTGATTGGTGATTGGTTACAGCCAAAGCGACAACCAGGCACCTGCCCTCGTCATGCCCGACTGGATCGGGCATCCAGCGCCCAACCGCCGCAACTGGATCCCGGGTCAAGCCCGGGATGACGTCACCTACCCACCTCCCGTCATGCCCGACTGGATCGGGCATCCAGCGCCCAACCACCGCAACTGGATCCCGGGTCAAGCCCGGGATGACGTCACCTACCCACCTCCTGTCATGCCCGACTCGATCGGGCATCCAGTGCCGACCGTTGAAGATGGACCCCGGATCGAGTCCGGGGTGACGTGACCTACCGTCACGCCCAGCGTGATCGGGCATCCATCGACCAACGTCGCCTCGCGAGGCTACTCGGTAGCGCCCATAATGGGGAGACCCCGAACCGAGCGCGCCACCATGTCCGAAGCCATCCCCGCCACGCTGATTCCCGGTGACGGCATCGGCCCCGAGATCGTCGAGTCGGCGGTGACGGTGCTGGAGGCGCTGGGCAGCCCGTTCGACTGGGACATCCAGCAGGCGGGCCTGGCGGGTGTGAAGGCCGCTGGTGATCCGCTGCCGCAGGCCACGCTGGACAGCATCGCCCGCACCCGGCTGGCGCTGAAGGGGCCGCTGGAAACCCCGGCCGGTGGCGGCTATCGCTCCTCCAGCGTGCGCATGCGCGAGACCTTCGGTCTCTACGCCAACGTGCGGCCGGCGCGCACCCTCATTCCCGGCGGTCGCTACGACGACATCGACCTGCTGGTGTTTCGCGAGAATGTCGGCGGCCTCTACGTCGGCTATGAGCACTACATTCCCCTCAATGGCGATCCGGAAGCGATCGCCATTGCCACCGGCGTGAACACCCGCGAGGGCTCGCGACGGCTGCTGAAATACGCCTTCGAGCACGCCATCGCGCTCGGTCGCAAGAAGGTCACGGTGGTCCACAAGGCCAATGTGATGAAGCTGCTCACCGGCATCTTTCTCGACGAGGCCCGCAAGCTGCACAAGGCCCACTACGCCGACCGCATCGCGCTGGACGACGTGATCATCGACGCCTGCGCGATGAAGCTGGTGCTCAACCCCTGGCAGTTCGACACCCTGGTCACCACCAATCTGTTCGGTGACATCCTGTCGGATCTGGTGGCCGGGCTGGTGGGTGGCCTCGGCATGGCGCCCGGCGCCAACATCGGCGACGACGCGGCGCTGTTCGAAGCGGTGCACGGCTCGGCACCCGACATTGCCGGCAAGGGTATCGCCAACCCGGTGGCGCTGCTGCTGGCGGTGGCGATGATGCTTGATCACGCACAACGGGGCGATCTCGCCAACCGCCTGCGCACTGCGATTGATCAGACCTACAACGTCGATGGGGTGCGCACCGGCGACCTGGGAGGCAAGGCCGACACGCGCGCCTTCACCACCGCCCTGGTGCATCGCATCCGCAACGCGGACTGACCGCGCCGCGTCGCAGCGGCTTCAGTCAAACATCAGGCTCGCGCAGGGCTGCACCACATAGCGCCCGTCTTCGCCACGGCGCATCTCCGCCACCGGCGGTGCCAGCCGCTGCAGCCGCCCCTCGGCCAGCGCCTGCTCGAAATAATCCAGCGTGGGCTCCACCCTGGAGAAGTCCACGGCCTGCTTGTGCGGCGCCAGATCGTAGAGCCACCACTTGAGCGCCAGAAAACGCTCGACGATGTCCTCCGAAAACCGCAGCCGGATGACCCGCGCCGGCGAACCGACGGCAATGGCATAGGCCGGAATGTCGTGCGTCACCACACTGTGCGCGCCCACCAGTGCGCCCGCGCCGATCCGCACGCCACGCTTCACGAAACTGTTGGCGCCGATATAGGCCTCATGCCCGATCCAGGTGTCCTGCGGGCGGGTCTCGACAAAGTCCTGCTGCGGCGTATCCGCATCCGGCGCCAGCCGTGCGAACTCGGGCATGGCGTACATGTCCGGCAGGTAGCGTGGCCGAGTAAAGGCAAACGGATGGCTGCTGAACCAGTCGGCCGGGTGCTCGGGAGGGCCCAGCACACTGGATTCGCCAATCTGTGAATAGCGCCCGAAGTGCACCCGATAGGCACTGGTGTGCCCTGCCGAATTGAAGAAGGTAAAGGCCCCCACCGTGCAATCCTTGAGGCGATGCCCCTGGATCCACGCCGGCCGCTCAAAGCGCAGGCGCCCCGCCACCCCCGGCCCGGGAATGGTCCACAACCCCTGCTCATGCAGCGGGGAACGGCGGTCGGAATCGGCCATGGTCAGCCTCCAAGGCATTGGAACACTAGCCTAGGCCTGCAAGTTCGGGGCCCCCATCGGTGCCGAACCGCTGGCGCTGACGGAAATATGTCTAACCCACTGTCGGTAAATGCTGACATCGGCAACCGTTGGCGCCGACCCAGGATGGCGTTTCCTTTCACCGTCATGCCCGACTTGATCGGGCATCCAGCCCCGACCGCTGCAGCTGGACCCCGGATCCAGTCTGGGGTGGGGTTTCCTATTACCGTCATGCCCGACTCGATCGGGCATCCAGACCCCACCGTTGCAGCTGGACCCGCGATCAAGTCGGGGGTGACGGGGAAGGGTCGCCTTTGCCTTTGCCGTTACAAATCACAAGTCACGAGTCACGGCTCGCCTAGAAGGCGAGCTTCACCCCCACACTCTTCGCTTCGAACTCGCTGCCGGAGGTGTCGAGATAGACCATGTAGTCGGCGGTGAGGCGCAGGTTGCCGTCGAGGACGCCGCTGAGCACGTTGAACTCGATGCCGCCGCCGTAGCTGCTGCCGCTTTCCGATTCCCGGAAGCTGTCCCGGTTCAGCGGGGTGC
>CAKZHZ010000013.1 GCA_936928855.1 uncultured Polycyclovorans sp.
ACTGGGTGAAGTTCGTCTCCGCCGAAATCGAACGACAGAAAGTCCTCGACAGTACGGGGTGAGTGCGCTCCGGTTGGAGTGCCCCGGCCGGCCGCAGGGATATCCCGGTATCGTTCGCCCGGGACGGTATGCTTCCGGCATGAACACCCAGAAACATGCTGATGCGGCCGAGCGGGGTCGAGCGCTTCCCGCTGCCGTCCGCCAACAGGCCGAGCGGATATGCGCCCTTGCGGGCGAGCGGCTGACGCCGGGACGAAGCAGGGCCTATACGCTGTTGTGGTCGCAGTCGCGACCGATATCGGCCTATGAGCTACTCGCCTTGATCGAGCAGGACGAGGGGCGAAAACTGGCGCCACTCACCATCTATCGGCAATTGGAGTTTCTGCTTCGGGTGGGGCTGGTGCATAAACTGGCTTCGGTCGCGGCCTACGTTGCCTGTACGCATCCGGAGCATCCCCATGACTGCCTCTATCTGGTCTGTTCCCGTTGTGGGCAGGCGCACGAGATGGAGTGCACACGCTTGTTGCAGATCGTCGGGGAGGCGGCCAAGGCAAACGGCTTCAAGCCGGAGCGACCCATCTTCGAAGTGCCCGGCGTGTGCCGAAACTGCCGCGACCAGGGCTGAAGGCGAGCCGCCCCGGGGCGACGTGTCAGTAGGTGGCGGCGGTCCACACCGGTGTGCGGCCTTCGCCGAGATCGCCGATCTCCTTGCTCTCCAGATCGATGACGTGGAGCGACGTCAGGTTCTCGTCGATCCGGTCTGATTGAAACACCAGCATCTGACCGTCGGGTGACCACGCGGGCGCACTGTCCGAGAATGCATCTTCGGTCACCACGCTGACAGCGCCAATATCGACCGTGACGATGTATAGATTGCCGCCTGCAGAAAACGCGATACGGTCGCCTGATGGCGACCACCGGGGGCCGTCATGCGAGGCCGTCACGGTCGTTGCCAGGCGGGTCACGCCGCCTGTGGCGGTATCGACGACATAGGTGGAGAACGGGAACAACTCGGTCTCGTCACGGTTGGACTGCAACGCCAGCGTGCTGCCATCGGGCGAATAGGTTCCCGCGACATTCAGGCGGCCGGGATTGCTGGTGAGCTGCTGCGGTGGCCCTCCCGCGACCGATTGAGCGAACAGTTCGAAACCCAGCGAAAAGTTGCCACGCTGAAACACCACTTCGTCGCCATTGGGTGCCCAGGAGGGGCGGTGGTCTTCAAGGTCGCCGGTCGAGAGGCGCCGGATGTCGCCGTTGGCAATCTCGTAACTGTAGATCTGCGGGCGGTCGGTATGGTCGCCCCGCCGGCTGTTGAAGGTCAGGTGGGTACCAGCGGGGTGCCAGAAGGGCGCGCGGTCAGGGCCGGGGTTGTCGGTGATGCGGCGCACATCGGTACCGTCTGCATTCATCAGGCAGAGCTCGTCGTTGTCGCCGTCATCGAATTCGCAGACAAAGGCGATCGTGCCAACGAGGCCTGACACATCCGGCAGCCGCGGTGTGCCGTTGTGGTCCGAGCAGGCGGTCAGAACAGACAACGAAGCGACAACGCCCGGAAGCACGAAGCGAATGGCCGTGGCAGCGGAACTCAGCATGGGGACTCCTGATGGTGGCCGTGGCAGCGGAACTCAGCATGGGGACTCCTGATGGTGGCCGGGGACCGGCCTCGGAATGAGTATGATGATTAACGTTATAACATATCTTTTATGATCGAAAGAAACACGATGGGCCTGCAGGCGCCGTGGTATCGCGCCGTGCCGCTGCGATCAGCTACTGAAACCCCTTGATGCGCAGGATCTGGTCGCCGCTCCGACGGCAGCGATTGGGAAATGCCACCCGTCCGCGCACGTCGCAGTTACTTGTCGTCACATAGAGGTAGCCGTCGGGGCCTTCGGCCACGGTGCGGAGGCGGCCGTACTGGCGTTTCAGGAACACCTCCCGCCGCTCGACGACGTAGGGGTTGTCCGGGTTCAGCTGAATGCGGTGCAGATGCTGGCCTTCGTCGGGGAAGGTCGGCAGGCCCAGCGTTGCGGTGAAGAAGCTGCCGGTCCACTCGGGGATGGCGCTACCGCGATAGCGGGTGCCGCCGCCCGGCGGGAAGGCGCGCTCCCAGACGATGACCGGCTCGCTGATACCGGGGGCCGTATCGCAGCGATAGACGTCAGGCCATTCGGCGTTCTGGCCCGCCTTGAGCACGCTGAAGCGGTCCCAGCCGCGGGCGGGTGGACCGCCATCATCATTGAAGGTGGGGCCATGTTCCATGACCAGCAGGTGTTCGTTGTCGAACCAGTCGAAGCCCTGCGTGTTGCGGATGCCGGAAAGGAACACATAGCTTCCCGGCGAGGGGTTGTCGTCGGGGACGCTGCCGTCCAGGTTCATGCGCAGTAACTTGCCCGCCACCGAGTCGGGTGCCTGGGCCAGATGGGCCTCATAAGCGCCCACGCCGACGTAGAGCTTTCCATCGGGCCCGATGCGCATGCGCCCCCCTGATGGTGGATGCCACCGGGAATGTCGTCGAGGAGTACACGTTCGAGTTGGGCGCTGGTCTGGTCAGCGGACATGCGGAACAGCCCCAGCCGGTTGATCAGCACCTCGTTGGCGTCGCGGGCGGTCCAGTACATGTAGAGCTGACGGTTGTCGGCGTAGCCGGGGTGCAGCAGCACGCCCAGCAGCCCTCCCTCGCTGCCCAGATCGCCGATCTCCTCAACCCAGGAGATTTCGGCAACGTCCACCTCCGCCACGGCGCCGGACTGCAGTGCGCCCTGTTTCACGATGCGCAGTACGCCTTTGTCTCGCTCCGTGAACAGCAGGTCGCCATTGGGGAGCCATGCCAGGCCCCAGGGAATCTCGACGCCCTCGACCACGACCTCCACGTCGAGAGCAGGGCCCGCAGCGGCCCCGTCACCTTCGGCCGCAGTGATCACCTGACACGCTGGCCGGTCGTAGGGGGTGGCACCCGGGTCAAGCGGGTCGTTCCCACAGCCGGACAGCAGAGCGGACGATGCCGCCAGAAGCCCGGCAACCTGCCGGCGGGTGGGTCTTGGATACCGCATGGTGGGAGGCATTTTCAGAGGAATGTGAAGGGGGCCGGACAGCCTTACAAGGTCTTCAGGTATTCGATGAGCGCCCGGCGTTCGTTGTCAGTGAGCACGTCCGTGAAGCGGTGTCCTCCGTTGTGCTGACTGTAGGCGCCGGTGTTGTAGATCTTCCGGTTCTCGATCTGCTGGCGGGTCATCACCGGAATGTCCAGATTCCAGGTGAGGCCGATGGCGCGGTAGAGCACCGACTGCAACTGCTGGACCACGGTTTGGTCGACCCCCGGCAGTTGGTTGCAGTCCACCAGCGGCAGCGCGCCAGGGGTTCCGCAACGGACCTCCTCGTACTGCCAGCCGAGGTGCTCGGGGTTGTAGGCGCGTTGCAGGTCGGTATCGAAGCCCATCAGGGCGCGCTCCGGCTGCCCCGCCGAGGGGGTGGAGACGCGGCGCCAGATGTCGGGGCGGGTTTCCGACTTCAATACGCCCCAGACGCTGGGTACCGATCCGTTGTGGAAGTAGGGCGCCGACGCCCAGACGCCGTACAGCGGCGGGGCCAGGTAGCCCTGGTAGTCCTGATAGTTGTCGGATCCGTAGCAGGCGCCCACTTCGCCCGGTGTGCGAGGGTAGAACAGCCAGCTGTACTTGAAGTAGTCGGTCACCCCCTGGTTCTGCGCCAGGGTATACGCCGTATCGGTTTCGATGATGTCGTTGGGCACGCGGAACGCGGCCTGGCCGGCCAGTTCGGGGGATGCCAGGAAGGCCTTGTCATGCGTGTAGCGCGGGGCGTAGGCACCGTGACAGGAGGCGCAGGAGCCATTGCCCTCGGCCGGACGTGGCACCGGATTGTCGAGATTGGCAGCCCACAGGTCCTTGCTGTGGAACAGTACCGCGCCAGCTTCCGCCAGTTGCGTATCAACGGGGCCGAGGGTGCTGTCCGGCCAACGGGGTGCCTGCAGGGCACCGATCCAGGCTTCCGCCTGACGATCGTGAGCGTCGGTCCACCGGGTGATCTCATCCCAGTCGTAGCCATTCTCGCCGAGCAAGGGCATGTAGGCCTGCAGCATGATGCGGGTGGCGTCGGAGGGCATGGCACCGCTGTAGAACTTGGCGGGGCGGTGGCCGATGTTCCACCAGATGGGGGAATCCTCGGTGGCGGTGGCGGGCGCGAAGATGAAGGAGTCGAGGTCGATGCCCGGTCGTGCGGCGGCATCCCCGATCAGCCACAGCATCACCAGCAGCTGATAGTTGGTGACGTTGCCGGTGCCGCGGACCCGGTTGACGGTGATCGGCAGCAGGCGGCCGAAGCCATTGCCGAAGTCGCTGATGAAGGCGCCAAGATCGCCCTGTCCGGCGGTGCCATAAACCGCACCCAGACCCGCGCCGTCCTCCGGCGACCCGATGCGTGCGCTGTGGCAGACATGGCAGGTCACGCCCATCTTGCCGGTCCACGTGCCGTCGGCGGTTCGCAGTTGCGTCAGCCCCATGGGCAGGGTGCCGCTGCCGCCATCGGTCTGGTTCGGATCCTCGCCGGGAAGGGGGTAGGGATTGGCGTCATCGGGCAGGGCGAAGCCCCACCGTTCGGCCACGAGCTGGTCGAAGTCAGCCGGCCGGCCCGGCAATCCCCACAGTTGCCACAGCGAATTGTAGGCCTCCGCATCGAGGCCCAGGCCGGTCTCACCGCCGCTGCCCCCGACGATGCTGCCGCTGCCGATCGCACCCTTGCCTTCAATCAGGGTGGCGCCCTGCTGCACCCAGTCGCGGTACTCGCCGCAGGTCTGGGGATTGCGGTAGTCCATGTCCACCTTGGAGCGGCATTCCTCCCAGAACACATTGAAGTGCACTGCGCGTCCGTCGCTGATGCCGGGCTGCACCAGGGTTCGCGCGTCGGCTGGCAGGACCGCGGCATCGTCACGGGTCGCGCAGTAACGTGCCCAGGTGTGGCCGCCTCGATGACCCTCGTCGAGCAGGGGATAGGACAGGGGATCCTCAGGTGAGGGGGTGTCCGATTGCGAGGGCACACCCTGTGAAGGAGGCGCCAGCAGGTCATCCGCACAGGCCGTCAGCATGACGGCACCGCAGGCCGTCATCAGGAAGGCAAGCAGCGCGCGCGAGGGGGTTGTCGACATGACGTTCTCTCCAGGGTCGGCAGCGGGCGGGCGGTGCCGGATTCATTAAATGACATTTGTCGATTTTGGAGAAAATATCGTCACCCACGCCCCGGGTCAAGCACCGGAGGGGGGCTCGATTGCGATTGCGGGAATTTCCTACAAGCGCCGCCCTGCAGTCGTGGGAGGGGACGCGCGTCAACCGGGGCCGGGAACGGACCCGTGGGAGGACCGGGCACGATACGGGCTGCGCAGACTGCGCGGTTCCCGGCTGGTCAGAAAGTCCATAAACGCGCCCAGGGCATCCGTACCTGGCGGCCGGCATGGGCACCACTCGACCCGAACGGTTGCCCCTTCTCCGAACAGCGAGACGGTGACGATTTCGCCATCGTCGCGGACCGGCGTGTCGAGCATCACGGGAATTGACGCTGTTCCCAGCCACAGTTTCCACGGTGCCACGTCGGCGAAGCTCAAGGGTGTTTGCAGGTGTTCGACCACGGTGGAGTTGATCAGGCGAACTGCATGATGACGATAGCCGTGCCGGTGTTCATTGAGGTAGTACGCCCAGGTGGCGCGGTCCGATTGCCGGCGTAGCGGTTCGATGGTGGCTTCCGCGAGACAGCGGAGGAAGCTTGGGTCGCGCGGATGCAGGAAGCGTTGGCGAATGCGGTTTTTCATACGATCGGTTCTGCGAAGGCCTGTTGTACCCGGCGAACCGGTCCCCCGTTGTGGCGGAGGACCGGTCGTTCCGTCCCGGTCTACTGAGCCCGTGACATTTCACCCTCCGGGCGACCAGGCCCTAGTCCTCCCGGACATTCAACTCCACCCGGCGGTTCTCCTCGCGGCCGGCTTCGTCGCGGTTGTCAGCGAGCGGGCGGGTCACGCCATAGCCGTTGGCGGCCATGCGCGACGCTGCCACGCCGCGACCCACGAGGTATTCACGAACCGCAATGGCCCGCCGTTCGGAAAGACCCAGGTTGTAGGCGGCGGTGCCAATGTTGTCGGTGTGACCGTCGAGGCTGACATCGATGTCCGGGTAGGCATTGAGCGTGTTGCCCACCTGGTCGAGGATCTTCCGTGCAGTCTCGGTGAGTACTGCGGAGTCGAACTCGAACTTCACCCCCCGCAGGATGAAGTTGTCGGCCACGGCGCAGCCATTGCGGTCCTGGGCTTCGCCGGGGCGGGGCGGTCGGCAATCGCCCTTCAGTGCGCAGCCATTGGGCAACACCTGGGCGCCTGCGGGCGAGGTGGGGCATTCATCGCGGTGATCCGGAATACCGTCTCCATCACGATCCAGCGGGCAACCGTCAGCCGATACTGCAAGGCCGGGCGGGGTGTCGGGGCAGAGGTCGCGAAAATCGGCAATGCCATCGCCGTCGCGATCGGCAGCCGGGCAGCCCCGGGCGTCGACATCGATGCCGGGCGGGGTGCCCGGGCATTCATCGCGGGCATCGGGGACGCCATCGCTGTCACTGTCCAACGGGCAGCCCTGCGCATTCACTTCAAGGCCCTGGGGGGTGTTCGGGCAGCGGTCCAGAGCGTCGGGCACACCATCGGCGTCGCCATCCAGCGCGCAGCCCTGTGCGTTCACCGGGGTGTTGGGCGGCGTGTTGGGGCATTGGTCGTGCGGATCCGCGACACCGTCACCATCGTGATCGAGCGGACAGCCGCGGGTGTCCACCGGCAGTGTGGCCGGGGTTCCGGGGCAGTGATCGCGCAGGTCGGGCACGCCATCACCATCGGTGTCGGTAACGGTGCCGCCACCGAAGGCATAGCGGAGTCCGAGTCCGAGCTGTTGGGCGACATGTTCGGTGTCCAGTCTGCCGCCGTCGTTGGTATGGAATCGCGGGTCCTCCTGGACCTGGTAGCGATAGTCGAGGCTGACCTGTAGCCGGGGGTTGAGTGGCACGGCCAGGCCGGCACCGAGCTGGTAGGCGAGACCGGTGTCGTCAGCGTCCAGCTCGCCGGAGATGGCCAGCCGCTGGAACCCCAGTCCGCCACCGACGTAGGGGGTCACGGTGTCGCCGAGCGGGAGGTCATACCAGAGGTTGGCCAGCAGCCCGATGCTGCTCAGCGCGTTGCGCGACCGGCTTGGAGGGCTGACACCTCCGGGGAGGGCCAGCTGCACCGTATCCCAGTCGTTGTGGCTGATGGCGAGGCTCAGCTCGGGACGGAATCCCCCTTCGAAGGCATAGCCCGCGCTTCCGGCCACGGCGATGCCACCGCGGTAACGGATGTGGGTCGGCAGGGTCTGGGCAACCCCGGGGGCGGTGGGGTCGGTCCCGGGGTTGCCGGGGCCCAACAGTCCCAGCAGACACCCTTCGGCGCCGATGGCGCCCAGTGCCTCCAGCAGTGCGCCCAGACCCAGCAGGTTGGCCAGCAGGCACTGGTTGTCGGCGGGACTGCCGGGAGTGCCCGGGCTGGCCGGCGTGTGGGTGAGGGCGTCGGCGTCTTCGATCTGCTGGTAGCGACCGCCGAGGCTGGCGTACCAGCCGGGCTCGGTGGCGATCACCTTCGGGCTGATTGTCATCAGGCCTGCACTCAGCAGCGCGAGCGCAAGGATGGGCTGGGCCGAGCGGCGTCGGCAGGTCCGGGCGTACATGTGTCGGGCCTTATTCCGTCGGGCGGCCATAGAGGCACAGCTCATGGATGCGGGCGCCTTGAGACAGGTCAACCGCCAGCACGTCGGCACTGATGGTCACCTGGACCTCATCGTAGGGGAGGGTGTTGACGAAGCCGACCAGACCTCGGCTTTCGTTGCCGGTGAGGTTGCGGCCGAGCAGGTCGAGCGCGATCAAGGTGCCGGTGCCACGCTCTTCCTGTTTTTCGCCGTTGCGCCAGGTGGAGAGGGTGACGTTGCGGCCGAGGGCGACGTCGAGCACACCCGCGCCCAGGTCCAGGTCAAACGCGGCCAGGCGGCCGGCCGGCACCGGACCCGGCAGGGTGGCACGAATGCCGGCGGCGCCCCCGAGCAGGAAGTCCAGCAGGCCGACGCGGTAGACCACCTGAGCGGCAGTGTCGACATCGTCATCAACCGCGCGTGCGGCGTCGTTGACGCTGCAGACCAGGCCGCTGAGCAGCGTGCACAGCAAACCTTCACGAACCGGGGTCGCCGTGGTGCCCGGAGGGGCGTGCTCGGTACAGGCGAGATTCTTCGGTTCGCTGTCGGGCGGTAGTGCGCCGTCCTGTCCGCCGCTGCTGCAGGCACTCAGGGCGAGGGAGAGCAGTAGCAGGCAGGGTGCGGCAGCGCGCCGCGCGAGGAGGGTGTCAGTCACGGGTGGGTCCCTTTGAGTTGGTTTTGAACGGCTCGTCCGGCGGACGCGGAGCGATTCTTGGGAGGGCGCCAGGCCCGAGCTAGGGCGACGTTCCGACACCGGCGTAGGAAAACGAGAAGCTGACCGTGAACGGCAGTGCAGAGGAGACAAGCGGTCACCAAAGTGCCGGGTCCTGAAAGATGATCCGGGTGTCAGCCGTCGAAAATCGCGTGTTCAGGGCAAGTCGGTATCATCGGCGCCATGAAAAATCTGGCGGTCGACATCGTGCAGTCCGTGCGGGCCCGGGATCCGGGTGAGCCGGAGTTCCATCAGGCGGTGCAGGAGTTCATCGAAAGCACCAGCGGTTTCATCGAGTCGCAACCACGGTATGCAAGCGCCGGCCTGCTGCCCCGGTTGCTGGAGCCGGAGCGGGTGCTGATGTTCCGGGTGCCATGGATGGATGACGCGGGTCGGGTGCAGGTCAATCGCGGCTATCGCGTGCAGATGAACAGCGCCATCGGCCCTTACAAGGGCGGCATCCGGTTTCACCCCTCGGTGTCGCTGGGCACGCTGAAGTTTCTTGCCTTCGAGCAGACCTTCAAGAACGCACTGACGTCGCTGCCGCTGGGCGGCGGCAAGGGCGGCGCGGATTTCAACCCGAAGGGACGCAGCGATGCCGAGGTGATGCGCTTCTGCCAGGCGTTCATGCTGGAGCTGCACCGGCATATCGGTCCCGATACGGATGTGCCTGCGGGCGATATTGGTGTTGGTGCACGCGAGATCGGATACCTCTATGGGATGTACCGGAAACTGCAGAACCGGATGGACGGGGCGTTTACCGGCAAGGGATTGAGTTTTGGCGGCAGCCTGATGCGGCCGGAAGCGACAGGCTACGGGCTGATCTATTTCGTCGAGCAGATGTTGTCCACGCGCAAGCGCAAGCTGGAGGGCCTGCGGGTGGCTGTTTCGGGGGCGGGCAACGTGGCGCTGCATGCGGCCGAGAAGGCGCTGGAATGTGGTGGGCGTGTCGTCACGCTGTCTGACTCGCATGGTGTACTGCATTGCGCCGCCGGTTTCTCGCTGCCGCAGCTGGAAGCGGTGGCGGCGCTCAAGCGGACCCGCGGTGCACGCCTTGAGGCCTTTGCCGATGAACCCGGGTACACCTATCTGCCGGGACAGCGTCCCTGGAGGATCGCGTGTGACGTCGCCTTGCCTTGCGCCACACAGAATGAGCTGGATGGTGACGACGCGCAGGCCTTGCTGGATGGCGGCTGCTTCTGCGTCGCCGAGGGAGCCAACATGCCCGCCACACTGGAGGCGGTACACCGCTTCCAGGCGGCACGCATTCTCTATGCCCCCGGTAAGGCTTCCAACGCGGGAGGGGTTGCGGTCAGTGGCCTTGAGATGTCGCAGAACGCCTTGCGTGACAGCTGGTCACGCGGCGATGTTGACGCCCGCCTGCGCATGATCATGGTCAACATCCACGCCACCTGCGTCCAGCATGGGCATCAGGAGGACTACGTCGACTACGTGGCCGGTGCCAACATCGGGGGCTTCATCAAGGTCGCCGATGCCATGCTCGCGCAGGGGCTGCTGTAGCGCGGGAGCGGCAGCACGACATGCGGATCGAGCAGCCGGATGTGGCGACGTACCTGGGCCGTTGGGTCACCGTGGATGCGACGGCGGCCGAGACCATCGCCGGCTTCCTCACACCCTGTCGGTATCGGCGCGGCGAGGCCCTGTTCCGTATCGGTGACCCGGCGGATGACATCGTGTTTCTCACCGAAGGGCTGGTTCGGGTTTTTCAGAGCGGCAGGGGGCGGGACCGGAACCTGCGACTGCTGACGGCGCCCTCTGCGGCGCTGCCGTATCACAGCTACCTGCTGTCGACGCCCGCAGACGAGGCGCTGGAGGCGATCACGGATGTGCGCGGCTTTCGCATCCGCTTTCGTGCCTACTGCGCTGCGCACCCCGGGATGATGGCGGCCGACCTGCAGCGGGTGCTCGCCGAGCGGCATTTCATGGCGATGCAGCGCCGTGTGCGAATGTTGCAGGCGGGACGCGCCGAGGACCGCTATCGGGTGTTTCTGGAAGAGATGGAGCCGGACATCATCCGGCTGACACCTGCGCTGCACATTGCCTCCTATCTGGGGATCACACCCGAGTCCCTGAGCCGGCTGCGGGCCCGCGGACGCTGAGCGCATGTAAAAAAATCGCCCGCGCCCTGCGGCGTTGTCCTTCGCGAAATCCAGCGTCATTGACCTCAGTAAACGCCTTGGGTTTCGCCCAGGACGCCTTGCCGGAGACGCCCGGCGAAGGTCTCGCGACGGTGTTCGATTTTTTCACGAGCGCTGAGTGCGGCATTCTTGATTTTGGTCAATGCGCCGGGCGACCAACTGGCGCAGCATATGCGGCTCGCCCCAAGGGCGCCTGCAGGAGAAGAGATGAACGACCGGGGACCGATGCGTCGCGCCGCCGCGGTGCAGTTGGAAGCGGTGGTGGGGGACGTCGCAGAGAACCTGCGTAGGCTGGACCGGCTTGTGGCGGACGCTGCGGCGCAGGGCGCCGAGCTGATTGCCATTCCCGAGTTCTTCACGTCCCGTATTCCTTTCGACGCCGGCGTGCATGAGGCGGTGCTGCCGCTGGACAACCAGGCGCTGGATGCACTCAAGGCCTGGGCCGCGCGCGATCGATGCTGGATCGGCGGCTCGATGCTGGTGGCGGATGGCGATGCGGTGTTCAATCGCTATCACTTGGTGTCGCCGGAGGGCGTCGTGTACCGGCACGACAAGGATCTGCCCACCATGTGGGAGAACGCCTTCTATGGCCCGGGGCATGATGACGGCGTCTTTGAAACCCCGATCGGTCGTGTGGGCGCGGCTGTCTGCTGGGAGCTGATCCGTACCGCCACCGTGCGCCGCTTGCGGCGGGGTGGAGTGGTGCTCGCGATGACCGGTACGCACTGGTGGACGCTCCCTTCCAATTGGGGTGCACCGGTCGACTGGGCGCTGGCGGACCTGTCACGCGACAACGCCGCAATGTCGGAAGGGGCGCCCGCAGCATTTGCCAAACGGTTGGGCGCACCCGTGCTGCAGGCCTCGCACTGCGGCCATTTCCACACCCGGTTCATGGTGATGCCGGGCCTGCGACAGGGGCTCTCCTATCACACCGAATATGTCGGGGCGACACAGATCGTGGATGCCCATGGACAGGTGCTGGTGTCGCGCCGGGCGCAGGAGGGTCCCGGGGTTGTGGTGGCGGATGTCCGGCTGGAGACAGTCGAGCCGCTCGTTCCCCTGGAAGCACGTTTCTGGATCCCGGACCTGCATCCCTTGATCCGGGCTTATTGGCACCACCAGAACGTCTGTGGGCGTGCCTACTATCGGCAGCACGGCCGGATGGCCGGGCTGCATAACGCGAGTACATTGTCATGACGGCTGAAACCCTGTGCCTGCTGGCGGCGGGCATCTTCTTTCTGTCGGCGCTGCTTACCGGGGTCTGGAAGTACCGCTGCATGGTCACCTCGCCGGAGGCGCAGGCGCCGTACTACGTGGACATTTCGCACCGGACCAGTCTGATGTACGCGTTCTCGGCGCTGCTGTTGCGGGAGTTCGTGCCGTACTCGCCGCTGGGTCCGATGGGCACGGCCTGGGCCGTCGGGATCCCCTTGCTGTTCTTTGCGTCGGCGATCGTCACCTACATCACCCACGGCATCCTGCGGGATACCGACAATCAGCTGCAGACGCCGCACCGGCTCGGGCGCCGTACCCTGCCACGAGCGCTCATCGGTGCCTACATGGCTGCCCTGATGGTGGGCGAGATCGGCGGCTTCCTGGTGTTGCTGGCCGGCTTTCTGATGACGGTGTTCTGAGAGCATGTGAAAGAATCGCCCGCCTGCTGCGTTCGATTTTTTCACAAGCGCTGAGGCTGCTTCAGCGGCCTGTGGCGTGGCCGTCGGCAATGCGGCTCAGGGCTTCGGTATTGAGAATGCGCAGTCGGCCGTAGTCCAGGGCCAGCCAGCCGCGGGCCTCCCACTGTTTGAGCTCGCGGCTGATGCCTTGCCGCGAGGCACCCAGGCTGCGTGCGAGGTCTTCCTGCGGCAGATGAATGTCGATGTCGATGCCGTCCTTGCGATCACGACCGTACAGGGCGACCAGGTCGAGCAGACGGCGCGCGAGGCGCACGTTCAGGGGCTCAAACTGGGCGTCTTCTATATAGGCAAAGGCGAGCCGCAGCTTGCGACAGAGCATCTTCATGAAGTGGGGGTACAGCGAGGGTTCCTGAGCCAGCAGGGCGAGAAAGCGGTCCCGGGGCAGCATCAGGATCTCGGTCTCGCCCATGGCGATGCCATCGTGTGTGCGTCCCAGTCCATCGAACATGGAGATCTCGCCGAACCAGCTGCCGGGGGCAAACTGCATCAGCAGCAGTTCCTTGCCCTCGCTGGAGGCGGTGGACGTGCGGATGCCGCCCTTGAGCACGCCGTACAGGCCGTCAGGCGCATCTCCCTTTGCGAACAGCAGGGCGCCATCGGGCAGGGTGCGCCGCACCGTCATGGCGGCCAGCTGCGCAACGATGGCGTCCGGCAGGGGCCGGAACCATTCGCTGTTCAGCAGGATTTCACGTTCTTCGGTCCACTTCATGCGAGCCGCCCCCGGGAGCCTGCGCCAAGCCTACTGATTTTCGACCGAACAGGCGGCAGGCAGGTGTTCGCCGGGAGGCGGCCACGGCAGGGCATGGTGTTGGCGTTACCGCAGCGAAAAGCCCTCATAGCCCTTGGACGCCACCTCGTCGCAGGCCATCCGGTAGTTGCCGGCGCCCATGTAGGACAGCACCCGCTGCGGTTTTCCTTCGATGTTGCTGCCCATCCACCATGAGGGCGTGCGGGCAATGAGGGTGGCAGTGGTCACCTCGTCGTGATGACGCACCCAGCG
The DNA here is from genome assembly GCA_936928855.1 of uncultured Polycyclovorans sp. Classification (GTDB taxonomy): domain Bacteria; phylum Pseudomonadota; class Gammaproteobacteria; order Nevskiales; family Nevskiaceae; genus Polycyclovorans. The sequence continues at coordinate 13,323 of CAKZHZ010000013.1, forward strand.
GTCCTCAAGCTCGGGTGTGGCTTCCACCACCTGGTGTCCCTGGTCTCGGGCATAGGCAATGCAGTCGGTGATCCACTCCACCTGCTGCTGCAGGCAGGTCGGAACGTTGCAGAAGGCGGCCGACGGGGCCAGGGGCGCCGAAGTCATGAACAGATTGGGGAAGCCGGGCTTCTGCATCCCCAGCGCCGAGCGGATTTCCCGCTGCCATTCGGCTTTCAGCGACAGTCCGTCGCGCCCGCGGAAATCGATGCGGGTGAAGGCGCCGGTGCTGGCATCGAACCCGGTGGCGAGGATGATCACATCGAGGTCGTATCGCGCTGCGGCGGTTTGCAGGCCGGCTTCCGTGAAACGCTCGATCGGGTCGCTGCGCACATCCACCAGATGTACGTTGTCGCGGTTGAAGGCTTCCAGGTAGCCATTGTCGAGCGGCGTACGGCGGGTGCCGAAGCCGTGGGTGGACGGCATCAGCTTGTCGGCCACTTCAGGTCGGGTGATGCGTGCCCGCATCTTCTCCCGAACGAAATCCGACACCTCGGCATTGGCCGCCGGGTCGATGATCACCTTGAGGAAGTTGGAGCCCCAGAACTGCAGCGATCCTTTCTCCCACAGCGACTCCAGGGTCTTGCGGCGCTCGGCCGCGGGCACCTGGTCCCAATCGCGCGGGTCGAGATCGAACTGAAAGCCGACGAAGGTGTTGAACACGCCCTTGCGATGCTCGGGATAGCGCGTGCGCATGGCGGCGCGGTCGGCATCGGTCAGACGCGGATTGCGCATGGGAATCGTGTAGTTGGCGGTGCGCTGGAAGACGTAGAGCTCGCCAACCTCGGAGGCGATGGTCTGGATCACCTGAATGCCGGTGGCGCCGGTGCCGATAACGCCCACCCGCTTGCCCTTGAGGTCGACGCTCTCACGCGGCCAGCGCGCGGTATGCAGCACCGTGCCGCTGTACTGCTCACGGCCGGGAAAGGCCGGATCCTTGGGGTCGGAGAGGGGGCCGAGGCAGGCCAGCAGAAACTGACATTCGAAGGTGTCGCCGGTGTCGGTGGTCACTGTCCAGCGCTGGCGGTGCTCATCCCAGTGGGCGGCGGTGACCCGGGTGTTGAACTGGTAGGCGCTGCGGAGGTCGAGCCGGTCGGCCACAAAATTGAGATAGCGCTCGGTTTCCGGCTGCGGCGGGAAGCGCTCCTGCCAGTCCCATTCCGCCAGCAGTTCGTCAGAGAACCAGTACTGGTAGACCTCCGACTCGGAATCAGTGCGTGCGCCGGGATAGCGGTTCCAGTACCAGGTGCCGCCGACGCCGCTGCCGGCCTCCAGACCCTGCACGCCGAGCCCGAGCTTGCGCAGTCGGTGTATCGCGTAGAGGCCGGCAAAGCCGGCGCCGATGACGAGGGCATCCACCTTCACGGGGGCGGTCTGGGCAGCAGTCTGCATGGTGTCTCTCCTCTTGTCTGATTTGACGCAAGACTAGTGCTTTGCCCCGTCAGGGGCATGCTGCGGGGGGGACAGAAAATTGTTGTAAACGGCCAGCGCCCCATCCGGGATGGCCGGCGCTCGTCCAAATCGGGGATTCCCGGCCGGTCACGGGCCTTTAGCCTCTTCGATGGGAGGGGTTGAACATGACATTAAAAATGAAGGGCGCGAGCCTGGTGTTCGCGATCATGCTGGCCGGCTGCGGTGGTTCCGCGCCCTTGGACATGCCCGGCAGCGCCCGGGTCGTCGAGACCTGCGGCGAGGTACAGACCCGCCCCTGGTGTGACCCGGGGCTGACCCCCGAAGCGCGCACCGAGGCGCTGCTGGCGGCGATGACGATGATGCAGAAGATTGACCTGCTGTCCGGCGATGACCCGCTGTCGGTGGCGTCCGGTGATCCCTACGTCGGCATCTCCGAGGGGATTCCCGAGCTGGGCATTCCCGATCTGCGCATGTCCGATGGCCCGGTCGGAGTGCGCGGCAGCCCCACCACGGCGATGCCCATTCCGCTGGCGCTGGCGGCCACCTTCGACCCGGCGCTGGCTTACGCCACGGGCGCCACCATCGCCAACGAGGTGCGCCACAAGGGCAACGACCTGATCCACGGCCCGGTCGGCGATCTGGTGCGTAATCCCCTGGCGGGACGCACCTTCGAGACCTTCGGGGAGGACCCCTGGCTTGCCACCCGCATGACCGTGGAGTGGGTGAGAGGGGCGCAGTCGGAGGGTGTGCTGGCCAATCCCAAGCATTTTCTGATGAACACCCAGGAGGGCATTGTCGGCGTGCCGCCGCTGTTGTCTCTGGTGGGCGGCCGGCACACCGTCAACGCGGTGGTGGATGAACGCAGCCTGCACGAGTTGTACCTCGCGCCGTTCGAGGCGGCGGTGCGCGAGGCGGATGCCGCCACCCTCATGTGCGCCTACAACTTCGTCAACGGCGAGCCGGCCTGCGGCAGTCGTGCCCTGCAGCAGGATGTGCTGCGTGACGAATGGGGTTTCGATGGCTTTCTGGTGTCCGATTACATTCTGGCGGTCAAGGACACTGCGGGCTCGATCAACGCCGGCGCCATCATCGAGATGCCCTTTGGCCTGTTCTACCAGCCGCTGCTGGTGCAGGCGGCGGTGCTGAGCGGGCAGATCGGCGTCGACACGCTGGATGCCCGTGTCGGCGACATCCTGCGCACGCTGTTCCGTTTCGGCTTCTTTGATCGCCCGCGCCATGTCCGCAACGACGCGCTGATCGATCAGGTCGCGCACGCGGCCGTGGCACGGAGCGTGGTGGAGCAGGGCGTGGTGCTGCTGCGCAACGAGGGCGTGCTGCCGATTGATCCGGCCGTGCGGCGCATCGCGGTCATCGGTGTGTCGGCGACCGAGCGCCCCAGCGGCGGCGGCTCCTCGAACGTGACGCCGTTCCGCTTCATTCCCCCGCTGGAAGCGCTGATCGCGCGGGCAGGGCCTGCCGTGGAAGTGGTGTACGACCCCGGCGACGATGCCGAGGGGGCCGCCGCGCTGGCGGCGGGGGCTGATCTCGCCCTGGTGTTCGCCGCCGATGTCGCCACCGAGGGCGTGGACAAGCTCTGCCTGTCGCTGGATTGCACACTGGCCGACGTGCCGGACAGCCTGCTGCTCAATGCCCTGCAGGGCGGGGCGCCGGACCTGCTGGATCTGGTGCTGGACCCGGTGATTGCCGGCTCACCGGTGGCGCCGATCCTGGATCGCGTGTTCGGCCCGATCATTCTCGGGGCGCCGGTATTGCCGGTGTCACACCGGGATCAGGAGGGACTGATCCGCGCGGTGGCCGCCGCCAATCCCGCCACCGTGGTGATCCTCCAGACCTCCGGTGCGGTGTTGACCCCCTGGCGCGAGGACGTGGCGGCCGTGCTGGCCGCCTGGTATTCGGGGCAGGAGGCCGGCGACGGTCTGGCGCGGGTGCTGTTCGGCGACACCGACCCCGGAGGGCGCCTGCCGATCAGCTTTCCGGATGCGGAGTCCGATACCCCGGTGGCGGGGCAGCCCGCCCGGTATCCCGGCATCGCCAATCAGGCACGCCATGACGAAGGCGTGTTCATCGGCTATCGCTGGTTCGATGCCGAGGGTGTGACGCCGGCCTTCCCCTTCGGCTTCGGCCTGTCCTATACCCGCTTCGGCTTCCACGATCTGACCATGAGCGGGTCGCCGCAGGCGGGGCTCGACATCCAGCTCACCGTGTCCAACGACGGCGACCGCGGCGGCTGGGCGGTGCCCCAGGTCTATGCCGGTTTGCCGGCACCCTCGGCCACGGTGCCGCAGCCGCCCTGGGCGCTCAAGGGGGTTGCCAAGCGCTGGCTGGCGCCGGGGGAGCGGTGGACGCTGTCGTTGTCACTGTCGCCGAGGGACTTCCGCTATCGCGATATCGCGGCGGGCGACTGGGCGTTGGCGCCCGGCTGTTACCGCATCGGCGTCGGGGATTCATCGCGCAGCCTGCCCTTGCAGGCCGCAGTGGCGGCCGGGGGCGGCGACTGCCCCTGAGCCCCCGGCTCATGCTGCCGTGACGGCCACCCGGTTGCGGCCTGCCTGTTTGGCGGCATAGAGGTGGCGGTCGGCCGCCTTCAGCAGCGGCGCCGGATCGTCGGCATCGGCGGCGGGGACGCTGGCGGCGACGCCGAGGCTGATGCTGACCTGCGGTCCGACAGGGGAGGCGTCATGGGGGATGTGTTCACGGGCCACCGCTTCCCGCAGGTGTTCGGCGGTCTGGCGGGTGGCCTCGAGGTCGGCGCCCGGCACCAGGCAGACGAACTCCTCGCCGCCGTAGCGCGCCAGCAGATCCTCCGGCCGCCGCAGGGCATCGCGCAGGGCGGCGGCCACCCGCTGCAGGGCGGTGTCGCCGGCTTGGTGCCCGTGATGGTCGTTGTAGGGCTTGAAGTGGTCGACGTCGATCAGGATCAGGCCCAGCGGCACCTGCCGCCGCCGGCAGTTGCGCCAGTCGCGCTGCAGGCGGTCGTCGAAATGGCGCCGGTTGGCGACGCCGGTGAGGCCGTCGTTCAGGGCCAGTGCCCGCAGCTGGTCGGCCTGTGCCTTGAGCGTGAGGTGGGTGCGCACCCGGGCGCGGACCGTGGCGGGATTGATCGGCTTGCTGATGAAATCCACGGCGCCGGCCTCGAAACCGGCGGTCTCCTCCTCCGGGGCGTTCTGGCCGGTGACGAAGATCACCGGAATGTCGCGGGTTACGGGATCGGCCTGGAGGGTCCGACAGACGGTCAGGCCATCCATGACCGGCATCATCACATCGAGCAGGATCAGGTCGGGCTGGACCCGCCGGGCAGTGTCCAGCGCGGTCTGACCGTCGGTGGCCATGTAGAGATCGTGTTCCGCCTGGAAGATCTGGTGCAGCACCTGGATGTTCAGCGGCTGATCGTCGACCAGCAACAGGGCGGTTCGGGGGGGGAGGGTGTCGGGGGCGGTCATGCGGGCAGTCGGTGGAGCAGCGTTTCGCCCACGGCATGGGCGCTGGCGAAGTCGAGTTTTTGCAGGGCCGTCATGAAGTGCCCCCACTCGTCGGGAAAGCGCTCGCGCAGGCGGGCATCCAGCGTCTCGGCTGCCTTCAGCGCTGCGAGGTTGTGGTCTTTCAGCAGGCTCAGCAGCGAGATCAGTGATGCCCGCATCGCGTCGGGGGCGGCAGCATCCGTTGCCGCCGATGTCGCAGGGGAAGACGTCTCGGCGGCAGCGAACGTGGACAGTGCCGTGGTGGCGGTGGCCAGTTGCGTGCGCAGTGCCTGCAGGTCGGCCGGCTCCGGCAGTCGACCATGCTGTCGGAGTGCGGCTTCCTGCGTTGCGGCGGTGTCCGCCAGCGCATTGGCGCCAAGTGTGGCGGCGGCACCCTTGAGGCTGTGAAGCCCGAGCAGCGCCGCGTCCGCATTGCCCTCCGCAACGGCGGCCTCGATGTCCTTCATGGTTTGCGCGCCATCGTTGGCGAAGGCCTGGGCCAGCCCGGCAAACAGGCGTAGGTTGTGGCCCATGCGTGCCTGGGCGCTCTCGAAGTCAAAGGCGTCCCGCCTGGCGGATGATGCCTCGGCGCTGTCGGGCGCATCGCCCGTCGTCCCGGCGGCATCGGCGCCGCGAGTATGGTGGAGGATGCACTTGACCAGCGTGTCGATGTGGAACGGCTTGGCGACATGGTCGTTCATGCCCGCCGCGAGACAGGCGGCCCGGTCAGACGGCATCGCGTTGGCCGTCATGGCGATGATGGGGAGTCGGGTTTCCGCGAGTTCGTGGCGGATGCGGCGCGTGGCTTCATAACCGTCGATATCGGGCATCTGGATATCCATCAGGACCACATCGAAGGCGGGGTCCGCTGTGCGCACGGCGTCGACGCCGGTCTCGCCGCCGCCGGCCACGGTCACCAGCGCGCCCTCGGCCCCGAGCAGCTCCCGCGCGACCTGCTGGTTGGTGACGTTGTCCTCGACCAGCAGGACCCGCAACCCCTTCAGGCGTGACGGCGCTGCGTCGAGCGTGACGGGCTGACGCCACGCGCTGCCATGCCCGGCGCGTGCGTCCGCCACGGCGTCGAACAGCATGGAGGCGGTGACGGGCTTCACCACGAAGCCGTCGAGCAGGCTGCGGTTGTCCTCCAGGCGCCGTGCCAGCGCCTCGCGGCCGTAGGCGGTGGCCATGATGATCAGTGGTGGGCTGTCGGCCGCATGCCGCGCGCGGATCCGCTCGCTCACCGTCCAGCCGTCCATGGCGGGCATCCGCCAATCGATGAAGATGACGTCGTAGGGGTGATCCTTCGTTGCATCGTCCGCGAGCAATGCCAAGGCGCTGGCGCCGTCCGCTGCGACATCGGTGTGCCAGCCGAAGGAGCGGGTGATGCCGGCAATGATGTCGCGGGCGCTGGGGTTGTCGTCGACCACCAGCACGCGCAGGTCGTGCAGGTCCAGTTCGTGGGGGCGGTCGGCGATGGCCGGTGCCCGGGGTGACGACCGGTTTGCAGCCTCCTCCAGGGTGACGGTGAACTGGAAGACGCTGCCCTGACCGGGCGTGCTGTCGACGCTGATGGTGCCGCCCATCAGCGCCACCAGGTGGCGGCAGATGGACAGGCCGAGGCCGGTGCCGCCGAAACGGCGGGTGACCGAGCTCTCGGCCTGTTCAAAGCTCTCGAAGATGCGTTGCAGCTGCTCGGCTGTCATGCCGATGCCGGTGTCTTCGACGCGGAAGGCCAGCACCACGCCATCGGTGGTCCGTTGCTCGAGGGCCACCCGCAGAATGACTTCGCCCCGCTCGGTGAACTTGACCGCGTTGCCGGCGAGGTTCAGCAGCACCTGCTGCAGTCGCAAGGCATCGCCGGTCAGGCGTTGCGGGATCTGCGGGTCGATGTCGAACAACACTTCGACCTCCTTTCGGCCGACGTTGGCGGACAGGATGGTGCCGACCTCCCGCAGCAGGGCATCGACCAGGAAGGGCTGCGGATCGAGGCTGAGCTTCCCCGCCTCGATCTTGGAGAGGTCGAGGATGTCGTTGAGGATGGTCAGCAGGGTTTTCGCAGCAGATTCGGCGCGAGCCGCGTAGTCCGCCTGCGAAAAGTCCAGCGGCGTGCGGCGCAGCAGCTGCAGCATGCCCAGCACCGCATTCATCGGTGTGCGGATCTCATGGCTCATGTTGGCCAGGAACTGGCTCTTGGCCTGATTGGCCTGTTCCGCGGCCCGCTGCGCGTCCCGCAGGGTCTGCTCGCGTTGGCGGATCTCGGTCTGATCCACCGCGATGCCAAGAAAACCCGTGATCGCGCCCGCGGCATTGCGCAGGGCGCTGACTTGCAGACGTACCGGGACCTTGGTGCCGTCCTTGCGGCGGTAGGTCCAGTCGTTTTCGTCGACATCATCGCGCCGCGCCTTGGCCAGCAGCACTTCCAGCCCCGGCTCCACCGGTCGGCCGAGCACTTCCGACAGCGCCTGTGCCCGTGCGACGATTTCGCTGGCCAGATGCATGTTGTCGGGCGGGGGGCGTCCCAGCATCTCCGCTGCGGTATACCCCAGCATGGCTTCGGCGGCGGGGTTGAAGAGGTTGATCGTGCCGTTCGCGTCGGTGGCGATCATGGCGTAGCCAGCGTGTTCCAGAATCGCGCGCTGCAGCGCCGAGCTGGCCTCCAGCTGTGCGGTACGGTCACGTACCTGCTGTTCCAGGGTGGCGTTGAGCTTGAGAATCTTGGCCTCGGCGGCCTTTTCCTCGCGGATGTCCCGGATCATCAGCGCCGCTCCGGTGACTGTGCCCTGGTCATCGCGAACCGGCGACAGGGTGATGGCAACATCCAGCAGGGTGCCATCGCGATGGCGTCGCCGGGTCTGCAGGGTGGGGCGGTTGCCGCCTGCGGCGATGCGCGGAAGCGCATCAAGCTCTTCGCTATCGAGATGGGGCGGGTCGCCGATGAGGGTATCGATGCGCTGCCCCAGTGCCTCCCGTTCCTGAAGACCGAACAGTTGCTCGGCTGCCCGGTTCCAGCTGGTGACCAAGCCCCTCAGATCGAGGCTGATGATCGTCTCGGGCGAGTGGTCCACGATGGCGGCCAGGCGGTTGCGGTCGAAACGCGCCTGATGACTGCGCTGCTGGGAAAGCCAGTACAGATAGAGGATCAGCAGCAGCACGGCCGCGCCCGCGGCGCTCAGTGCGGCAACGCGCGCGGTGGCGGCGCCGACGTGTGCGAACACCGCGTCCTCGTTCATGGTCGCGATCAGCCGCAGTCCGCGACTGAGGTCACCCTCGGTTCGCGCCACGGTTTCCTCGGTGGCATACACCACGCCGGCGGCACTGTCGTACGGCTGCAGCGATGCGCTCGTCCCTGGGGTTTCGGTGCGCGCCACGAAGTCGTCCTGCCATCGATGGCGCTGGCCGAGGTCGAAGCCGAAGGTTTTGGCGGGATCAGGATGGATGAGATAGTCGCCATCGAGATTGGTGGCGAACAGCGTCACATCCGGTGGCGTCGCCGTTTGCAGCCGCGCCAGATGGGTGCGCAGGTCGACATTGATGATCACGATGCCGAACGGTTGTCCCTGAGCGTCGTGGACGGCAATCGCCACACGGGCGGTCGGCACGTGCGGGGTCTGAATGCGGCCATGCTCGCGGTTCAGGTCGATATCGGAAATGAAGACCTCGCCCTTGGGCAGCGCGAGGGCCTCTTCAAAATAATCGCGCTGGCCTTTGCGCTGCAGGGCTTCGGGGGGCACGGTCTCGATACGGTCGTCGCGTCGATCGACCCGCACCAGCTCCCGGCCCTGGTCGGCCACACCGATGTAGCGAACCTGAAAAATGTCGGGGTTCGATTCGAGGAATCCGGTGAAGATGCGTTCCAGACGGTCGCGCCATAGCGGCAGAGGGGTCTGCTCGATCTCGTCGAAGCCGTCATTCTGGATGGCGCGCTGGATGCCGGTGATCGGAGGAACGTCGGCCAGGAAGCGGATGGTGCTGCGCCGATACCCGAGGGTGCTCTCAAGCTGCCGCGTCAAGGCGTCGGTGGCCTGCGTCAGCGTGGCCTCGGCCTCTTGCAGTGCACGTTGCCGCTCACGTTGCAGTGTGAAGGTCAGCGATCCGATGAGCAGGATGGCGATCAGGACCAGCGCGATGGTGCCAAGGCCACTGCTGAAAAAGCGCTCGGATCTGGGGGGTGACATCGAGGCGAGGGGGCCTTTCATGGGAGCGGAACGCCGCCTGACGGCATCTCCGGCGTGAGCGGTTGCCTCCGAGTCTAGCGCGGGCCGGCGGTCCGTGGGGGGTGGCGGGCGCTGTCGGAAATCCGACGGCCGCCATCTGTCGGGATTTCCCCGCCCCATGGCGGCTGTGGACGCCGGCGGTCGGCAGGGGCCGATATAAGGACAGTGACCGGACGCGACGCGGCCCCCCGCTTGCGGTATCCGAATCAAGAACAACAGCGGAGAGGCACGATGAACACTCGCATGAATTCCTCCACGGCTGGTTCGCGCGCACTGCCCATCCGATTCCCGGTGCTGTGGCGCACGCCGGCGCGTGCCTTGTATCTGGCATCGGCGTGGGTGCTGGCGCTGGCCGCGCTGTTCGCCACCGGTGCCGACGCTGCTGACACCCTGGTGCGGGTGACGGCGGGATGCGGTCTGTTGTCGCTGCTCGGCCTGCTGCTGGCCCCATCGTCGGCGCGGGATCGTCTCTACCTGTGGTCCTTGCTGAGCCTCGCCGGGGTGGGCACGCTGGCGCATGCGCTACCGCAGGCCGGGCACGCCGATTTCGCTGCCGAGTTGATCGCCATTTCGGTGGTGGCGGGTGTGGTGCTGGGTGACTTTCGCGCCGCCGGGCCGGGCTTGCGGGTGATGGCCGTCGCTTCCGGTCTGCTGGTGGTCCTGGCGTATGTCGCCGCAGACTCCCCGGCTGCCGCGATGCAGGCAGCCCTGTGGGCCTTCACCCTGTTGCTGGCGGTGGCCCTGGTGCTGCGACTGCAGCGGCAGTCCGCGGCATCGGCCGATGCGGTGCTCGATCAGACCCGGCAGGCGGCGCTGACCGATCCGCTCAGTGGACTGCTCAACCGCCGCGGTTGGGCGGTGCAGGCCGAGCGCATCTACGCGCAGGCTCACCGCGACCGCCGGCCGCTGACCGTGGCGATGGTGGACGCCGATCATTTCAAGATGATCAATGACCGCTACGGCCACGCGGCAGGCGATGCCGCCATCCGGGCCCTGGCCGATCAGGTGCAGGTATTTTCGCGGCGACCGCTGGACCTGGCCTGCCGGCTGGGGGGTGAAGAGTTTGCCGTGCTCTGGTTCGACTGTGGGCCGGAGGAGGGGCAGGCGCTGGCCTCGCAACTGCGGGACACCATTGCCAGCACCCCATTGATGTTCGACAACCAGCGCATCCCGATGACGGTCAGTATCGGCTTGGCCCAACTGGTGCCCGACGAAGGCCAATCGCTTGATCTGGCCTTGGCCTCCGCTGATGCCGCGCTGTATGCCGCCAAGGCGTCCGGACGCAACCGGGTGGCCAGCAAGTGTTATCTGCCCCGGGCGCCTGCATGAGGTGAGGCCTGACCGGCGTACACTCGCCGTGACGACAATCCGGAGATGGGGATGGCGGCGGAAGCGGCGGGGGGGGATCTGCTCAAGGCAGTGACATTGCTCGGAGCTGGCGTGGTGGCGGTGCCGCTGTTCCGGCGGTTGGGGCTGGGGTCGGTATTGGGGTATCTGGCCGCAGGGCTGGTGATCGGGCCCTTCGGGCTCGGCTTGTTTGATGACCCCGAATCCATCCTCCATTTCGCCGAGATCGGCGTGGTGATGTTTCTCTTCATCATCGGGCTGGAGATGCAGCCGTCCAGGCTGTGGACGTTGCGGCGTCAGATATTCGGCCTTGGCCTGTTTCAGGTGGGGGTCTGTGGGGCCCTGCTGACCAGCATCGGGATCGGGTTGGGGATTGCGCCCGCCACCGCGCTGGTGGGGGCGATGGGGCTGACGCTGTCGTCGACCGCGATGGTCATGCAGCTGCTGGACGAACGCGGCGAGAGCGCAACCCCCGCAGGGCAGTCCATCGTTTCCGTGCTGCTGCTCGAGGACCTGGCGATCGTGCCGCTGCTGGCCCTGGTGGCGCTGCTGGCGCCGGATGCCCAGAGTGCGGGGGCCGGTGATCGCTGGGTCGCCATTGGTCTCGCTGTGGCGGCGGTGGCGAGCCTGATCGTTGCGGGGCGCTGGTTGCTCAGTCCGCTGTTCGCGGTGCTGGCTGCTGCGCGCGCGCGGGAGGTGATGACGGCGGCGGCGTTGCTGGTGGTGCTGGGCGCCGCGCTGTTGATGCAGTGGGGCGGTCTGTCGATGGCGATGGGTGCGTTCCTGGCCGGGGTGATGCTGTCGGAGTCCAGCTTTCGGCACCAACTGGAAGCGGATATCGAGCCCTTTCGCGGCATCCTGCTCGGACTGTTTTTCCTCGGGGTCGGCATGGCGCTCGACCTTGCGGTATTCGCCCGCGACTGGCCGCTGCTGCTGGCCGGGGTGGTCGCCTTCAAACTGTTGAAGGGAGGCACGGTGTATACGGTGGCGCGGCTGACCCGCAGCACCCACGGCGACGCCCTGCACCGCGCGCTGACGATGTCGCAGGGCGGCGAGTTTGCCTTCGTGCTGTTTGCCGCTGCCACGGCTGTGGGGTTGTTCGACCCGGTGCTTCAGGCGCGTCTGACGGCGATCGTCATCCTCTCGATGGCCCTGACGCCGATTGGCATGCTGAGCCTGAGACTGATGCGACGACGCGAGCGGCCTTCCATGGACGGTGTGGAGGTGGCAGACGGTCTGGAAGGGGCGGTGTTGCTCATCGGGTTCGGGCGCTTCGGTCAGGTGGCCAGCCAGTCGCTGCTGGCGCGGGGGATCGATGTCACCATCATCGATATTGATACCGACCGTATCCGTAATGCCGCACGCTTCGGTTTCAAGGTGTACTTCGGGGACGGTACGCGGCTGGATGTATTGAAGGCCTGCGGCGCCGAGCGGGCTGCGGCCATCGCGGTGTGTGTCAATGACCGGGCGGCGGCGACGCAGATCGCCCATCTCGCCCAACACAGTTTCAGTCAGGCCAAGCTGCTGGTGCGCGCCTACGACCGGTCGCACGCCCTGGCGCTCATCCGCGAGGGCGTGGACTTTCAAGTGCGTGAGACGCTGGGATCGGCGATGGCCTTCGGTGAGGCCACCTTGAAGGCTTTGGGCGTTCCCCCCGAAGAGGCGGCGGAGATTGCCGCCGACGTGCGCCGCCGGGATGCAGAGCGGCTTTCCATGGAGGTGACGGGTGGCATTGGCGCCGGTCGCGATCTGTTGTTGGGCAACGCGCCGGTACCGATGCCGCTGACCACGCCGAAACGCGAGGGTCGCGCACTCAACGACGCGGCAGCGCAGGCAACCTCGCGCGAGGCCGGCGGGTAAGGTCGAGCCACCCGGGAACAACCCCCTCGATCCCGGTCGGGGAACTGCCAGGGCGCCCTGTCGCGGACGTTCCGTCGGCGTCTGCGGCGGAGCCCTAGATCTCGATGACCAGCTCGCGTCCGGGGCGCAAGATGCTGTCGGGCTTGATGCGATTCCAGGCACACAGAGCGGCGACACTGACCTGATGACGGCGCGCAATCAGCCACAGCGAGTCGCCTGGGGCCACCACCACCACCTTGCGCCCCGGCGGCGGCTGCGGTGGAAAGTGGGTGGTATCGAGCACGGCCTCCAGGGCATCGGCGTCAGTGTCCGCCACCAGCACGAATCCCTTGCCGGTGGTGTCACGCAGGTAGCGCAGCCCCGGGTTGTAGCGTCGCAGTTCTGCCACCGAGATACCCGCCGCGCGGGCGGCGGCTTCGAGGTCAATTGGCCGTTTCAGTGCCAGGGAGCGCCCAGCCTGGCGGTTGGCAATGGCGGGCAGGGTGACGCCAAAGCGCTGCGGTTGCTGAATCAGCAGCGCAAGGCCAAGCAGGCGCGGCACATGCTCGCGGGTTTCGCGGGGAAGCTCGAGGTCCCAGAAGCTGCGGCTGTCCGCGGCGCGGATGGCCTGCAACAGGTTGCCTCGCCCGACGTTATAGGCGGCGAGGGCCAGCAGCCAGTTGTCGAAGCTGTCGTGCAGGGTGTAGAGGTAGGTCAGCGCTGCACGCGTGCTGGCAATGACATCGCCGCGGGCGTCGTAGTGGGCGCCACTGGTCAGGCCCATGGCCTGGCTGGTGGTGGGCACGAACTGCCAGAGTCCGCCGGCTTTGCGAGCGCTGGTGGCACGGGCGTCGAAGCCGGATTCCACCGCGGGCAGCAAGGCGATCTCCAGCGGCATGTCTCGCAGCTCCACCGCTTCGACGATGTACCAGAGAAACGGCTCCGAACGCGCCAGCATCTGCGAGAAATGATGCGGGTGGCGCGCATAGTGACGGGCCCAGCGGATCACTTCGGGGTGCTCCGGGTCGACCATGCGCATGCCCGCGCTGATGCGCGTCCAGATGGTGTCTTCGGTACTCGCTGTCGTGCCGGCCAGCGCCGCGCCACACCACAGCAGGGCCGCCAGCAATCCCCCGGCCCATCCCTTGTTTGTTGTCATGCGCCCAACGGTAACCAAGCGGTCATGTGACGGCAAGCTCAGGTGGCCCGGAAATGGTCCTTCCATTTGCGCAGGGCGGCGAAGGTGGCGGTGTCGTCGTCCAGCGGCGTCTCACTGAGGTGCGCCGCAGCCGCGCGGACCGCTGCGACATGGCAGCGCAGAAAGGGATTGAACTGGCGTTCCTCGGCAACAGTGGTGGGCAGGCTGGGGCGCCCCGCTGCACGCAACGCCTTGACGTGATCGATCCGTGCCTGCACGGCCGGATTGTCGGGCTCCACCGCCGCCGCGAAGGCCAGGTTGGCCAGTGTGTATTCGTGTGTGCAGGCGACACGGGTGTCGTCGGGCAGGGCTGCGAGTCCCTGCAGGCTGGCATGCATCTGGGCGGGGGTGCCCTCGAACAGGCGACCGCAGCCGGCCGAGAACAGCGTGTCACCACAGAAGGCCCAGCCGTTGATGACGTAGCCGATGTGCCCAAGAGTGTGGCCGGGGAGTGCCATGACGCGAGCCTGGCCGACCGGCAGATCGAGTACCTCGTTGCCATCCAGGGGGTGGGTGAGGAGCGGGATGCGTGCAGCCTCCGCCGCTGGGCCATAGACCGGAACCGGTCCCGCCTCGGCGCGCAGCGCCGCGATGCCCTCGATGTGATCCGGGTGCCAGTGGGTCACCAGAACACCGGCCAGTTGCAATCCTGCCCGATGCAGCCAGGCGGCGACGGGCGCGGCGTCCCCGGGGTCCACCACCAGGGCCTCGGCAGCGTCGGCACCGCTGCGCAGGCACCAGACGTAGTTGTCACTCAGAATGGGAATCGGCTCGGCAATCATGGGGGTATGATGGCGGCGAACGGCGCCCTCGGAAACCCCGGCGTCGGCCGCCCCCCGACATCCAGATACCCATGTCCCGGTCGTCCTACCGTCATCCCCGCCCCTGGAACCGCAGTGCAGTGATGCGCTGGTGGGCCTCGCCGCGCGCGCAGCGGGTGGTGCGGCTGTCGCAGCAGGCGCTGGCCGAGCGGCTGCCGGATGTGTTCGGCCGCGAGCTGATTCAGATCGGGTGCTGGGGAGGGCATGTGATGCTCGATGCCGCCGCCACCTTGCATCGCGCGGTGATCGGTGCGCCGATGTCGGCGGGTGCCCAGGCGTGGGCGTTGCCGGAATCGCTGCCATTGCCTTCGGCTTGTGTGGACGGCGTGTTGTTGCCGCATACGCTGGAATTCTGTGTTTCGCCCCACCAGGTGCTGCGGGAGGTCGACCGTGTGCTGAACGATCGCGGCAGGCTGTTCGTGCTTGGCTTCAACCCCTGGGGCGCCAGCGCCTGGCGCAGCCGGGTGCGTTGGCCGGCGCAGCGGCCCCCGGACGGCACGCGCTTCACCAGCGTTGGCCGACTGGAGGACTGGCTGGCCTTGCTGGATTTCGAAGTCACCGAAGTGCATCGCTTCAGTGCCGGCTTTCCCTGGCTGCGACGCGGCAATGATGGTCAGGCCTGGTGGCGTTGGCTGGCCCAACCGTTTCAGGAAGTGTATCTGCTGAGTGCGCGCAAGCGGCGGGTGCCGATGAACCTGTTGCCGCGTGCGCCGAGAATGCCCGTGCGTCCGCGCCTGGGAACGGCGCCGGTGGCGCATCGCGACGCCCGGTTCACGCCGGGGGACGAGCCCGCAGCATGAGCAAGACGGTGGTGATTCATACCGATGGAGCCTGCAGCGGCAACCCGGGGCCGGGCGGGTGGGGCGTGCGCATGGTCTACGGCGATCATGTTCGCCGCCTGTGTGGCGGTGAGCCCGCCACGACCAACAACCGGATGGAGATGATGGCGGCCATCCAGGCGCTTGAGGGGCTGAAACAGCCCTGCGAGGTCGTGCTGCACACCGATTCCCAGTACGTGATGAAAGGCATCACCGAGTGGCTGGCGGGCTGGAAGGCACGCGGCTGGCGCACCGCCAGCAAGCAGCCGGTAAAGAATCAGGACCTGTGGCAGCGACTCGACGCCGCGCAGGCACGTCATCAGGTCCAGTGGCGTTGGGTCAAAGGACACAACGGCGACCCGGGCAACGAGGAAGCCGATCAACTCGCCAACCGCGGCATGCGCGAAGCGCGCGACGGCGCCCACTCGTAAGGCAGGATCGTCATGCCCATTCCCACGCACCGTCAGATTGTGCTCGATACCGAAACCACCGGTCTGGAGGTGGAGCAGGGGCACCGTGTGATCGAGATCGGCTGTGTCGAGCTGCACCGGCGACGGCTCACCCGGAACGACTTTCATCACTACGTCAATCCCGATCGGGAGATCGAAGCCGGCGCAGTGGATGTGCACGGCATCACCAACGCCTTTCTCAGTGACAAGCCGAGGTTTACCGAGATGGCGCCGGAACTCTGGCGCTATCTGGAAGGGGCCGAGTTGATCATCCACAACGCGCCCTTCGACGTCGGCTTTCTCAATGTCGAGTTCGCCCGCGCCGGGTTCGAACAGAAGCTGGAAGATATCTGCACCATCACCGATACCGTGGCGATGGCCCGCAAGCTGTTGCCGGGGCAGCGGGTCAGTCTCGACGCGCTGTGCAAGCGCTACGGCGTCGACAATTCCACGCGTGACTTCCACGGTGCACTGCTGGACGCGCGCCTCCTGGCGGATGTCTATCTGGCGATGACCGGGGGGCAATCCCGGCTCGCGCTGGACGAGCAGGAAGGCAGTGGCGGCGGGCGTTCCCGCTTTGTCGATCTGCTGGACCCGCCCGACGGGCCGTTGGTGGTGCAGGCGGCCAGTGCGGAAGAGTGGGCGGAACATCAGGCACGCCTTCAGGCCATTGGCAAGAAGGGACGCTGCCTGTGGGAGGACGATCTGCGGGCAGGGCCGGCAGCAGGGTGAGTGAACGTCAGCGCCGCGTCGGTTTGACGGCCTGGGCGGTGATCACCTCGAAGTACGGCGGGCGCACCTCGCGTGAGGTCACGCGGCAATGCGCCACCTTGAGCTGCTGTGCCTGCAACTGGCGTTTCAGCGTGTCCGCCGTGGTGCCCAGGTTGAGGTGATCGTAGGCCGCCATGGCCGCCTCATGCCGATGCGCCTTGAGGGCTGCCACCACCAGCTGCCCGCCGGGCTTGAGCAGGCGCGCGGCCTCGGCCAGCAAACGCTCAGGTGTCGTGGTGTAGCTCAGCGCGTGAAGTGCGAACACGGTATCGAAGCGGTCTGCGTCGAACGGCAGGGCATGCATGTCACCCTGGTGAAAGCGTACGTGCTTGAAGCGTGACAGCCGGCGCTCTGCGGCGTCGATGACGGTGCGGCTGATGTCGACACAGGTGACCGACGCCGCCTGCTCCGCCAGCAGTTCCGCCAGCACACCATCACCCGAGGCCAAGTCCAGCACGTGGCCGGGGTGGGTCAAGCCGATCAGCGCACGGGCCGTGGCTTCCCAGGTGCGGCCCGGGGAGTAGTGCAGCTCCATGCGGCCGGCCACCGTCTCCGCCCAGGTGCGTCCGTGCTTGCGGGCGCGGATGCACTCCTCGGCACGTTCCCGGTCCAGCCGCGTCTGACCATCGTCCAGGTCGCTGCGGAGCAGCTCCCAAAGCGGCAGGGCATCGCCCTCACGGCTGGCGAAGTAGAGCGCGGCGCCCGCCGTGCGCTTGTCCTGCACGAGGCCCGCACGGCGAAGACGGGAAAGGTGCGTGGAGATGCGCGACTGCGCCAGACCGGTGACCTCGGTCAGCTCGGCCATGGTCAACTCGAAGGCTTCGAGCAGCAGCAGGAGCCGCAGTCGGCTGGGATCACCCAGCAGTTGGCAGAGTTCGGTACTTTGTTGGAGCGACAGCGCCATGGCGGCCGGATTGTCTCCGGCCGCCCGGCGGGACGCAAATCGTGATCAGGGAGCGATCAGCCAGCGCCGCCTTCCGGTGGCGGGGCGGGGGCCTCGGCCGCCCGCTTGCGCTTGCCTCGACTGGTGGCCAGGAACGCTCTGGACTCGAGATTGGGCCGTAGCGATTGCACGGCGGTGACCGTCTCCTTGGCTCTGGCCTTGACCTTGTCCGCCATTTGACGGGCTTGTGCCTGTGCCTCGGCGGCCTCCTTCTTCATTGCCAGGCGCGCATCGGCGACACGCTTTTCGGCGCTGGCCTTGGCCTTGCTTGCGGTTGCCTTGGCCTGGGTACGGGCGTTGGCGACGGCACCCTCCGCCTGTTTGCGGGCGCTGCCGGCACGCGCCTTGAGGTCGGTGACGGCCTTGCGCGCGGCCGCTGGTGCCGCCTTCAGTGCGGGCGCTGACTTCTTCGGCGCCGATTTGGCGGGGGCGGTCTTGGCAGCTGGTTTGGCTTTGGCCACGGCTTTGGCTTTGGGCGCCGGCTTGCCCTTTGCGGTCGACTTTGCGGTGCCGGGCTTGGCTGCGGGTTTCGCGGTCGTTTTCGCCGCGGTCTTCGCGGCCGGCTTGGCCGCCGCCTTGGTTCCGGCGGGTTTGGCGGCCGGCGTCTTCACAGCCGCCGGCTTTGCGGCAGGCTTCGGCGCGCCCGCTGCCGATGCGCGAGGCATCCGGCAGGACACGGGCGAGAGGCTTGCGACGGATCGTCAACCTCATCCTGCTCCTCCCCGTCATCGGCCTCGTCCTCTTATTGTCGCTCGCGCTCGTCTATAGTGCGCTGACCCCGCCCTCAACCCTGATGCTGGGGCGATGGTTGACGCTGCACTCCGTCGACCGACAGGCGGTGGGGCTCGAGGCCATCTCACCCTACCTCGTCCAGGCCGTCATCGCGTCGGAGGACCAGCGCTACTGCCTGCACAACGGCGTGGATTGGGGCGCCCTGCGGGACGTGGTCGACGACGAGGAGGGCCCGAGCCGCGGCGCCTCGACGATCCCGATGCAGACGGTGAAGAACGTCTTCCTGTGGCCGTCGCGCGACTGGGTCAGGAAGGGGCTGGAGGCCGGCTACACCGTCCTGATCGAGACGGTCTGGTCCAAGCGCCGGATCATGGAGGTCTATCTGAACGTGGTGGAATGGGCCCCCGGCGTCTATGGCGCCCAGGCCGCGTCGCGCCACTGGTTTGGCAAGGACGCCCGCGACCTGAGCCCGCGTGAGGCGGCGCGTCTGGCCGCCATCCTGCCGGCCCCGCGCCGTTACGAAGCCGCCGCGCCCGGCCCCTATGTTCGTCGGCGCGCCGCGCGCGTCCAAGCGGCCATGGGCGCGGTGCGCAACGAGGGTCTGAACACTTGCGTCGTCGGCCGCTGAACCGTCACGCTTGACGGGCGACCGGGCCTGACCTCTCCTGCCCGCGCTGTTCAGGAGATCCATCATGAAGCGTCAGATGATGACCGCCGTCGCGGTCTGCGCCCTCGCCTTCGCCACCGGCTGCGCCAGCACCAGCGAACCCGCCGCCGCAGCCCCGGGCGTCGAACAGACGGCCTCGACGACGCCCGCGCCGGCCGTCAGCGGCATGCGCGCGGACTATCCGATCACTGCCG
>CAKZHZ010000014.1 GCA_936928855.1 uncultured Polycyclovorans sp.
TTTTTAAAGTCAGTACGATTAACGGTAAATGTGAAATCAGTGGTGCCATCGGCAGCAATGTTTTGCACAATCATGTCAATTTCAATATTGGCATCACCAATCGGTGACAGGATACGTGATGCAACGCCCGGCTGATCAGGTACACCGCGAATGGTTAATTTTGCTTCGTCACGGTTGAAGGCAATACCAGAGATAATAGGCTGTTCCATTGTATGTTCCGATTCGGTGGTGATTAAAGTACCAACATTATTTTTAAAGTCTTCGTCAAAGGCGCCATCGGTGTCATTGTCAAAACTGGACAATACACGTAAGGGCACCTGATATTTGCCTGCAAATTCAACAGAACGGATTTGCAAGACTTTTGAACCCAGACTGGCCATTTCCAGCATTTCCTCAAAGGTAATGCGATCGAGTTTTTTGGCTTTGGGCGCAACGCGTGGATCAGTGGTATAAACACCATCCACATCGGTATAAATCTGGCATTCGTCAGCTTTTAATGCCGCTGCCAATGCAACGCCCGTGGTATCCGAACCGCCACGTCCCAGCGTCGCCACCGCACCCGCGTCGGTGATGCCCTGGAACCCGGCCACCACCGGCACCACTCCGGCCGCGCAATCGGCGCGCAGTCGCTCGGGGTCGATCCGCTGGATACGGGCCTTCATATGGGCACCGTCGGTGTGGATCGGCACCTGCCATCCGGTGTAGGAGCGCGCCTTGACGCCCAGCTTGCCCAGCGCGAGGGACAGCAGGCCGATGGTGACCTGCTCACCGGTGGCGGCAATCTGGTCGAACTCGCGCTGATTGCCGCGCGGATTCACCGAACGCGCCAGCGTCAGCAGCCGGTCGGTCTCGCCACTCATCGCCGACACCACCACCACCACCTGGTCGCCGCGCTCGACAAAGCCCGCCACCTTGGCGGCGACATGCTCGATCCGTTCGACCGAGCCCATCGAGGTGCCACCGTACTTCTGAACAATCAACGCCATTTAGAGAGCGCCTTCCACGTAGGCATAAACCGATTCGAGCGCTGCCGGCAGCGCAGCCACGTCGCTGCCTCCCGCCTGCGCCATGTCCGGGCGACCACCCCCCTTGCCGCCCACCTGGGTCGCCACATGCTTGATGAGATCACCGGCCTTGATCCGGCTGGTGAGGTCCTGGGTGACGCCGGCAATCAGGCTGACCTTGCCGTCATCGCCCGCCCCCAGCACCACGATGCCGCTGCCCAGCTTGTTCTTCAGCTGGTCCTGAAGGTCGCGCAGATCGTTTCCTGACACCCCGTCAACCCGGGCGGCGATCACGCGCACGTCCTTGACGGCACGGGCCTGCCCGACGAGGTCGCCGCTGGCGGCGCCGGCCAGCTTGCCCTTCAGCGCAGCCAGCTCCTTCTCCAGGGCCCGGCCGCGCTCCACCTGAGCATCAATCTTCTCGACCAACTCCTCGCGCCCGGCACGCAGGCGCTCGGCGGCCGTCCGAAGGGTGGCCTCGAGACCCCGCAGGTAGTGCAGGGCATTGTCGCCCGTCACCGCCTCCACGCGCCGGATGCCGGACGCCACCCCCGATTCCGCCAGGATCTTGAACAGGCCGATGTCGCCGGTGCGCGCCACATGGGTACCGCCGCAGAGTTCGGTGCTGAACGCGCCCATCTGCAACACCCGCACCTCGTCGCCGTACTTTTCGCCGAACAGCGCCATGGCGCCGCTGGCAATGGCGTCGTCATAGCCCATCAGACGCGCGCTCACCTCGACGTTGGCGAGGATCGCCCGGTTGACCCGATCCTCGATCTCGACCAGCTCGGCAGCCGACACCGGCGCCGGATGGGAAAAGTCGAAGCGGGTCCGCTGCGGATCCACCAGCGAGCCCTTCTGCGCCACATGCTCGCCCAGCACATCCCGCAGCGCCCGGTGCAGCAGATGGGTGGCGGAGTGATTGCGCATGGTGGCGCGACGCAGGCTGTCGGTCACCTCGGCCGTGACCCGGTCGCCCACTGCCAGGCGGCCCTCCGCCAGCCGGCCATGGTGGCCGAAGACATTGCCCTTGATCTTCTGGGTGTCGTCGACCACAAAGGCACCGATACGACCGGCATCGCCGACCTGCCCGCCGGACTCGGCATAGAACGGCGTCCGGTCCAGCACCACCACGCCGGCCTCGCCGGCCTGCAGGGCGTCCACCGGTGCGCCCTCACGGAACAGGGCGAGCACGGTGGCCTCGCCCTGCAGCCCTTCATACCCCGTGAAACAGGTGCTCTCGCCCTCATAGGCAAGGCTGCTGCCCGCCTTGAAACTGCTGGCGGCGCGAGCGCGATCGCGTTGCGCGGCCATCTCGCGCTCATAGCCGTCCAGGTCGAGGCTGAGCGAACGCTCACGCGCGATATCCGCCGTGAGGTCCAGCGGGAAACCGTAGGTGTCGTACAGCTTGAACACCACATCCCCCGGGATGACGGTGCCCGACAGGCCGGCAATGGCCTCATCGAGCAGCTTCATGCCCTTGTCGAGGGTGGTGGCGAAGGCATCCTCTTCGGCGCGGATGGTCTTTTCCAGCCAGGCGCGCTTCTCGACCAGCTCCGGATAGCCGGCGCCCATGGCTTCGCCCAGCGCCCCGACCAGGCGGTGGAAGAAGGGCTCGTTGAGCCCCAGCTTGTAGCCGTGACGGATGGCGCGTCGCATGATCCGTCGCAGCACATAGCCACGCCCCTCATTGCCCGGCAGCACCCCATCGAGCATGAGGAAGCTGGTCGCCCGGATGTGATCGGCGATCACCTTCTGCGACGGACTCTCGTAGGGCTGCTGGCCCGCCATCGCGGCAAGGGCCTCGATGAGGATGCGGAAGCTGTCGATACGGTAGTTGTCGTGGGTCCCCTGCATCAGGGCCGAGATGCGCTCCAGCCCCATGCCGGTGTCGACGCTGGGCGCCGGCAGCGGATCCATGCGGCCATCGGCATGACGCTCGAACTGCATGAACACCACATTCCAGATCTCGATCCAGCGATCACCGTCCTCGTCTGGAGAGCCCGGCGGACCACCCGGGATGTGATCCCCGTGATCGTAGAAGATCTCGGTGCAGGGGCCGCAGGGGCCGGTGTCACCCATGGTCCAGAAATTGTCCGAGGCGTAGGGCGCCCCCTTGTTGTCGCCGATGCGGACGATGCGCTCGGCCGGCACACCGACCGTTTCCTTCCACAGCGAGTAGGCTTCTTCGTCGGTGTGATACACCGTCACCAGCAGTCGCCCGGGATCAATGCCCAGCCAGTCCGGCGAGGTGATGAACTCCCAGGCCCAGGGAATGGCATCGGCCTTGAAGTAGTCGCCAAAGCTGAAATTGCCCAGCATCTCGAAGAACGTATGGTGCCGGGCGGTGTAGCCGACATTTTCGAGATCGTTGTGCTTGCCACCGGCGCGCACGCATTTCTGACTGGACGCCGCCCGGGTATATGGCCGCCGGTCCTGGCCGGTGAAGACATCCTTGAACGGCACCATGCCGGCGTTGGTGAACAGCAAGGTCGGGTCATTGCCCGGCACCAGCGAACTGGACGGCACGAGCGCATGCTCCTTGCTCCGGAAAAACTCCAGAAACTTGGCGCGGACCTCGTTGCTGTTCATAGGGTAGGAAGCATGCCGGACACAAAGGGGCGCTATGGTAATCAACCGGCTCCCCAGAGGCTACCGAGTGGCGCTGGCGAACGAAGACCACCGCCGTGCGTGCCGGATTCAGTCGTCGGCGCTGCCGCCGCGCAGTGCCCCCCGGATCTGCTCCGCCTCGAAGCCCCGACCGGCCAGGAAGCGGTGGTGCTTGTGCCGCTCCGCCAGCGATGCCGGGGGCGCCTTGAACTTGCGCTGATACACCGCGACGGCAAGGGCCTGCCAATCGGTTTCGCTGGCGGCTAGGGCCGCCGCCACCGAGGCGCCCTCCACCCCGGCCATCTCCAGCTCGGCGCGGATACGCACGGGACCGTAACCCTGCCCGACGCGATGCCGCACCAACATCTCCGCATACCGGTCATCGGATTGCAGACCGCGTTCCGCCAGCCCGGCCACCGCCTCCCGGGCAACCTCCCCCGAGGCCCCTCGCTGCCGCAGCTTGGCACTCAGTTCACGTGCACCGTGCTCTCGCCGCGCCAGCAGCCGCAACCCGCGTTCGCGGGCCGCGGCCGCATCGAGCGGCTCACTTGGCGGCGGCGTCCTCTTCCTCACCGGCGCGCTTGCGCTTGGGGATCAGGATATCCCGCAGGGTGGTTTCCAGTTCGCTGGCGATCTGCGGATTGTCCCGCAGGAAGTTGCGCGCGTTGTCCTTGCCCTGGCCGATCTTGTCGCCGTTGTAGGCATGCCAGGCGCCCGCCTTGTCGACCAGCTTGTGGGCCACGCCGAGGTCGATCAGCTCCCCTTCCCGGGAAATGCCCTCGCCGTACATGATCTCGAACACTACCTGCTTGAACGGTGGCGCCATCTTGTTCTTCACCACCTTGACGCGAGTCTCGTTGCCGATCACCTCGTCGCCCTTGCGGATGGCACCGATACGACGGATATCCAGACGAACGGACGCGTAGAACTTCAGCGCGTTGCCACCCGTGGTGGTTTCCGGACTCTGGCCGGGCATCATCACGCCGATCTTCATACGCAACTGGTTGATGAAGATCACCGTGGTCTTCGACCGGTTGATGGTGCCGGTGAGCTTGCGCAGTGCCTGGCTCATCAGGCGTGCCTGGACGCCGACGGCCGCATCCCCCATGTCGCCTTCAAGCTCGGACTTCGGCACCAGGGCGGCCACCGAGTCGACGACGATCACGTCGATGGCATTGGAGCGCACCAGCATGTCGACGATCTCCAGCGCCTGCTCCCCGGTGTCCGGCTGGGAGATCAGCAGGTCGTCCACCTTGACCCCCAGCTTCTCGGCGTAGCCGACATCAAGGGCATGTTCGGCATCGATGAAGGCGGCCACCCCGCCCGCTTTCTGTGCCTCGGCTGTGACATGCAGGGCGAAGGTGGTCTTCCCCGAGGATTCCGGCCCGTAGATCTCGACGACACGGCCCCGGGGCACGCCCCCGATCCCCAATGCAGCGTCCAGGGTGATGGATCCGGTGGAGATCACCTCCACCTCCGGACGGGTGTCCACGCCCATCCGCATCACGGTGCCCTTGCCGAACTGGCGCTCGATCTGGGAAAGGGCGGCTTCGAGGGCTTTCTTGCGGTTGTCGTCCATGGTGTGTCCTGACTTTGAGTACCTGTATTATTTCACAGTGTCACGTAATCGTGCAGGCCCTGCAGCGCCTGCACCACGGTCTGCTGACGAATGGCATCCCGGTCGCCCTGCAGACGCAGCAGCCGCACCTCGCTGACCGCCGGGCCCTCCCAGGCCACCCACACCGTCCCCACCGGTTTGGCGGCCGTGCCGCCACCGGGTCCGGCGACACCGGTGACCGCAATCGTCCAGTCGACGCCGGCGCCGGCACGCAACCCCCGCGCCATCGCCTGCGCCACCTCGGCACTCACTGCCCCGTGTGTCTCGATCAGCGTGGCCGGCACACCCAACAGCGCCACCTTGGCCCGATTGGCGTAGGTCACCAGCCCGCGGTCAAACCACCCGGAGGCCCCGGGCACATCGGTGAGACGCGCCGCCAGCAAGCCCCCGGTGCAGCTTTCGGCAACCGCCAGCCATTGAGCCCGCGCCTGCAGCGCAGCCCCCAGGGCCGCCAATCGTTCCGTGTTCATCGTCCCATCCTCTGACGTGCCATCTCAATCGCCACTGCCGCGGTTCCGCGCCCGTGCGCCTGCGCTGTCGTCAGCACCTGCTCCAGCGTCACCCCGATACGATCGAGATGTGCACGCACGGCCTTGGCGTCATAGCCGATGCGTTGGTGATGGATGTCGATGATGCCCCCGGCATTGACGATGAAGTCAGGCGCGTACAGCACCCCCCGCTGACGCAGCGCTTCATCCAGCCGCGCATCGGCCAGAGGGTTGTTGGCGGCACCGACCACCGCTGCGGCCGCCAGGGATGTCAGGGCCTGATGCGTGATCGCGCCCCCCAACGCACAGGGCGAGAAAATGTCGGCCGGCACCGCGTGGATCGCCTCCACCGGCACCGCTTGCGCGGCGAACGCCTGCACGCAGCGCGCGACCGCTGGACCATGGGTATCCGCGACCGTCAGTACCGCGCCCTCGGCATGCAACAACGCCGCCAGGCGATATCCCACCGCCCCCACCCCCTGGATCGCCACATGCAGGCCCTGCAGCGACTCACGCCCCCACAGCCGCCGCGCCACGGTACGAATTGACACCAGCGTGCCGTAGGCCGTGGCCGGCGACGGATCGCCGCTGCGCCCTGCTGCGCGGGTATCGGGATCGGTGAGGCCGCTGACATGGCGGGTCACGCCCGCCATGACGGCCATGTCATCGACATCGGTACCGGAGTCCTCGGCCACGATGTATGCGCCGCCGAGCCGATCGATACCCCGCCCCATCGCCCGCATCAGCGCCGGCGTCTTGTCCCGCCGTGGATCACCGATGATCACGCTCTTGCCGCCCCCCTGTGGCAGCTCGGCCATCGCTGCCTTGTAGCTCATCGCGCGCGACAACCGCAGCACGTCGGTCAAGGCTGACAGCTCATCGGCGTAGGGCACCATGCGACACCCGCCAAGGCTGGGGCCCAGACGGGTGCTGTGGATGGCGATCAGCGCACGCAATCCGGTGTCGGCATCGTGGTGGAACACCACCTGTTCGTGATGATCGAAATCGGGGTGCTGGAACAACATCATGGCCGGGTTCAGATAAGGGGCGCACAAGGCTATCAGGAAGGCACCCCGGCAATAGGGTGGGGGCAGCACCGACGCGCTGAGCGATACTAGGGGCATACCCGACGTTGAGGATGATTCGTGAGTACAGCTGATGCCGTCGTGATCGTGGGCCTGGCACGCACCCCAATGGGTGCCCTGCAAGGCGTGTTCAGCCCCCTGAGTGCCAGCGACCTCGGCGCCATCGCCATCCGCGCCGCCGTCGAGCGCGCGGGCCTGCAACCCGGGCAGGTCGAAGACGTGATCATGGGCAACGTCCTGGGCGCCGGTCAGGGCCAGGCGCCGGCACGTCAGGCCAGCCGCAAGGCCGGCCTGCCCGACCATGTCACAGCCCTCACCATCAACAAGATGTGCGGCTCCGGACTCAAGGCGGTGATGCTCGGCGCCGACATGATCCGCGCCGGCAGCGTCACCACGGTGGTGGCCGGTGGCATGGAAAGCATGACCAACGCCCCCCACCTGATCCGCATGCGCGGCGGCCTCAAGTATGGCCACGGCGAGGTACTCGATCACATGGCGGTGGACGGCCTCGAGGACGCCTATCAGACACGCACCCCGATGGGCGTCTTTGCCGAGCAGGCCGTGGACCGCTACGGCTTCAGCCGTGAGCAGCAGGACGCCTTCGCCATCGAATCACTGGCGCGCGCGCGCCGCGCCAACGAGGACGGCAGCTTCGATTTCGAAGTGACTCCGGTGGAGGTCAAGACCCGCAAGGGCAACGAAACCGTGACGCGTGACGAAGGCCCCTTCAAGGCCATGCCGGAGAAGATTCCCGGCCTGCGTCCGGCATTCCGCAAGGACGGCACCATCACCGCGGCCAACGCCAGCTCCATCAACGACGGCGCCGCCGCCGTGGTGCTCATGTCCGCCAGCGCCGCAGCAGCGGCCGGGGCCGTGCCGCTGGCCCGCATCGTCGCTCACAGCAGCCATGCACGGCTGCCCGGCGAATTCACGGTGGCGCCGGTGGACGCTATCCGCAAGCTGCTGGAAAAGACCGGCTGGACCGCGACCGAAGTCGACCTGTGGGAAATCAATGAAGCCTTCGCGGTGGTGACGATGGCGGCCATGCAGGAACACGGCTTGTCGCACGACCGGGTCAACGTTCACGGTGGCGCCTGCGCCCTGGGGCACCCCATCGGCGCCTCCGGTGCACGCATCCTGACCACGCTGATCGGCGCCCTGCGCGCGCGCGGCGGACGTCGCGGCGTGGCCACCCTGTGCATCGGCGGCGGTGAAGCCGTCGCCGTGGCCATCGAGTTGCCGTGAGCGCCGCCCCCTGGCGGGTGGCCGCCGTCGCCCTGCTGCTGAGCGCCTGCGGCGATGACGGGGGTGCGCTGGCACCCCCGGCACCGCCTCCCCAGGCGCTCTGCCTCGATTTCAGCTGCGGCGAGCTGACCCCGCTGCTCGAGATTCCGGACGCCGAAAATCTGCTGTTCACCGACAGCGGTCGCCTGTTCGTCTCCGGCGGCGAGAACGTCTACGAAATACACCGGGGTGAGGGCGGCGCACTCCAGGCAGAACCGCTATCGGCAACGCCCTGCAACTTCACCGGCCTGGCGATCCGCGCCGACACCCTGTACGCCGGCTGCTTCGATGGACAGCTCTACGCCGCACCACTGAGTGCGGTGACGACCCTCGCCGCCATCACCGCACTGGGCATCGCCGCGCCCAACGGCATGGCGGTGGGCCCCGACGACGCGCTCTACATCGTCAATGGACCGCTGGCGACCACGGCCCTGCCGGACCCGCGCATCCTGCGGGTTGCCTTCGCCGAAACGGACCCCCTGCGGATCAGCGCGATCGACACCTGGCTCGATCAGGGGCTGCTGACCCCCAACGGACTGCAGGCCCATGACGGCGCCTTCTACCTGACCGACAACAGCCTGCCGGAAGTGGCCGTGGTCCGCCGCATCCCGTGGACCGCCGAAGGGCCCGGCACGGTCACCACGGTCGCGCAGTTCCTCGGCGTACCCGACGACCTCAGCCTGATGCCTACCGACGAGGGCGTTTTCCTGCTGGTACCCGACTTTGCGCTGGGCGGCCTGCGGCTGTTTGCACCGGATGGCACGCTGCTCGGAGCGCTCCCGCCCCTGAGCCTGCGGTTTCCATCGCAGGCCCGTCGCGGCCAGCCGCCCCTGTTCTCGTCCGACGACATCCTGATCACCGAGAAAGGCGTGCTCGGGGATACCGTCAGCCCGATCGGCAACCGCCTTACGGTGCTGCGTCCTCGCCCAGCTGAGGATTGAGTTCCGCCACCAGCGCGTCGGCCTGATACACCGCCGACAGCGCCGTCACGATGGCGCCGGCATGCACCGCCACGCAGCGGTTGCTGCGCGGGTCGTACCCGTAGGCGCCACCCAGCGAGTGCCGGTTGCCATCGAACGCAAGCCCGACCAGCGCACCCTCACGATTCAGCACCGGGCTGCCCGAATTGCCCCCGATGATGTCGTTGGTGGTCACGAAGTTCAGCGGCGTCTGCAACGGCAGGTGATCCCGCGCCGCCAGCCAGCGCGGCGGCAGGGCAAACGGCGGACTGCCGGTCGCACGCCCGAACAGGCCCTCGAATCGGGTGAACGGCGCCACTGCCTCGCCTCGCTCGGTCCAGCCACGCACCTCGCCATAGGACAACCGCAAGGTGAAGGTGGCATCCGGGTACACACTGTCGCCGTAGGCCTCGAAGCGCAGGCCCGCGAGCGTTTCGGCCTCGCGATTCTCCACCGCCTCGACCTCGTGCTCGTAGCGCTGCCGCAGCTGCCGCGCCAGCGGGTCGACCGCCCGTGCCAACTGAATGAAGGGGTCATCCGAGGCGGAGACCGCCTCCGCCCCGCCGCCCCAGAGCGCCGCCCGGACTGCCGGATCCCCCAGTTTCGTGCCCTTGACCAGACGATCGGCCACCGCCGCCGGACTGGCCCCGCCCAGCACCAGCTGCACGAACGGGTCATCCGGCCCCAAGCGGTCGCGCAGCTTGCCCAATGACCAGGCCAGCCTGGCGCGCTCCAGCGCCACATCGACCGGAACCGTGGCTGTCAGCCGCTGTTGCAACCGCGGCAATTCGGCCTCGGTGTAGCCTCGCATCCGGCGCGCATCCGGCTTCTCCCGCTCCACCGCGGCGCGCACCAGATTGCGGGCATGCCGGAAATACGCGCTATCAAGACCCCGCCCCCGTTCGATCAGTTGATAGGGGTTGTAGAGGTCGCGGTAGATCGCCTGCACCTCGGCAATCCGGGCCTCCGCCCCTGCCAGCGCCTCCAGGGCGGGGTCGTTGCCGGACAACGCCTTGCGCAGTGCTGCCGCCTGCTGGGCCTTGCGCTCAAAGAAGGACGGCTCGTTGAGCGCGCGCAGGCGCCCCTCGTAGACTTTGTAGGCGTTCTCCACCTGCATCAGTTCGGTGGCGGCGGCCTGCGCAGCGGCCGCGCCCTGGCGGCTGAACTGCAGCAGCACGCCCCGCAGTTCCGCCAGGTACAGCAGGGTCTCCAGCACGTCGACATCGCGCTCACGCCGCAGCTGCGAGACCGTCATTAGGCGCTTGGTTGAACCCGGGTGTCCGGTCACCAGCGTCAGCTCGCCTGCCTGCGCCCCGGCGGGCAGGATCCGAAAGTGATCGGGGGTGGCCGCCGGCGCATCGCCGTCGTAGGCGCGCAGCAGCGCGGCATCCAGGGTGTAACGGGGGAAATTGAAGTTGTCCGGGTCACCGCCAAAAAACCCGATCGCCGCCTCTGGCACGAAGGCCAGGCGCACATCGTCGTAGCGGCGATATTGATAGAGGTGGTACTGACCGCCATCGTAGAGCTCGACC
This sequence comes from uncultured Polycyclovorans sp., assembly GCA_936928855.1. GTDB lineage: Bacteria > Pseudomonadota > Gammaproteobacteria > Nevskiales > Nevskiaceae > Polycyclovorans. The sequence goes on from CAKZHZ010000014.1 coordinate 10,581, forward strand.
ACATCACAACGACGTGTCGCCGCGTCCGTCCCCACACATTCGGCCTCGATGCGGGACTGCTCGGCGTTGCGGGCCCGGGCGAAGGCCTCACCCCGCAGCCCCACCGTCGCGGCGCGGATCCGGCGGGTGACATCCTCGGTGTGTTGGAGTTGGTTGAGTTCCATGGCGGGACACCGCAAGGCCGGCTGATCGGGCCCGGCAACCCACCCGGTCTCCGCCAGATTCCGCCCGCCATCGGTCAGCGCCTGCACGCAATCCATCACGCAATGCGCATTGGTCAACACCAGACCCTGCGGCGACACGAAACTGCCGGAGCAGCCTCCAGCCAGGCGAACCGATGCCTTGCGCGTGCGCTCGATGAAGTCCGGCGCCGGTTCGAACTGGTAGCGCGACGACAGGGCCTCTCGTGGCAGCGCCTCGAGCAGCCACATGCCCTCTGCCGCCCTCGACAACGGGGACAGCAGCATGACCACCAGCGCCGGGATCGCATACCGCATCTGCATCTCCTGAACGCAAAGAGCCCGCCGGTGGCGGGCTCTTCACGAGATTGGCTGGGGGACTAGGACTCGAACCTAGACAACGGGAATCAGAATCCCGGGTCCTACCATTAGACGATCCCCCAAATGGGATCTCACCGTTAGCGCAGTGTAGCCCCGAAAGCGCCCCGGGTGAACCCGGGGCGCCAGCGGCATTAACGCTTGCTGTACTGCGTGGCGCGACGGGCCTTGTGCAGACCGACCTTCTTACGCTCGACCTCACGGGCATCGCGGGTCACGAAGCCGGCGGCACGCAGCGGGCCACGCAGGGTTTCGTCGTAATCGATCAGCGCGCGGGTAATGCCATGCCGGATGGCGCCGGCCTGGCCGGACGGTCCACCGCCACGCACCGTGATCTTGATGTCGAAACGGCTCAGCCCGTCGATCAGTTCGAGCGGCTGGCGCACCATCATGCGGGAGGTCTCACGACCAAAGTATTCCTCGACGGTCTTGCCGTTGACGGTCAGCGCACCGGAACCGGGCTTGAGGAATACACGAGCGGCTGCCGTCTTGCGGCGGCCGGTGCCGTACTTCTGTTCGGCGGAAGCTTTCTTGATGACCATGATGCGGGGGCCTTAAAGCGTGAGGGTCTTGGGCTGCTGTGCGGTGTGCGGGTGCTCGGCACCGGCATACACCTTCAGCTTGCGGAACTGGGCATAGCCCAGCGGACCGCGCGGCAGCATGCCCTTGACGGCATTCTGGATCACGCGCTCGGGGTGCGTTTCCAGCAGCTGCCCCAGGGAAACGGACTTGATGCCGCCCGGATACTGGGAGTGGCTGTGGTACATCTTGTCGCGCACCTTGTTGCCGGTGGCCTTCACCTTTTCCGCGTTGATCACGACGATGTAGTCGCCGTTATCCGCATTGGGGGTGTATTCCGGCTTGTGCTTGCCGCGCAGGCGACGCGCCACTTCCGTGGCCAGACGACCGAGGGTGACCCCTTCGGCATCCAGAACGTACCAGTCGCGCTGGGCGTTCTCATTGTTGATGAAGACCGTCTTCATGACTCACCGCAGATGGTTGTAATAGTTCAGTCCGCCAGGGCGGACCTCGAAAGAGCGCGGGATTGTAGTGATGCGGCCGCCCCGGCGCAAGCCGCCGTCCCGACCGGACCTCAGCCGCCGAAATTGATCCGGGCTTCCAGGTTGGGCAGGGAATCGGCGTTGGACAGCGCCTCTTCGACGCTGATATCCCCCCGCTTCCAGAGGTCGTAGAGGCTGTTGTCGAAACTTTGCATGCCCTTATCCGAGGACTGGGCCATGGCCTCGCGAATCTCGTCGATCCGGCGGTTGAGGATCAGATCCTGGATGAACGGGGTGTTGATCATGACCTCCACCGCGGCACAGCGGCTGCCGTCCTTGCGACGGACCAGTCGCTGGCTGACCACCGCCCTCAGCGTCATCGACAGATCCATATAGAGCTGATCGCGGTTCTCGTCGGGGTAGAGGTTGATGATGCGCTGAAGTGCCTGGTAGGCGTTGTTGGCATGCAGGGTGGACAAGGCAAGGTGCCCGGTATTGGCCAGGGTCAGGGTAGCCTCCATGGTGTCCCGGGTCCGCACCTCCCCAATCAGGATCACGTCCGGCGCCTCGCGCAGGGCACTCTTGAGCGCGCGGGCGTAGCTGTGGGTGTCGGTCCCCACTTCGCGCTGGTTGACGATGCTGCGCTGATTGCTGTGAACAAACTCGATCGGGTCCTCGATGGTGAGGATGTGCCCCGCCGCGTTGAGGTTGCGATGGTGCAGCATCGCCGCCAGCGACGTGGACTTGCCCGACCCCGTGGCGCCGACCATCAGAATCAGGCCCCGCTTGAGCATCACCAGATCCTTCAGGGTAGCCGGCAGCCCGAGGTCATCGACCTGGGGAATGTCCCCGCGGACATACCGCAGCACCATGCTGACCTGATTGCGCTGCGTGAAGATGTTGACGCGAAAACGTCCCAGCCCTCCCGCCTGCGTGGCCAGATCGATCTCTCGCTGCTCACGCAATTCCTCCTGCTGCTCAGGGGTCAGCAGATTGAACGCAAGCTCGCGGACAAACTCGGTGGTCAACAACGTCTTTCCGATGGACAGAAAATCGCCATCGACTTTCAGCATCGCCGGTGCATTGGGAGTGAAGAACAGATCCGAGGCGTTGCGCTCCACGGCCAGCTTCAGGTACGGCAGGATTTTCAGCATCAGCCCATCCCCCGCCTGCCGCTGTCCTCTTCCTTCATCAGCAGGTTGTTGACGACTTCATCGTCCAGCAGGTTCTGAGCGGCACGCTTCGAGTCCAGCTTGATCTTGAGCCGCAGCTCGTTCTTGCTGTCGGCGTTGCGCAAGGCCTCCTCGTAACTGATCTCACCCGACTCGAACAGACCGAACAGAAACTGGTCGAAGGTGATCATGCCCTGCTCGTTGGAACGGGCCATCACCGCCTTCAGCTCGTGAATCTCGCCCTTGAATATCAGGTCCGCGATCAGCGGTGAGTTCAGCATGATCTCGATGGCCGCCACCCGCCCGCCGGCTTCACGTCGCACCAGCCGCTGGGAGATGATCGACTTGAGGTTGAACGACAGGTCCATCAACAGCTGGGCGCGCCGTTCCTCAGGGAAAAAGTTGATGATGCGGTCCATCGCCTGGTTGGCACTGTTGGCATGCAGGGTGGACAGTACGAGGTGCCCGGTTTCGGCGAAGTTGATCGCGTACTCCATGGTCTCACGGGTGCGGATCTCACCAATGAGGATCACGTCCGGCGCCTGCCGCAACGTGTTCTTGAGCGCGTTATCCCAACTCTGGGTATCGGCACCGACCTCCCGCTGGGTGATGATGCAGCCACCATGCGGGTGGACGTACTCGACGGGGTCTTCGATGGTGATGATGTGCCCCCGGCTCTGGTGGTTGCGATGCCCCACCATCGCAGCGAGCGAGGTCGACTTGCCGGAACCGGTGCCCCCCACCATCAGGACCAGCCCCCGCTTTTCCATCACGATGTCCTTCAGCTGCGGCGGCAGCCGCAACTGCTCGAAGCTGGGGATCTCGGTCTGGATCGTGCGTAACACCCCTCCCACCCGGCCCTGCTGAACAAAGGCGTTGACACGGAAACGGCCGAGGTTCGGCGGCGAGATCGCAAAGTTGCACTCGTTGGTGGATTCAAACTCCTTGGTCTGGCGGTCGTTCATCAACGCCCGCATCATCATCGCCGCCGCCTCGCCGGGGAGAGAGCGCTCACCCACCGGCGTCATCTGGCCGTTGATCTTGATGGCAGGGGGGAAGCCGGCAGTGATGAACAGATCGGAACCGTTGCGCTCCTTCATCATCCCCAGCAGCTGCTGCATCATCTTGATCGCCTGATCGCGTTCCATGACAGGGCTCCGGACGGCGCGGACTCAGAGGTCCAGCGGCTTGTTCGCCTTGCGACGGGCGTCTTCGGTGGCGACCAGGCCCCGCTTGACCAGATCCTTGAGGCACTGCTCCAGCGTCTGCATACCCTCGCGCTGACCGGTCTGGATCGACGAGTACATCTGGGCGATCTTGTTCTCGCGGATGAGGTTACGGATGGCCGGGGTGCCGATCATGATCTCATGCGCCGCGATACGCCCCCCGCCCTTCTTCTTCAGCAGCGTCTGGGAGATGACCGCGCGCAATGCCTCGGACAGCATCGCCCGCACCATCTCCTTCTCCGCCGCCGGAAACACGTCGACAATACGGTCGACCGTCTTGGCCGCCGAGCTGGTGTGCAACGTGCCAAACACGAGGTGTCCGGTCTCCGCCGCGGTCAGGGCAAGGCGGATGGTTTCCAGATCGCGCATTTCCCCCACCAGAATGGTGTCCGGGTCCTCACGCAGCGCGCTGCGCAGCGCCTCGGAGAACCCCAGGGTGTCGCGGTGCACTTCGCGCTGGTTGATCAGACACTTCTTCGACTGGTGGACGAACTCGATCGGGTCCTCGATGGTCAGGATGTGCCCGTATTCGCTTTCGTTCTTGTGGTTGATCATCGCCGCCAGCGTGGTCGATTTCCCCGACCCGGTCGGCCCGGTCACGAGAATCAGGCCCCGTGGTGTATCCGCCAACTCCTTGAAGATGGGCGGACAGTGCAGGTCCTCCAGGCTCATGATCTTCGAAGGAATGGTGCGGAACACCGCACCGGCGCCCCGGGCGTGGTTGAAGGCATTGACACGGAACCGCGCCAGGCCGGGAATCTCGAACGAGAAGTCGGTTTCGAGAAACTCGTCGTAGGCCTTGCGCTGCTTGTCGTTCATGATGTCGTACACCATGTCGTGCACCTGCTTGTGCTCCAGCGGCGGCAGGTTGATGCGCTTGACGTCCCCGTCCACGCGGATCATCGGCTCGACGCCCGCGGACAGGTGAAGATCCGACGCTCCCTGCTTCACCCCGAACGTCAGCAGCTGCGCGATATCCATCTTGATTGTTCTCCCGGCAGTACACTGTGGCGGCCTTCAGGGCCGCTTCCCTCGTGGACCGACGTTATAGCGCTTTCGCCCCCCCAGCAAGATGACCGCCGACCTGCGACACCGATTCTCCGACCTGCGCCAACGGATCACCGCAGCTGCCAACGCCGCCGGACGCAACGCCGATTCGGTTGGCATGATCGCGGTCTCGAAGACCCGCAGTGCGGACGAAATCCGCGCCCTCGCACAGGCCGGACAGCAGCACTTCGGCGAAAACTACCTGCAGGAAGCGCTGAGCAAGCGGGATGCGCTGCGTGACTTGCCCCTGTGCTGGCACTTCATCGGCCCGCTTCAGTCCAACAAGACTGCCGAGGTGGCCGGTCACTTTGACTGGGTCCACAGCGTTGACAGGCTGCGGATTGCCGAACGCCTGTCACAGCAGCGCCCTGCCGACCAGGGGCCGCTACAGGTCTGCGTACAGGTCAACCTGTCGGGCGAGGCCAGCAAGTCCGGCTGCACGCCCGCGGAACTGCCGGCCCTGTGCCACGCCGTATCGCGCCTGCCCGGCCTGCGCCTGCGCGGCCTGATGACCCTGCCCGCCCCCCCGCAGCCCGGGGACGACCCGCGTCGCCCCTTCGCCGACCTGCGCGCGCACTTCGACGCAATGCGCGCCGGGGGCCTGCCGCTGGACACGCTGTCCGCCGGAATGTCGGATGATTTCCCCGCCGCGATTGCCGAAGGCGCCACCTGGGTGCGTATCGGCACCGCCCTGTTCGGGCCCCGCCCGCCCCCCACTGCACGAGTCTGACCATGAGCCCGCAAGACACCGCCAAACGCAACGCCGCCCTCGCCGCCCTGGACTACCTGGAACCCGGCGAAGTGCTCGGCGTCGGCACCGGCTCCACCGTCAACTTCTTCATCGACCTGCTGGCCGACCGCAAGCAGGACATCCCCGGTGCCGTCTCCTCCTCGGAGGCCAGCACCGCACGGCTCCAGGCCATCGGCATCCCCGTGCTCGACCTCAACAATGCCGGCACCCTGTCCATCTATGTCGATGGCGCCGACGAGGCCGACCCGCACCTGCGGCTGATCAAGGGCGGCGGCGCCGCGCTGACCCGCGAGAAGATTGTCGCCGGCGCCTCACGCCGCTTCATCTGCATCGCCGATGCCAGCAAGCAGGTCGACGTGCTCGGCGAATTTCCGCTGCCGGTGGAGGTGATTCCCATGGCTCGCAGCTTCGTCGCCCGCGAGCTCGTGAAGCTGGGCGGCGACCCGGTATGGCGCGAAGGCGTGGTCACCGACAACGGCAACCTCATCCTCGACGTGCGGGGCCTGCGCATCCTCGACCCCAAGGGGCTGGAAACCACCGTCAACCAGATCCCCGGCGTGGTCACCGTGGGGCTGTTCGCGCACCGGCCGGCCGACGTGCTGATTGTCGGCGCCGCCAGCGGCGCTGAAACCATCGTCGTCTGAGGGCGCGCAGTATGGTGTGGCAACCGGGGTCGATGAGGACCCCGGTTGCCCTGCGTCGTTCGGCGAGACGCTCAGTGCACCTTGCGCGACTTGCCCATCTGGTGCTCGGCGCTCTTGTGGCTCTTGGGCGCCGGCCCACCACCGCGGCCACCGCGACCGCGCGGACCGCGGCCACCGGGCGAGCCGCCGCCAGGGCAGATCGCGGCCAACCAGCCGCTCGATGATGGGGAAGGGGGTCGATCCGCCTGGCACGGTGATCGTCACCGGGCCGGATGAGGCCCGCATTCCCGAGCGAGTATGCGACGAGGTTCAGCCCCATCGTGGCGCCGCTCGTCCACACCAACTGCTCCGGCTCGGCGCCCACGAAACCGGCGACCGTCGCTCGCGCGTCTTCGAACAGCTCGGTCGCCTCGGCGGCGAGGGCTGGGCGGAACAGTCGCAGTACCTAGTCCCCGGCCAGCTGAGCGGCGAGGAGGCCCGCCTGCTCGCCGCTCTGGGAACCACACCGGGAGCGCCGGAGGACGTGCCTCTCTCATAGTCCACGTTCACGGTCAAGTCCCGGGTAGTGGTGTAGCGGCTGCGTTCTCCTTCTGGGGTTCAGGCGGTGAGGGCGGGCAGGTTGTCGCCTCCGATCTGGGGTTCGGTGTCGGTGATGAGGTTGATGCGGCAGCGGGCGAGGACCTCCAGGCCGAGGTAGCGCCGTCCTTCGGCCCATTCGTCGGTTTGTTCGGCCAGGACGGCTCCGACCAGGCGAACGATCGCGGCGCGGTTGGGGAAGATGCCCACGGAGTCGGTGCGGCGTCGGATCTCGCGGTTGAGGCGCTCGGCGGGGTTGTTCGACCAGATCTGGGTCCATACGTCTTTGGGGAAGGCGGTGAACGCGAGGATGTCGGCGCGGGCGGCGTCGAGGTGCGCGTGGACGTCGGGCAGCTTGGCCTCGACGTAGTCCAGCAGCCGCTCGAACTGCGCTTGGACGGCGTCGGAGTCGGGTTGGTCGTACACCGAGTGCAGCATCGCCTTGACCGCTGGCCACATGCTCTTGGGGGTCACGGACATCAGGTTCGCGGCGTAGTGCGTGCGGCAGCGTTGCCAGGCTGCTCCGGGCAGGTTCGCTGCGATGGCTTCGACCAGGCCGGCGTGGGCGTCAGAGGTGACCAGACGGACGCCGGTCAGGCCGCGGGCGGTCAGGTCGGCGAAGAACTCGTTCCATGCCGGCCCGGTTTCACTGGTGGCTACGCGCAACCCGAGGACTTCGCGGTGCCCGTCGCCGTTGACACCGACCGCGATCAGCGCGACGGCGTTGATCACCCGCCCGCCCTCGCGGACCTTCATCGTCAACGCGTCGGCGGAGACGAACGTGAACGGGCCCGCCTCGGTCAGGGGCCGGTGGCGAAACTCCTCGACGATCTGGTCGAGGTCGTTCGCCATCCGAGAGACCTGCGACTTGCTCAACGAGTCAATCCCCAAGGTCTTGACGAGCTTGTCCATCCGGCGGGTCGACACCCCGGCGAGGTAGCAGTCCGCAACGACGGTGATTAACGCGGACTCGGCTCGCTTGCGGCGCTCCAGGAGCCACTCTGGGAAGTAGGTCCCCGAGCGCAGCTTCGGGACCGCGACGTCCACGGTCCCGACGCGGGTGTCGAGGTCGCGGTGGCGGTACCCGTTACGTTGCGCCGTGCGCGTTGCGCTGGGGCGGCCGTACTCGGCCCCAACCACGGCGTCGGCGTCCGCGGACAACAACGCGTTGATCACGGTCTGCAGCAGGGAACGCATCATGTCCGGTGATGCCTCAGACAGGGCTTCACCCAGAAGGCCTGCAGGGTCGACAATGTGTGGTGCGGTCATCGTGATGACTCCATTCGAGAGTGCTGTGAGAGGTTCGCTCGAAGGATCACGCGGTGGCCGCACCCACGTCCACTACCGGAACGATCTCGGCGACCGCGCTACACCACTATCGGGGACTCAACTTCAGCCCCAACGGCCGAGCCCTTGACGCCTAGCTTGTCGTACACCTTCCTCAGCAGGCTCCAGACTGACGTCACTGCTCATCCCC
>CAKZHZ010000015.1 GCA_936928855.1 uncultured Polycyclovorans sp.
GGCACGCTGCTCGACGGCAGCCCTTCCGAAGACGAGATCGCGAACTTCCTGATGGCGCTGTCCGCGCGCGGCGAGACGGCGGACGAGATCGCGGGCGCCGCGCGGGCCTTGCGCGCGCGGCTGATCCCCATCGCCTCGCCCGAAGCCGCGATAGACGTGTGCGGCACCGGGGGCGACGGGCACCACACGCTCAATGTCTCGACCGCCGTCAGCCTGGTTGTCGCGGCCAGCGGCGTGCCGGTGCGCACGCTGCGCGTGGCTTCCTGCAACTGGCGCCGGCGGCGTGGCGAATGCACGCCCGATTGCGCCAGTTCCAGCGCGTCCAGCAGCGGCGATCTCGCCGCGCCGGCCACGACCCGCGCGTCCAGCTGCGCGGGCAATCGCCGCAGCGCGGCCTCGGCGTTGAGCTTCTGATCGCGTATCAGCTGCACCGTGGCTTCGGTGATGGAGCGGTCGTCCATCATCAGCAGATGGGTGTCGATGAAGGCGCCGATATCGTCCGGGGTGCCGGCCGGAATCTGCCCGCGCACCTGGCGCAGTTGCTCGCGCGCACGCTGCACCGCAGCGTAGAAACGGGCGATTTCGGGCTCAACCCGTTCCGCGGACAGGGTGTACTCGGGTGCCTCCAGATCGCCGCCGTGCAGCTTCTGGATGCGCGCGATTGCGATCCCGCGCGATACCCCGATGCCGGAGAGCCAGAGGCTCATGGGCGGCCTCGCCGGGTCATGAGTCTTCCCCGAAGCGATCAGCCACCAGGGCCGCCAGTTCGTCGAGTGCCTGTTCGGCGTCGGGGCCGTCCGCGATCAGCGTGATCTGGCTGCCCTTGGCGGCCGCCAGCATCATCACGCCCATGATGGATTTTCCGCTGACCTGTCGGCTGTCCTTGCGGACCTGAATATCGGATTCGAACTTGCTGGCCAGGGTGACGAGTTTGGCGGCCGCGCGCGCGTGCAGGCCGAGGCGGTTGACGATATCGACGGTACGTTCCATTGAGTCCCCCAGGTTCAGCCCGGACGTGGGCACTGCAGTACCCCTCGCTGGCCGCCTTCGACGGCGCATTGGGCGAGGGCGTCCAGCGGTTTTTTCGGATAGTTGAAGATACGCACCAGCATCGGCAGGTTGACGCCCGCGACCACCGGCAGCCCGCAGGCGGCCCCCAGCTTGTTGGCGATGTTGCTCGGGGTGGAGCCGAAGGCATCGGTGAGCAGCAACACGCCCCCGCCGTTGTCGAGGCGCTCGATCATCTTCTGTCCCTGCGACAGCAGCACCTCGTGCGACTGGACGCGCCGGACTTCCAGCACGTCCGCTGCGAGGGGCAGGTCGCCCATCATTTCGCGCATGGTTTCGAGTAGCAGGTGTCCCATCTTGCCGTGGGTGACCAGCAACAGGCCGACACTCATCGGCGGGCTCCGGATTCAGGGCGTTGCATGCGGGGGTTCCAGTTCGCGATGGCGCACTGTGATGGGTTCTGGCCCGGTGCGCAGGCGTGCAGCCAATTGCTCCACCAGGTACACGCTGCGGTGTTTGCCGCCGGTGCAGCCGACAGCGACGGTGAGGTAGGCACGGTCCTGGCTGCGGAAGGCGGGCAGCCAGCGCTTCAGCAGTCCGCTGAGGTCATCGAGCATGTCGCGTACGCTGTCGTGGCGGCCCAGCCACTCGGCCACCGGGGCTTCGCGCCCGGTCATGGCACGCAGGGTCGACTCCCAGTGCGGATTGGGCAGGCAACGGACGTCGAACACGAAATCGGCGTCCGGCGGGGTGCCGTTCTTGAAGCCGAAGGACAGCAGCGTCAGTGACAGCTTGTCCTGCCCGCCACCGGGGACTTCGGCCTGGATCCGCTCGCGCAGACTGTGCAGGTTGAGGTCGGTGGTGTCGATGACCGCGTCTGCGGCATCGGCGATGGGCTTGAGCAGCCTGCGCTCCAGCGCGATGGCCTCCTTCAGCGGCCGCTCGGCGGTGGACAGCGGATGACGGCGCCGGGTCTCGCTGTAGCGCGTGAGCAACACCGGATCGTCGGTGGTGAGAAAGATCACCCGGTCGTCGACATTGTGGGCGCGCAACTGCTCCAGATATCGTGGGAACTGCTCGATTTCGTCGGGGCGCTCGCGCGCGTCGATGCCCAGCGCCAGTGCGGCGTATCGCGGTGGCGATTGTTTCAGCGCTTCCAGCACCAGCGTGTCAAGCAGGGACAGCGGCAGGTTGTCGATGCAGGTGTAGCCGAGGTCCTCGTACTGCTTGAGCGCCACCGTCTTTCCGGCGCCGGAGAGGCCACTGACGATGACGAGTTTCATGGGCGGGCGTTGCGAATGGCGCGCAGTTGGCGGGCGGTGAAATCGCGGTCGGCGCGGTAGCCGGCCTGACGAAGGCGATGGTCGCGGCAGGCCGCCTCGACCAGAACCGCCAGATTATGCCCGAGGCGGATCGGGATCGAGACCGTCGGCAGGCGCAAGCCTGCCAGCTGGCGATCGCCACGCTGGCCCGTGATGCGCTCCATGCCGGAGGTGAGGGGCTCGCTTGGCGCATCGAGCTGCACGATCAGTGACAGCTGGGCGCGTGGGCGTACGGATCGGCGACCAAACAGCTTGCGCACGTTCAGGATGCCCAGACTGCGGGCTTCCAGGAAACCCGAGAGGAGGGCAGGGCAGTGCCCGACGATGGTCTCGCCACGGCGAAGAAACTCGGTGGCGTCGTCGGCAATCAGAGCGTGCCCGCGCGCGAGCAGTTCCAGCGCCAGCTCTGATTTGCCGACGCCGCTGGCGCCGGTCAGCAGCACCCCCGTGTCGAACACCTGCATGAAAACTCCATGCAGGGTGAAAGACTCAGTTGGCGGGCTGATAGCGGGCAATCAGGGTGTAGAGCGCGGCGTCGTCCGGCGCTTCGCGCAGCTTCTGGCAGAACGCTTCGTCGGAAAACATCTCGGCGATCGCGGCCAAGTGCTTGAGGTGCTCTTCGTTGGCGTTCTGCGGCACCATCAAACCGAACACGAGATCCACCGGATGGGCATCGTGCGCGTCGTAGTCGAGCGGGTGCTTGAGGCGCATGAAGGCGCCGACGCTGGACTCGACGCCGGCCATGCGGCCGTGTGGGATGGCGACGCCATGTCCGAGCCCGGTGCTGCCCAGTTTTTCGCGTCCGGCGAGGCTGGCCAGGATGTCGGTGCTCGACACTGAGGGCTCACCTTTGGCGAGCAGCTTGGAGAGTTCCTCGAGCGCCTTTTTCTTGCTGGTAAAGGTCAGGTCCGACTCCACCCGGTCGGCCCCCAGAATCTCGCTGATGGTCATAGGGATGCGTTCTCGTTATCACAAAAAAGGCCCGGCCCCAGGGGAGCGCTCCCCCAGCCGGGCCCTGAAGGTAGCAGTCTACTGCATGACCATGCGCTTATGCGCCTCGGCATGGTGGTGGTCACGCACCTTTTCCTTGTGCCGACGGGTCTGGCGGTCCAGTTTGTCCATCAGGACGTCAATGGCGGCGTACATGTTCGGCTCGGTGGCTTCGGCGTGAAGGTCGGCGCCGGAGGCATGCACCGTGGCCTCCGCCTTCTGGCGTTCCTTCTCGACAGTCAACACGATCTCGGCGCTGATCAAATGATCGAAGTGTCGTTCGACCCGCTTGAGCTTGTCCTGCACGTAACTGCGGAGTGCGGGGGTAAGGTCGACATGGTGCCCAGAGATGTTGAGGTTCATCTGAAACTCCTCTTCGAGAAGAGCCGGGGGTTCCCGGCGGGATCAAGCGCCGATCATCAGTTCATGACCAGGCGCTCCTGCGCTCGTGCGACGGTGGAATGCCAAGCCCTTCGCGGTACTTGGCCACCGTGCGACGTGCAACCTGTATGCCCTCGCCGAGGAGATGCTCGGCCAGGGCGGAATCGGATAGGGGTTTGTCGGGGGATTCGGCGGCGATCAGCCGCTTGATCATGGCCTGGATCGCCGTCGCCGAAGCGGTGCCGCCCTCGGTGGTGGTGACATGGCTGGAAAAGAAGTACTTCAGCTCGTAGAGCCCGCGGGGCGTATGCAGATACTTGTTGGCGGTGGCTCTCGACACAGTGGACTCGTGAATCCCCAGTTGTTCGGATACATCCCGGAGGACCAGCGGACGCATGGCCTCGTCCCCATATTCCAGGAAAGCGCGCTGGGCTTCAACAATGGTCTGCGAGACGCGCAACAGGGTTTCGTTGCGGCTCTCCAGGGCGTTGATGAAGTAGCGGGCTTCCTGCAGGTGGCCCTTGAGCATGAGCTGGTCCCGTGAGCTGTCGGCGCGCTTGATGAAGCGCTGGTACTCACTGTTGACCCGCAATTTCGGCGTATGTTCCGGGTTGAGATAGACGCGCCAGCGGCCCTTCTCCCGCGTCACGAAGACGTCGGGTGCGATGTAGTCGGACTCATGTGGTGCGAACGGCCGGCCAGGGTGGGGCTGCAGGCCGCGGATGAGTTCCAGTGCCAGGGCGATATCGGCCGGCGCCATCGCGGTCTGGCGGGCGATCAGCGCCGGGTCGCGGCGCGCCACCAGCGGCAGGTGGAGGTCGACCAGGGTCAGGGCGGCCTGGATGCCGGGGGTGCGGGAGGGCATCGGCCACAGCTGGAGCAGCAGGCATTCGCGCAGATCGCGGGCGGCGACTCCCGCCGGATCAAATTCCTGGACGCTGGCGAGGACCTCCTCGATGTGGTCGACGGAGACGGCGTACCGGCTCACCAGCGTGGCGCAGAGATCGTCCCAGTCGCGCAGGTAGCCATCGGCGTCGATGGCGTCGACCAGGTGCAGGCCGATGTCGGCGTCGCGGTCATTGAGGTCGGCGAGCTGCAGCTGCTCCAGCAGATGGTCGTAGAGGCTGCGCTCGCCTTTGAGGTTGGCGTCCAGGTAGGCCTGCAGGTCTTCGTCGGGTGCGCCGCTGGCGGGGGTGGGGTCGAGGTCGCAGACATCGGACCAGTCGGCATCCACGGGCAGGTCTTCGGCAAGCGTCTCCCGGTCGCCATGAACCTCGTCGGCGCGTGCGGCCGCTTCCGCTTCATCTTCGATGTCGGCCGCAGGCAGTTCGGTCTCGAGGGGGGCGGCTTCCTCAGCCTCCAGCATCAGGTTGCCGTCGAGGGCCTGCTGAATTTCCATCTGCAGGTCCAGGCTGGAAAGCTGCAGCAGCCGGATGGCTTGCTGCAGTGCCGGCGTCATGGTCAGCGACTGTCCCATGCGCAGCCCCAGGGAGGCGCGCATGTTCACGAGCGGAGGTCGGTCGAAGTCATGGCCTGATTGTAGGGCTGCACGGCATAAAAATTGCAAGCAATTTCGTCGGGCAGTATCAGCCGATGGTCGTAGGGTGGCCTTGCGCCGGGTCTTCGGCTAGCGTTCGGGTCCCTTTGAACCGAGTGTACGCTCCATGCGCGCCATCGTCTGTACCGAACTGGGTGGACCGGACAAGCTCCAGCTTCAGACGCTGCCGGAGCGGCAGCCGGGCCCGACCGAGGTGCGCATCCGGGTCGCAGCGGCCGGGGTCAACTTTCCGGACACGCTGATCATCCAGGGCAAGTATCAGCTGCGCGCCGAGCCGCCCTTCATCCCCGGCGCCGAGGTGGCGGGTGAGGTGATCGAGGTTGGCGCCAAGGTGACGCATCTCAAGCCCGGCGACCGAGTGGCCGCATTGGTTTCGGTGGGAGGCTATGCCAGCGAGGCGATTGCGCCAGCCGACACCTGCCTGCCCGTGCCGCCGGACATGCCGATGGCGGAAGCGGCCGGGTTCGCGCTGGCCTACGGTACGGTGATTCATGCCCTGAAACAGTGTGCGCGGCTCCAGCCCGGGGACAGCCTGCTGGTATTGGGTGCCGCCGGCGGTGTCGGGCTGGCGGCTGTGCAGCTGGGCAAGCTCATGGGGGCCCGGGTGATCGCGGCCGCGTCCAGCGAGGACAAGTTGGCGTTGGCGCGGGCCGAGGGGGCTGACGAAACCCTCAACTACCGTGAAAACGGGCTCAAGGACGGGGTGAAGGCGCTGACCCGGGGCAAGGGTGTGGATGTCATTTTTGATCCGGTGGGCGGGCCGCTGGCGCAGGAGTGCCTCTCCGCCGCCGGCTGGGGCGCCCGCTATCTGGTGGTGGGCTTTGCCGAGGGCACCATTCCGGCGTTGCCGGCCAATCGGCTGCTGCTCAAGGAAGTGGCGGCCGTCGGGGTGCACTGGGGCGCTTTCGTGGTGCGCGAGCCGGCCCTCAATCTGGCCAATTTCCAGCAGTTGTTCCAGTGGTATGCCGAAGGCCGGTTTCGCCCCAGGGTTTCCCGGGAGTATCCGCTCGACCAGGCGGCGCAGGCGCTGTTGGATATGCAGGCGCGGCAGGTGACCGGCAAGGTTGTGTTGGTGCCCTGACGCCATGTTCGAACGTATCGCGGTGCTGTGCACCGGCAACATCTGTCGCAGCCCCATTGCCGAGGCGCTGCTGAAGGCCGCGCTGCCCGGAAAGGCGGTGTTCTCGGCGGGCACTGCCGCCGTGGTCGGGGCGCCGGCCGACCCTCATTCGGTGGCGGTGATGGCGGCGCGCGGTCTCGATATCGAGGCCCACCGGGCACAGCAGGCCACACTGCCGTTACTGGAGCGCTCGGATCTCATTCTGGTGCTGGATCAGGGGCATGCGGACTGGGTCAACCGCCGCTACCCTCAGCTGCGGGGACGGGTGCACAAGGTGTGCAAGTGGCCGCGGAATGCCGATGTGGACGACCCCTACCGGCTGCCGCGGGATGTGTTCGAGCGGGTGACGGGCGAAATCGATGAGGGGGTGCAGGAGTGGCTGCGGCGCCTGTAAGGTGTTCTGACGGGGCGAGCCGGTATACTGGCGGGCCATAACTGCTGTGCCCTCGGATGTCCAAGAAGCTTTACCTCATCACCTACGGGTGCCAGATGAATGAGTACGACTCGACCAAGATGGCCGACGTGCTCGCGAAGTCGCATGGCTATACCCGAACCCAGGACCCGGATGAGGCCGACCTGCTGCTGCTCAACACCTGCTCAGTGCGTGAAAAGGCGCAGGAGAAAGTGTTCTCCGAGCTGGGGCGCTGGAAGGACTGGAAGGCTGCGGATCCCGGCCGGATCATTGGTGTGGGGGGCTGTGTCGCCAGCCAGGAGGGCCAGGCCATCGCCAATCGCACCTCGATGGTGGACATCGTCTTCGGCCCACAGACGCTGCACCGGCTGCCGGAGTTGCTGGATCACACCCGCAGCACCCGCAAGCCGGCGGTGGATGTCAGTTTCCCTGAAATCGAAAAATTCGACCGCCTGCCAGAGCCGCGTGCCGAGGGGGTGACCGCCTTCGTCAGCGTGATGGAAGGCTGCTCCAAGTACTGCACTTTCTGCGTGGTGCCCTACACCCGGGGAACCGAGGTGAGTCGCCCGCTGGACGACGTGTTGGCCGAGTGCGCGCATCTGGTCGAGCAGGGCGTGCGCGAAATCACCCTGCTGGGACAGAACGTCAATGCCTATCGCGGGCCGATGGGCAACAGCGGCGAGCTTTGCGATCTCGCGCTGCTGATCACCTACCTGGCCCGCATGCCGGGGCTCGACCGCATCCGCTACACCACCAGTCATCCTGCGGAATTCAGCGACGCGCTGATCGAGGCGTTTGCCGACGAACCCAAGCTGGCCAGTTACCTGCACCTGCCGGTGCAAAGTGGCGCCGACCGCATTCTGGGCATGATGAAGCGGGGGTATACCCGTGCCGAGTATCTCGCCAAGATCCGTCGCATCCGCGCTGCCCGTCCCGGTATTTCATTGTCGTCGGACTTCATCGTCGGGTTTCCCTCCGAGAGCGACGACGATTTTGTCCAGACCATGGATCTGATCGCAGAAGCCGGTTTTGACGGGGCCTTCAGTTTCAACTACAGCCCACGTCCCGGCACCCCTGCGGCCAACCTGCGCGACAGCGTGCCGCTGCCCGTCAAGCAACAGCGCCTGCAGATCCTGCAGGACCGCATCCGCACCCTGGACGCGCAGTTCAAGCAGGCCCTGGTGGGCAGTGTGCAGACGGTGCTGGTGGAACGGCCCGCGCGCAAGGGCGAGGGACAGGTGGCAGGGCGGACCTCGACCAACCGCTGGGTCAACTTCGAAGCACCCGCAGCGCTGATCGGACAGTTCGTTGACGTTGAGATTACCGAAGCGCTCCCCAACTCGTTGCGTGGCCGCTGGCGACCGGCCGGAACTGCCGCCGCCGCATGAGCGCCCCGACTAGACCGGCGCAGGCCCGAATCGATCTGGTCCTGCGCCCCGATGACAGCGAACGGCTGGCCAATCTGTCGGGCCCCTTCGATGCCCACCTGCGGCAGATCGAGCTGCGCCTGGGGATCGAGATCCGCAATCGGGGCAATCATTTCCAGTTGGTCGGGACCCGCGGCGATGCCCAGCGGGGTGAGGCGGTACTGACCGCGCTGTTCAATCAGGCAGCGGATCAGCCGGTGACCACCGAGCTGGTGCACCTGGCCCTGGCCGAGCACTCCGAGCCTCAGGCTGAACCGCTTGTGGTGCGTGAGGAGATGGCGCCCGAGGGGGAGGTCATCATCCGCACCCGGCGTGGTGTGGTGCGGGGGCGCAGCGCGCAGCAGAAGTCTTATCTCAGTGCCATCAACCGCCACGACCTCAATTTCGGCGTGGGGCCGGCCGGCACCGGCAAGACCTATCTCGCCGTGGCCAGCGCGGTCAATGCGCTGGAGCGCGACCGTGTTCGCCGCATCGTGCTGGTCCGGCCTGCGGTGGAGGCCGGCGAGAAGCTGGGCTTTCTGCCCGGTGACATGGCCGACAAGATCAACCCGTATCTGCGACCGCTCTACGATGCGCTCTA
The DNA here is from genome assembly GCA_936928855.1 of uncultured Polycyclovorans sp. Classification (GTDB taxonomy): domain Bacteria; phylum Pseudomonadota; class Gammaproteobacteria; order Nevskiales; family Nevskiaceae; genus Polycyclovorans. Next base: position 8,799 of record CAKZHZ010000015.1, read on the forward strand.
CGAGATGCTCGGCTTCGAGAAGGTGGCCCGGCTGACCGAGAAGAACGTCATCGAAGTGGCGCCACTGGCGTTCATGCGTGGCCGTACGCTCAATGAGAGTTACGTGATCCTCGATGAGGCGCAGAACACCACCATCGAGCAGATGAAGATGTTCCTGACCCGGCTCGGGTTCGGCAGCGTGGCGGTGGTGACGGGTGACGTCACCCAGATCGACCTGCCGCGGCACGAGAAGAGCGGGTTGCGACATGCGCTGCAGGTGCTGTCAGGCGTGCCGGGCATCAGCTTCACCACCTTCCGCAAGGAGGATGTGGTGCGCCATCCGTTGGTGCAGGCCGTGGTCGAGGCCTATGACCGTTTCGAGGGCAATGATGGCCACTGAGCCGCCGCCTGCGGGCCCCGTGGTGGTGGTGCAGCGGACCGTGTCCGCGCGCGGCGTGCCGGCGCCGGCCAACCTGCGGCGTTATGTCGGAGCGGCCTTGCCGGACTGTCGAGGCGAGCTGACGCTGCGGATCGTGGACCCCCTTGAATCGCAGGCGCTCAACCGCACTTATCGGGGAAAGGACAAGCCGACCAATGTGCTGTCGTTTCACTACGATGCGCCCGAGCCGATGATGGACACGGATGTTGCCCCGTTGGGCGACCTGGTGCTGTGCGCCGCCGTGGTGGCCGACGAGGCGCGTGCCCAGGGCAAGCCGCCACGCGATCATTGGGCGCATCTGGTGGTGCATGGCTGCTTGCACCTGCTGGGCCTGGACCATCAGGATGCAACCGAGGCGGCTGAAATGGAGGCCCGAGAGGTGGCCATTCTGGCCTCATTGGGCATTTCAGATCCCTATGCTTGACCCACTGCCGCGATAGCGGTGGTGGTCGAAAACCCCTCGCTAACGAGGGCCCAACCCCACCCCATGAACGACGACGACCCTAGTACTCGAACCGAAAACAGACCCGATGACACCCCCGTGAGCCGCTGGTGGCGGCGGGTGACGCAATCCTTCGCCGGTGCCCCGCAGACGCGGGAGGAGCTGATGGAGGTGCTGAAGGAGGCCAGGGAATCCTCGCTGCTCGATGCCGACGCCCTGACCATGTTCGAAGGGGTGCTGGAAACCGCCGAGACCCAGGTGCGCGACATCATGGTGCCGCGGGCGCAGATGGTGGTGCTGGAATCCGACGGCGGGCTCGAGGAGATCCTGCGCATGGTGGTGGAATCCGGCCACTCCCGGTTCCCGGTGATCGGCGACTCACGCGACGAGATCGTCGGCATTCTGCTCGCCAAGGATCTGCTCAAGTTCACCGCCACCGTGCCCGGCTTCGATCCGGGGACTTTCGATCTGAGGGCGCAGCTGCGGCCCGCAGTGTTTGTTCCGGAGTCGAAGCGGGTCAACATCCTGCTCAAGGACTTCAAGCGCGGCCGCAACCACATGGCGGTGGTGGTGGACGAATACGGCGGCGTCAGCGGCCTGGTCACCATTGAGGACGTACTCGAACAGATCGTCGGCGAGATCGACGACGAGTACGACGAGGCCGAATCGGCCACCATCCTGCGGCAGGATGAACGGCGTTTCCTGGTCAATGGCCTGACCCCCATCGAGACCTTCAACGAATACTTCACCACCGACTTTCCGGATGATGAGTTCGATACCATCGGGGGGTTGGTGATGCACCATTTCGGGCACATGCCGAAGCGAGGCGAGAGCTTGCGAATCGGGCGCTTCAACTTCAACGTTCAGCGCGCCGATAGTCGCCGCCTGCATCTGCTGCAGGTCACCCTGTCGATGGTGTGAGCCTGTGCGCCGACTGCCGGTCCTCGTCCTGCTCCTGCTGCTGGCCTGGACCGGCGCGGCCTCGGCGACGCCGCAGATCAGCCTGCTGACCTTCCAGCCGGGCGAGGTCTACTGGCAGCGGTACGGGCACAACGCGTTGCTGGTGCGAGACGCCGCGGCCGGTGCGCCCGCGGTCTACAACTACGGTCTGTTCGACTTCGGCCAGCAGCATTTCCTGCTGAATTTTGCCCGGGGACGCATGTTGTACCGGGTGGCGCCTGAGTCGCTTTCGCGCACGCTGGCAGCCTATCGGTCCGAAGGCCGTTGGGTGTATGAGCAGCAGCTGGCGCTGAGCCCTGATCAGGCTCGAGCGCTGGCTGACTTCCTGACCTGGAACGCGCAGCCCGAGGAGGCCGAGTACCGGTATCACTATTTCACCGCCAACTGCAGTACCCGGGTGCGGGATGCCCTGGATGCCGCGGTGGGCGGCGCGCTGAGGGCAGGTCTGGAAGGACGGGGCGCCACCACCAGTTATCGGCAGGAGGCCGCGCGCATGATGTCGCCGCTGCCGGCGCTGATGCTCGGCACCGATTTCCTGTTGGGGCCGCGCACCGACCGTCCCATCGACCGCTGGCAGCAGGCCTTTCTTCCCGAGCACCTGATGGCGGCGGTGCGAGATGTGACCGTGGTCGATGCGCAGGGTGCGCGCCGCCCCTTGGTGGCCCGGGAGGGCTACTGGTATGCCGGGCGGCTGCCGGCGACGCCGGCCCTGGCCCCGGATCCGCGGTTGCCGATGGCGCTGGCGGGGCTGGTGCTGGCAGCGCTGCTGGTGCTGGGGCGTCGCCGACGCGGGGTGCGGATGACCCTGGGGGCGGGCCTGTCACTGATCGCCGGCCTGCTAGGCGTGATCCTCGCGCTGGGGTGGGGCCTGACCGATCACGATGTGATGGCGGCCAATCAGAATCTGCTGCTGTGCATGCCGCTCAGTCTGCTGTTGCTGCCCGTCTGGTGGCGGCGATCCACAGCGCTCGGCGGGGGGGCGCTGACCGTGGCCACCGTGGTGGCCTTGGGCCCGGTACTCGCGCTGCTGTTGCAGCTGACCCCCCTGGCGCAGGGCAACGCACACTGGATAGGCTTCTGGCTGCCCATTCACCTCGCCGGCCTGTTGGCGCTGGCGATCCGACCCCGGAGTTGACTGCCATGCCCGCCGCCGCCCCGTACTTCACGTCCAATACGCTGCGATTCTTCAGGCAACTGACGCGTCACAACGACAAGGCCTGGTTCGAGGCCAACCGGGAGGCCTACGAGCGGGATGTGCGGGAACCCTGCCTGCGTTTCATCGCCGACATGGTGGGGCCATTGGCGACCATCAGTCCGGCGTTTGTGGCCAGCCCGAAGAAGGTGGGGGGCTCGCTGTTCCGTATTCATCGCGATACGCGCTTCAGCAAGGACAAGACGCCGTACAAGACCCACGCCGGGATGACGTTTTTTCACGGTGCCACGCGCGCCGCGGCCAGGGCGGACGCGGGTGGCAGTGCCGCGCCGGGACGGCTTGATGCGCCCCTGTTCTATTTCCACCTCACGCCGGGCGACAGTTTCATCGGCGGTGGTATCTGGCACCCGCAGGCTGAAACCCTGCGCCGTATCCGGGCCTACATCGTCAACAATCCCGCCAGTTGGAAACAGGCCACGCAAAGCGCTGCCTTCCGCCGCCAGTTTGCGCTGACCGGCGACAGTCTGTCCCGTCCTCCCAAGGGGTTTGATCCGGCGCACCCCCTGATCGAAGACCTCAAGCGGAAGGACTTCGTGGCCGGGACGGCGGTGTCCGATGAGGATCTGCTGCGTCCCGACCTGCCCAAGCTGATCGTCAGTCGCTACCGGGTGCTGGCGCCGATGATCGATTGGCTCTGCGGGGCCCTGGATCTCGACTTCTAGTGCAGTGCGAAACCCTGCACTAGAAGTCTTCCATGGCCAGCGCGTAAAGCCGCTTTCGGGGTAGCCCCGTCAGCTCGGCGGCGACCCGCGCGGCGGCGGAGGGCGGCAGTTCGCGCAGCAGCACCTGTAATGTGCGCCGTGCGCTGGCTTCGTCCTGATCCGCATCGGGTGCGCCCGCCACCACGAGTACGAACTCCCCGCGCTGATGGTTGGCGTTGTCGCGCAGCCAGTGGCCGAGGTCGCCGGCGGCGCAGCGCACGGTCTGCTCGAACTGCTTGGTCAGCTCGCGGGCGAGGACCACGGTCCGGTCCGCGCCCATCACCTCGGCCAGCGCCTCTGCGGTGTCGACGATGCGGTGGCTGGCCTCATAGAGCACCAGGGTGTGAGGTGTCCCGCGCAGGGCTTCCAGCGCCTGTCGGCGCGGCCCGGACTTGGGCGGCAGGAAGCCGACAAAGGTGAACCGATCGGTAGGCAGCCCGGCAATGGACAGCGCCGCCACCAGCGCGCACGGGCCAGGCACTGCGATGACCGGCAGTCCCGCCTCGCGCACGGACCGGACCAGAACGAAGCCAGGGTCGGAGATCAGGGGGGTACCGGCGTCGGAAACCAGTGCCAGGGCGGCGCCCTCGCGCAGTCGTTTGACCAGGTCGTCGGCGCGCGCCCGCTCGTTGTGTTCGTGCAGGGGCAGCAACGCGGTCTGAATGCCCAGCTGCTGCAGCAGGAGACCGGTTGTGCGGGTGTCCTCCGCCAACACCTGATCTGCGGCGCGGAGCACGGCCGCCGCGCGCGGGCTGAGGTCTCCCAGATGACCAATCGGGGTAGCCACCACATAGAGATGGCCGGGTTCGACGACACGGGCTTCGTTCATGGGGCGATTGTCGCACCGTGTCATACTTGCCGGCCATGAAATCCGCCGACTCACTCTGCCGTTCGCACTGGTGCTGCGCGGTGTTGCTTGTCCTGGTCTCGGGCTGCGCAGCACTGCCCGTGCCGGTCAATCGGGCACCGCCTTCGGCGCTGCCGTCGTCACCTCAGACGGCACCGCGGTCGCCGCTGTACGGCGCAGAGTCGGCTTTCGAGCGCGGGGATCTGGCGATGGCACGGGCCCACCTGGATGCCCTCGCGGATCACTCGGTGCCAGTCGCCGAAATGCCCCGGCTACAGCTGCTGCGCGCGCGTCTGGCGGCCGCTGAGGGACGGGACCAGGATGTGCTGAGGCACCTGCCTGCGAGCGTGTCGGATCCCGTGGTGGGCGCGAGCGCTGCGGCGTTGCGGGCCGAAGCCCTGCAGCGTCTTGATCAGCCAGTGGAGGCGGTTGCGGCCTGGGTTGAGCGGTTGCAGTGGCTGCAGGATCCCATCGCAATCGACGACAACCGTGACCGACTCTGGCAAGGCCTCATGGCATCACCGCTGACGGAGCGTGATCGGGTGATGGCGGCAGGGAGCGGTTTCGTGGTCGAGGGCTGGGTGGCGCTGGCGCTGGCACACCGGCAGGCCGATGGCGGTGTCGCCATGGAGCGCTGGCAGCAGCAGTTCGGGCCGCATCCGGCCAGCGCCTGGATGACCGCCGGTGGGTTGGCCTCCGCGATCTCCGCGGGAGCAGGTGGCACGCCGTTTCAGTTTTCCCCCGTCACGGGTGCGGCGCACTGGGCGGTGCTGCTGCCCTTCAGTGGGCCGTTGGCGACCAGCGCTGCGGCGATCCGCGACGGCTGGCTGGCGGCCTATCTGGAAGCTGGTGTGAGCGTTCCAGTACGGTTCTACGACACCGGTGGCCACGCGGAAGGGGCGCGGCAGGCGTATCAGGCTGCGCTGCAGGAGGGCGCGACACTGCTGATCGGTCCCTTGCACAAGGACAGCGTCGCTGCCGTATTGGCGAATGGACGCCCGCCGGTGCCGATGATGGCACTCAATCAGCTCGATGGCAGTCTGTTCAGTGCGCCTGTGAGCAACGTTGTTCAGTTCGCGCTGGCTCCGGAGGACGAGGCCCGCGCCGCGGCGCGCCAGGCGATCGGACAACAGCTGTTCCGCGCGGTGATGTTGCTGCCGGAAGGGGCCTGGGGTGACCGCATCGCCCTGGCGTTCGAGCAGGCCTTGTCCGAGGCCGGTGGCGCTGTCATTGAGCGGCGCCGCTATGCACCCGGAACGGCTGATTTTTCGGAGCCCATCAAGGACCTGATGCGGGTGACGGACAGCGAGGCGCGCTATCGCGAGCTGGTGAATGTGCTGGGGAGCCGTCCGGTGTTTGAAACGCGGCGGCGCGGCGATATCGACCTGGTGTTCTTCGCCGGACGGCCTGTAGACGGGCGACAGATCTGGTCGCAATTCCGCTTTCATCGCGCGCAGGATCTGCCAGCGTTCGCCACGGCCCTTATCTACGATCCGCAGCAGGGCGTGACCGGCGATTTGATCGGCACGCGTTTCTGCGATCAGCCTTGGGTGGTGGATCCTCAGCGCGCGCCATCGGTGGTGGGGGCCGCCGCCGACCTCGCCAACCTGCGCGACCAGCCCCGCCTGTTCGCCATGGGGGTCGATGCGCTGATGCTGGCCCGGGAACTGTCGCAAGGGGGCACCCTGTCGGCGGTCGAAGGCATGACCGGGGTGCTGAGCGTGATGCCCGATGGCCGGGTGCAGCGCACACTGGCGTGTGCCCGGATCACTTCGCGTGGTCTGGAACCGTTACCGGCGCCTGCCGCCGCGCCTTGGGCATGGTCGGACGGCGTCGGCCGCTGAATACCCTCGCCGGGCGGCGGGGTGCCGAGGCCGAAGCGCGTGCGGAAAGCTTGTTGCGGGCATCCGGCCTGCGGATTCTCGACCGGAACGCCAGCAGTCGTTTTGGTGAGCTCGATATCGTCGCGCTCGACGGCGCGGATCTGGTCGTCGTCGAAGTCCGTGCACGCGCGCTAGGAGGCTTCGGAGGCGCTGCCGCTTCGGTGGGCCTGCACAAGCAGGGGCGCGTATTGCGCGCTGCGCAGCGGTGGCTGGCCAGCCACCCCGAACACCAGCAGCGTGTGGTGCGCTTCGACGTGGTGAGCTTTGACGGCACGGCGCCGCCGCAGTGGATCCGGGGTGCCTTCGGTCAGGACGGGTGGACATGAGCACAGTGCAAGCCTCTGCATTACGGCGCCGTCTTTCGACGATTCTGCCGTCCGACCGGGTGTTCGACGATCCGGCCGATTGCCTGGCCTACGGCTACGACAACTCGCGGCGCGTCTGTCTACCGCAGGCGGTGGTGTTTCCGCTTGATCATGAGGAGGTGGTGGCGGTGGTCGCAGCCTGCCACGCCCATCGGACGCCACTGGTGGCGCGCGGGCGAGGCACCAATACCACCGGTGCCAGCGTGCCTTTGCAGGGTGGTGTGGTGATGTCGCTGGAGCGGATGAATCGCGTACTCGAGTACCGGCCGGCGGACCGCTTGATCGTTGTGCAGGCGGGCTGCATCAATGCGGATGTGCAACGGCAGGTCGCTGCCGACGGTTTGTTCTGGGCGCCGGATCCCACCAGTGCCGGCTACTCCACAGTCGGTGGCAATCTGGCTTGCGGGGCCGGTGGTCCGCGGGCGGTCAAGTACGGGACTGCGCGGGACAATGTGCTGGGTCTGCGGGCGGTGACCGGCGACGCCCGCACGCTGGTGACCGGTGGGCAAACCACGAAGGGTGTCGTTGGCTACGACCTGACTCGCCTGCTGGTCGGTAGCGAAGGGACGCTGGCGGTGGTCACGGAGGCCACACTGAAACTGTTGCCGCGTCCTCCGTCCCAACGCACGCTGCGTGCCTGTTATGTCGATGCCGCCGCTGCGGTGGCTGCAGTGGTTCGCGTGATGGGGCAATCCGAGACGCCGGCTTCGCTCGAGTTCATGGATGGCACCGCCGTGCGGCTGGCGCAGGCCTGGCGCGATACCGGCGTACCCGCAGGGACGGGTGCCCTGCTGTTGATGGATGTGGATGGCACTCCTGAGTCCGTCTCCCTGGCGCAGGCGGCCGTGGCGGCTGCGGCCGAGGGCGACGGCCTGGTGGAGCTCAAGGTGGCGGCCGATGCGCAGGAGGCCGAAGCGCTATGGGCCTGTCGCAAGGCGCTGTCACCATCGCTGAGGCAGGTGGCGCCGAAGAAGGTCAACGAGGATGTGGCCGTGCCGGTGAGCCGACTGCCGGACCTGCTGGCGACGCTCGAGCGTCTGTCAGCGCAGTACGCGCTGCAGATCGTCAACTTCGGCCATGCGGGCAACGGCAACATCCATGTCAACCTGATGGCCGATCCGGATGACGCGCGTCAGATGGCGGTGATCGGCGAGTGCCTTTCCGAGGTGTTCCGCACTGTGCTCGCCTTGGGCGGGACCTTGTCCGGGGAGCACGGCGTCGGCATCGACAAGCGGGCCTTCGTCGGGTGGGAGATCGATCCGGTGACGCTGGCCCAGATGCAGGCGCTGCGCGCCGTGTTCGATCCGGCGGGGATCCTCAACCCGGGCAAGACGCTGCCGGGTGCGGGTGCCGCTACTTGACCACGCGCAGGTGATTGCGGGCAGGTTTGGCGCGCGGGGCTTCCGGTTCCGGTCCATCCGCCGGGGAGGGCGGTGCGGGGTCGTCGCTGTCGGGGGGTTCGATCTCACCGAATACCAGGCCTTCGCCATTTTCACGAGCAAAGATCGCCAGCACGCTGCCGTGCGGCACCTGCACCTCGAAGGCGCGCCCGGCAAACCGGGCCGAGAACCACAGCATATCCGGCAGGATGTCGAAGTTTTGAACCGCGGCGGGGCTGATATTGAGTGTGATACGCCCGTCCTGAACGTACTCGGTGGGGACGAGCACTCCCGGAAAATCCGCCGCCACCATGACGTGGGGGGTGAACTGCTGATCAGTGGCCCAGTCGTAGATGGCGCGGATCAGATAGGGGCGGCGGCTGTTCTTCTTCATGTCAGCACGGATTCTACTGCGGGCCGCGCCAGCAGGCGTCGCCGATAGGCGGACAGTCGGGTCTGGCCCTCGGTGGTCATCCCGGCCGGATGGGGCGGGAGTCGCGACAGCCAGACCGCAGCGGCGCAGTCCGCAAGGTGATAGTCGAGGCCCAGCAGCCGCTGTCGCGGCGCGACGAGATCCGTGAGGTCCCGAAGCAGGGGTTCCAGTGTCGCGGTTTCGTCCTGATCGAGAGCCGGGAATACCGTGCCGGTCAACAGGTCCAGCAGCAGGCGCACACGCGCCCGCTGGGCGGGCTCTGGCGGCATCAGGGGGGGGTGGGGGAACCGCTCGTCCAGATAGCTGGCGATAATCGGCGCACTGACCACCACGGCATCCCGGTCGACCAGGGTTGGCAACCGCAGGGCGGGGTTGAGCGCCACCAGATCCTCTGGCGGGCGGGAAGGGTGTACGGCCTCAAAGCGCGCATGCTCAAGATGCTTTTCGGCGAGTACCAGGCGCACCCACTGTGTTTCCGCGGTGTCGGAAACCCCGTACAGGCACAGGCTGGCGCGTTGCGCCGGCTTTCGCTCAATACGATGACGGGTTTGATGGGGCAGGCGCATGGTGTTGGGTGCGGGACGCGATGCCCCGGAAACGGCAGCGCCGCTCATGGTAAGGGACCATGAGCGGCGCCGGGAAATCCGCAGGGGGAGTCAGTGTACGTCCTTCCAGAATTCCTTCTTCAGCATGTAGGCCAGCGTCGAGAACACCAGCAGGAACAGCATCACCTTCATGCCCAGACCGACCCGGCCGGCCCGGCCCGGTTCGGCTGCATAGGCCATGAAGTTGACGGTGTCGGCGACGAAGGCTTCGTATTCTTCGGGGCTCAGCGTCCCTTCTTGAACCAGCGTCAGACCGGTGTCAGGGCCGTGTCCGCCGCCGTGACCTTCGTCCTCGGCGTGATGCGCGTCGTCACCCTTGGTCTGCCATCCCTGCAGTTCCCACAACACGTGGGGCATGGAGGCGCCCGCCAACACGAGATTGTTGACGCCAGCGGGGCGGCTCGGGTCGAGATAAAAGGTCATCAGGTAGCTGTAGACCCAGCTCGGACCGCGCGCACGCGAACTCACCGTCAGGTCGGGCGGTTGGCGCCCGAACCAGGTGGCCGACTCTGCCGGCATGGCGGCGCTGATGGTGTCGCCCGGCTTGTCCGAGGTGAACATCAGGTTGGCCTTGAGGATGTCCTCCGGGATGCCGAGGTCCTCGCCGATGCGGCTGTAGCGCAGCAGATTCATCGAGTGACAGGCGGAGCAGTACGCCATGTAATTGCGGGCACCGCGCTGCACTGAAGGCAGGTTGGTGACGTCCGGCTCGAAGCTGTAGGGCAGCGGCCCGCCGCCTGCCGCCACGGCGGCGCCGGAGAGCAGCAGGGCGGACAGAGAAATAAGAATCCGTTTCATCGATTACCCCGTCACCCGTTCCGGTTCTGGCTTGGTCTTTTCCATCGCCGTGTAGAACGGCATGAGGAGGAAGAAAGCGAAATAAATGATCGTGCCCACGCGCGAGATCAGCGTGCCGAGTTCGGTCGGGGGTTGCAGGCCGTAGTAGGTGAGCAGGATGAAGGAGATGGTGAACAGGGTCAGTGCGATCTTGGACAGCATGCCCTTGTTGCGGATCGA
>CAKZHZ010000016.1 GCA_936928855.1 uncultured Polycyclovorans sp.
ATGCGCCCCGGCGAGTTGCCCGAGCGGCCAAAGGGATCTGACTGTAAATCAGCTGGCACTGCCTTCGGGGGTTCGAATCCCTCACTCGCCACAGCCGAACGGCCCCGTCCTCGCGGAGGGTCTGCAGGCCGACGGCGCCGTTGAGCCGGTAGCGCACATCGCCCCAGCGGCCGCTCAACTCCACCGGGACCGTGACGCCGAGAAAGAACTGCGGGCTGAAATACCCGCCATGGCCGAACGTGAAGTAGCGGCGGTTCTTGTCGTAGAAGAAAGTGGTGATGTTGAGCCCGTAGGTGAGGGTTCGGACGTCGGAGCGCAGGGCGCGGACGTAGACGCCGCCACCCAGCTCACCGGCAGCATTGTCGTCGGTGTTGCGGCCGTCATAGGTGGCGAAGCCGCCGTTGCCGTACACCCCGAGTCGCCCGGTGTCGTAGGTGATGTCTGCGCGGCCTCCGGTCCGGTTGATGGCACCGGTGTTGACGCCGAGCAGGGGGTCGTAGACGCCGGAGTAGGACAGCAGGCTGTCGGTGACGGGACGCCGCGCCAGTTCAAAGGCGAAACGCCACGGCCCGGTGGTTGGTGCCCAGCGGACGCCGCCGGTCAGACGTTCTTCGATCAGGCCCAGGGGCGTCGAGCCGACATCGGCGCTGAAGGTGCCCGCACGGTAGGTCAAGCCAACGGCAACGCCGCTCTCGCTGAGGCTGACTGCATCATCGCCCCCGTTGATCAGCGGCAGGGCACCCAGCCGCAGCAAGGCGTTGCCACTGGCCGAGCCGGCGTCGAGATAGACCGGGACCACACGGACCCCGAACTGGCCGAGTGCGGTGGCGGCGCTCTGCGCCTCCATCGGAGTTTCGATATTGAACAGACGGGACAGGCCGCCCTCGCCATCGCGGACACGCGAATGCAGCGCGCCGCCCAGCCAGCCGCTGTTGCCGGCGCGCAGCCGATCCAGCGACGACTCGGTTCCGGCTGACGCTCCCCTGCGGGGGGCGGCAGCGGTGGCGCGAGATGTCGGGGCCAGCGTTCGGGGGCGGGGTGCAGACGGGGCCGCTGGCTGACCCAGGGCATCATCCACGCGCAAGCGCACACCCGGAGTGGCGACCTTTGGGGCGGCGGCGGTGCGGCGAACCGGCCGGATCGCGGGCGCAGCCGTATCCAGACGCAGTCCCGGCAAGGCCTGGCGTGGCGCGAACGGGTCGGTGCCGTTGCGGGGCGCGACCGGCGTGTCGAAGGCCGAGGGACGGGGCTGCAGGGGACGTTGCGGTACCACGCCCTGCCAGGCGTCGGCGTCGGCTGCCGGGCGTGGCAACAACGGCATGGCGAGCCGGCTGCCATCAATCAGCTCCAGCCGGGGCAGGGGGGACGCGACATCGTCGGGCTGGACGGTGCGTCGCTTGGCGGCGATCTCGTATTCGCGTTCGGCGAGCCCCGGGTTGCCATTCAGTTCTGCCAGGCGTGCCTTGAACTCAGCGGCATCCGCGCTCTCCGGAAAGGCATCGTCAAATGCCTCGACGCGCTGTCGCGCCAAGGCGGGATCGCCGCTGGCCAGCGCGCTGTTGGCGGCCCCTTCCAAGGCCTGCCGGTGGTCGGGCTCGCGCTCCAGCAGGCGGTCATAGAGCGCCATGGACTGCGCCTGATCCCCGCCAGCCGAAAAGACCCGTGCCAGCGCCAGCTGGACGCGCGCCTCCTGGGGGCGGCGCATCACCACTTCGCGCAGCAGCGCGTAGGCCTCCGCGAGGTCCCCGCGTTCGCGCGCGCGGTCCGCCAGACGGATACGGTAGTCGACGATCAGACCTTCAAGCGTTTGCGATTGCTCGGCAGTCAGCGGCTGGCGCAGCAGCCACTCGGCAGTGCTCTCGAATTCGACATCCTGACCGAGCTGAAGCAACAGTGCTGCGTACTGCAGCCGTTGCCCGGCACTGGCGGGCCGTCCTTCGAAGCTGTGGCGAAGGTAGGCCAGGGCTCGCGCCGGATCGCCGACGCCGGCCCAGGCGCCAGCCAACGATTGCAGGTGCTCCGGGTCATTGCCGGCCGCCGTATCGGCGGCCACCAGGGCGCGGTAGGCGATTTCCAGATCGCCGGCCTCGGCGGCGATACCCGCGCGCTGCAGCTGATACTGGATCCACGCCCGACGCTGCAGGGCGGAGGCATCGCGGTTGCGCTGCTGCAGCGGCATTCGCTCCAGCTCATACAGCACATCCAGCCAGCGCTGGTCTTCAGCAAGGCCGTAGGCCTGCATCAGTGCGATGTCGGGAAGGTCCGGGTGGGTCTGGCGCAGGCTGTCCAGCAGGCGATCTGCCTCCGCAGCGTCGCCGCGCGCGCGCGCCAGACGTGCCAGGTCCAGACGGACCCAGGGACTGTTGGGGGACAGCGCCAGGGCTTGTCGCAGCAGTCGGGCTGCAGCGTCCGTCTCGCCTCGCTGGTTGGCCGTTTTGGCTTGTTCACGCAGCGCTTCTGCGCGGGCTGGCGCGATCGCTGCCTGAACCGAAGGTGGTGCATCAGCCACCAGGCGCTCGGCCTCGGCAAGGCGGTTGCTGCGGGCCAGCAACTGGGCCAGCTGCCGCTGCGCGTCCGTGTTGCCGGGCTGATCCTTGAGGGCCAGTCGCAGCTGCTGTTCGGCGGCGGGACTGTCACCCTGCTGCAGCAGTACATCGGCGTAGGCAGTGCGCAGCGCGGGATCGAGCGCCTTGGGCGGTGCGCTGAAGGCCGTACGGAACGCCGCCTGCGCAGCGTCGAGGTCGCCAGCTTCGCGTGCTTGGGTGCCAGCCTCGAAGTGCTTGAAGAATCTTGCGCTGCGGCGGGCTTCCTGCCAGCGGCTGGCCTGCCCCGGCTGCGCTGACATGGCGCGTCCCAGCAGGGTGTCCGCGTCGTCATACCGTTGCTGACGCAACCGCACCAGACCGAGTCCGCCCAGCGCTGCAGCGTCGTTGGGGCGCTGCTTCAGCAAGGCGTTGAACTGTCGTTCTGCATCGGCATCGGCACCGGCATCGAGGCGTGCGAAGGCGCGTTGGACCGCAGCCTCTCGTTGCCGTTGCGGGCTGTCGGGACGCTGCGCGCGCAGGCGCTCGCGGGTTGCGCCGATGGCCTCATCGCCGGGGATCGCCCGCAGGTACTGGTCATACAGAGCTTCGTCGGCGACGCCGGCATCCAGCCACAGCAGGGCCTGTCGCCAGGCGGCGCGGGCTTCATCACGAATCGCGGACTGGCTTTGCAGTTGCGCCAGCGCACGGATGCCCTCGCGCCGCGTTGCCGGGCGGTAGGTCTGCTGGCGCGCCAGCGCCAGGGCGTACTCCGGGGCATCCGGATTGCGGGCGACCAGCTCGCGCAGACCACGCAGTGCTTCGTCCCGGCGGGCATCGTCTGCCGCCAGTACCTGGTAGAACTCCAGCCGCAGCGGGTCAGTGGGCGGTGGGCCTCCGAACGCGCGCCCGTAAGCCTCAAGAGCGCCAGCGGTGTTCTGGTCGGCCGCGAGTCGCCGCGCGCGCGCCAGCGCTGCCGGGTCCATCTCGAGTACGGCCTGACTGGCCTGAATATCACGCAGGAACCGTGATTGCGGGTTCACGGCACGCAGTCGCGCGGCCCATGCCTGGGCCTGCCCGGCATCGCCGGCACTGTTGGCGAGGATCGCCAGCCGTCCCAGCGCTTCCTCGTTGTCCGGATCGGCGTCAAGCAGCCGCTGCCAGTTTTCCACGGCCAGCGCCGGGCGATTGCGTTGCTCCCAGAACCGGGCCTGTTCGGCGAGGCGGTCGACCGCGGTGGTGTCCGCCCAGGACGCCGTGCTGCCGGCCAGTAGCAACAGGACGGCGAGTGCGCGGAAGCCCCGCAAAATCCGCGAGCTCGCATGCGAACTTCTGGGACAGGACACTAGGATCTGGAATCGCGGTGCCATTGGAGTTTCAGCCGCCCCTTGGAATCGAATTGGTAGCGCCGTTCACGATAGCCTTCCGCAAACAGTGCCAGCACCTGGTCATAGTAGCGGGCCGGCTGGCCCAGCAAGGCGCCATGTCGGCTGCGCTCACCCACCAACTGTATCCGTTGTGCGAGATCGCCGGCGCCGTAGGTTCTCAGCAGCGGCGCGATGGCAAACTGGAATCCTGGCGGCCCCTGGCCTTGCAGGCGCCCGCTGGCAACGTCCCAGCGCTCCGGCATCCAGCCGAGTTCGCGGACACTGCCCAGGATAGGGCGCAACTGCTGCTGATACTGGTCGAGCACGGCCAGGCCCGGAACCTCGAACCCTGCCCAGAGAAAGACTCTGATCGCGTCATAGCTGCCGAGCGTGCCGGTTTCCGGATCCGGTCGGTAGCCCGCGTCGGTGACCAGCAGCCAGTCGGGCGGCAGGCCGTGCGGCGTGCTCTCCGAGAGCGCCTGGGCCGATTCGTCGAGAATGGCGGACCAAGGCCCTTCGGGATCGTGCTGCGCCAGATAGTGCAACTGAAAGGGGGGCAGATAGCTGGGGTTGAGCCGCAGGCCCGCCTCGGTCGCAAAGCCGTCCGGCGCCGGCAGCAGGACGGCCCGCTCACCCAGCGGGCGGATGGCCTGCGCCTTCACCTGTTGCAGTAGCGCATTGGCGGTCTCGGCATAGTCAGGGTGACGCCACAGGCGGGCGGCCTCCAGCAAGGCGTAGGCAATGAAGAGGTCGGCATCGGTGGCGGAGTTGGCGTCGAGAATGCCCCACTGGTCGCGCTCGGGGTCGTAGCCCCACAACCATGCTGGCAGCTGTTGTCGCAGGCGGCCGCCTGCGAGGTTGGCTTCAGTCCAGCGCAGGATGCGATCGAAGTGCGTCCGGTCGTTGGCCACGAGGGCCAGAAACAGCGCATACGCCTGCCCTTCCGATACCGTGCGCGCACCTTCGGTCCAGTCGACCACGCGACCGTCGTCCTGGATGAAGCCGTCCTTGAAGGCGTTCCAGAAAGGCCAATCGGCCGCCGCGGCCCGCGGGCTGTGGCACCCCAGCAGCAGGGTTGCCAGCATGAGGCCCAGCAGGTGACGGCCGATCACGCGCATCACGGTTCAGGCGGTGCCCGCCAGGCGGCGCGCTGCACGCCGACGCAGCAACACGCGCAGGGCTGCCGCGAACAGCAGCACCGCGATGATCAGCAAAGGCAGCATCAACAACGGGTTCTCGCTGATCCACTTGCGCAGCGCGTAGTCCCAGGGCAGGTGACCAACCGAATAGGTTGGCCCCAGGCTGTAGCCGGAAACCACTCGTCCGTGCACCAGGGTCAGATCGCCAGCGAAGTATTGCCGCTGACCCGGATCCAGCAGGGCTCGGGTGGCGGCGAACACGTCTCCGCCGGCGGCGGCGGTGAAAATGGTCAGTGAACGCTCCGCCCCCCAGGGGGAAGCAGCGCCCATCACAGCGCCAAGCTGCCCGGCGGCGTCGTGGATGACTTCGCCGGCATGGGCGCGGGCACCCTCGATATCCCGTCCCCGGGCCTCCGCGATCCAGCGGCTTAGCGTGCCGTCACGGCGCAGATTGACGCGGTTTCCGTCGAACTCAAGCGGTAGCTCGCCGTTGAGCTTGCCAAGGGTCTGCAACCGATCACTGCGCCCCACCAGCACCAGGTCGCGATCGATGTCGGTGGGCAGGCGGCTTTCACGGAACACTTGTGTCTGCATCAGCGGCACGCTGCCCTGATGACCCAAGTGTCCGGCGACGGTCAGCAGGGCGGCGAGATCCTGCGCGGCGGGCGTGTCCGGCAGTACGAACGCGGTCTGGCCTCCGTCGGCATAGCGGGTGTAGGGAAAACCACCTTCGGCCAGCAGATTGAGTGCGGGCATCTCGGCGTAATAGGCGTGGCGTGGGAAGCGCAGCATGGCGTCCCGATCCACTGACCCCTGAAGCAGCTCCGGATTAAAGGCTTCGCAGAGGCGATCGGTGTTGCGGACGAAGTGAAACTGCCAGACGAGACGGTTGCGATGCGTGACGTGGCTCTTCGGCAGCACCATGCGTTCGCGCCGTGTCAGGCTGGCGGAATCGTCGAATTTGAGTTGCTCATCGCCCACGAAGTGGTTGTTGATCAGCACGCTGAGCGCTGACTTTTCGGCGATCGATCCGCCCGCCCGGAAGGTGAAGTCCAGCGTCGGGCCGTCTCGGGCGATGATGTAGAGGTCCGGCGGCAGGCGGAAATCAGCGGCGATCGGTCCCGGGGCCAGGCCGCGCGCGTCCAGGCTGCCCTGTACCCACTCGCCGACGGGAATGGGCGTGTCGGGATTGGCCCACCGCGGTGAGTCGTTGAGTGCGCGGGCGGCAGGCATTTCGAAGCCGTCGATGCGGGCGTGCGCGCCGCGCAGGGAGTCGCTGCCATACACCAGGGCACGGGCGGCCTCGAGCACACCGCTGGCATCGCTGGCACTGATCACCAGCAGGCGTGCATTGGCGGCGCCGGGATGTTCGATGACCCGGATTTCCGGGGTGCTCGGCACCGGGAGATCCCGCAGCAGAGGGACATCGTCGGGGCGGGTGCGCAAGACGATGGCATGCTGGGCCGGCAACTCGGCGTATTGCACGGGGAACTCGGCGCCACGATAGTCCGCCAGTGCGCCAAACCAGGAGGCGATGACCGCCGCCGCCGTGATGACGCCGTCCTCCGGTGCGGGGGCCGTCACCACCGGCAGCCGCAGGCGCCGGGTGTCGGCAACGTCGAAGAATGGTGCCGGAAGATCGGCCAGGCTGGGCTGGATCGGCAGTGGCGCGAGTTTCAGCGACAGCGCACTCTGATTGCTGATTTGGGCCCAGAGGGTCGGGTGGGCGGGATCCTCGCATTCGTCAATGGCATAGCTGCCGATCAACTCGAAGCGCAACTGGTTGTAGGGCAGGAACAGGTTGGGGTTGATGCGCAGGGTGTGCTGTGCCCCCGACGCATCTTCCGGCGTCAGGCGCCAGGTATCGACCAGCTCGTCGTTGACCAACACATTGAGATGGCTCTTGTCGGCCCGCAGGGCGGGTGAGTGGCTGACTTCCAGCGTCAGTTCCGCGCTGTCGACCACCTGATCGGTCCGCAGCGATAGGGGCAGCGAGTACTGACCAAAACTGGTCCGCAGGCGCAGCGGCGTGGTGGCCCCTAGGTCCTCCAGCGTCAGTGCACGGGCGGTCGCCTGGGCATCGGCGATGGCAACGTCCTCGTCGGCAGCATCCAGCGACTGGGCCTCACTGCGCGGCGCCCAGGCCATCACACCGGCCAGGGCGACCAGCGCCACGGCAGTGGTGGCGGAACTCCGGCGACGCAACAGCGCGTCCCGGACACTTGTGACCATCCAGCGGAAGAATCTCATCGTTCCCAGCCTTCCAAAGTTGGCGACCCCCCGCAAGGCCATCAGCGGGCGGTCGTAGGTTTGAGCGTCGCGCCAGCGCAGCCAGGCATCGGCGCGCCCGTACAGGGCGTAGACCAGCTGCGCCTCCTGCTCCCGTTCGAGCGGGCCGAACTCCACAGCCAGCACGTTGGAGCCCGCGCGGCGCACGGTCGCGGGGGTCCAGGCCACCCGGTGATCGGGGATCAGCGCGATCTCCACGGCGCCGCCGACCTCCGGTGTCAGGTGCTCCAACGCCGGCATGGCGGCGCCTCCGTAGGAGAGGTCGAGCGTCTGGGTCATCTCCACGACGTCGGAGCCCGGCAGGCGGACCGCTGCGGGCACTGTGCAACGCACCCGCACCGCGTGACGGATCTGTCGTTTCTCGGAGGCAACGCAGATGGCGGCGCCGAGGATCAGCAGGTTGTAGCAGGTCCACCCCATGTTGATGCCGATGGTGTCGACCGGCGCCTCCGGCATCATGATGCGCAGCGTGCCGACCACCAGGCCAATGAAGTTGGCCAGGTAGAAGAAGAAGTAGGGGCGCGCGATATCCCCGTCGAAGTAGTCGCGGTCGACAATGCCGCCTTTGGCCGTGACGTTGAACTTGCCGAGTTTGGGGTTGATCATCGCCAGGGTGGTGGGAATGATGATGAACACGGCCAGTACCGTCTCGTAGACCTCTGCCCAGAACGAGTGACGGAATTTCCCCTGCAGTTTCGAGTTGGTCATGATCGCCATGACCAGGTGAGGGATTGCGAACGACACGATCATCAGCCCCTGCGCCGCGATCACCTTGGCATCGAACAGCAGGTAGGCCAGCGGGGCGCTGAGGAACACCACGCGTGGGAAGCCATAGAAGAAGTGCAGCATGGCATTGGCGTAACAGAAGCGCTGCCCGATACCGAGGCCCTTCTTGAACAGCGGATTGTCGACCCGGAATATCTGCGCCATGCCACGGGCCCAGCGGATCCGTTGGCCGACGTGGGCGGAAAGCGACTCGGTGGCCAGGCCGGCAGCTTGCGGGATGTTGATGTAGGCGCTTTTCCAGCCAAGCCCGTGCATTTTCAGAGAGGTGTGGGCGTCCTCCGTCACGGTCTCCACGGCGATGCCGTCGATCTGTTCGAGTGCGGTGCGCCGCAGCAGGGCGCAGGAACCACAGAAGAACGTGGCATCCCAGTAGTCGTTGCCATCCTGGAGCAGGCCGTAGAACAGCTCACCCTCGTTGGGGGCCTGACGAAACACACCGAGATTGCGTTCGAAGGGGTCTGGCGAGAAGAAGTGGTGAGGCGTCTGCACCAGTGCCATCTTCGGGTCACGCAGCATCACGCCTGCGGTCATCTGCAGAAACGACCGGGTGGGGATGTGGTCGCAGTCGAAGATGGCGATGAAGTCGCCGGAGGTCTGCTTGAGGGCGTGATTGATGTTGCCGGCCTTGGCGTGCTTGTTGTCGGGCCGGGTCATGTGGATCGCGCCAATCTCCTTGCAGAAGGCGGCGAATTCAGGGCGCCGGCCATCGTCGAGTACGTAGACATTGATCTTGTCCCGCGGCCAGTCCAGTTCCATGGCCGCGAACACGGTCGGGCGCACGACCTTCAGCGGCTCGTTGTAGCTGGGGATGAACACGTCGATGGTCGGCCACTGACTGACGTCTTCCGGGAGTGGGATCGGGCGTCGCGGCAGCGGCCAGATCGACTGGAAGTACCCCAGCAGCAGAATCCCCCAGGCGTAGAGCTCAGCGAGGATCAGGCCGGTGGCAAAAAACAGGTCGACGGCGTCGAAACCCTCGCCGATTGGCAGGGTTTCGGTGATGCGCCAATAGAGATATCGCGTGGTGGTGAGCGTGGAGATGCCCATCAGGGCGTACAGTGCCCGGCGGTCCGCGCTTGCCCGCGACAACAGCAAGCCCAGCACCACAGTGGCAACGCCCATACCGGCCTGCCACCAGAGTGACAGCGAAGCGGTGATGAAAAGCCACCCGAGCGCTGCGGCTACGCCGACGACGAACCATGCCAGCACGCGGGACAGGCGGTCTTCCGAAGGCGCCCGAGGTGATTGCGACATGGGCGTTCCCTGTGCTGCGGCCGAGGCGGCGCCGGAACGGCTGGATGCGCCGTCCTTCGACGCCGAAGCGGGCCGGCTCACCCGGATTTCTGGTGTTTACCCGGTGTGTCGGGCTGGGACAGTCGGCCGAACAAGGTGCTCAGGCGGGTGTCTCCTGCGCCGTTGGCATCGGCCGCTTCCACCGCGCTGCGTGGGCGCAAATGGAGATCCAGCTTGAGCTTGCGCATCGGGGGCTGTGGCGCCCGCGCAATCAGGCGGGAGAAGGTGGCCTGCAAGGATTCGGCAGGCGCCGGAGCGGCGCCAGCACCTGAGGGCGCTGCCGCCTCCACCCTCTCGGGGGGGGGCGGACGGCGGCGTCACCGCGGGTGGCACGATGGTCGTTGCTGCGCGCGGCGGCTCGGGCAGGCTCGGAGCCTGGCGCGGCGGCTGCGCCTTGGCTTCGGCTCGCGGCGGCGGTGCGGTTGGCACTTCGCTGCGACCGCCGATCAGCTTGAGCTTGGGCTGCGAGGTCCGCCCGCTGAAGTCACGATAGTTCACTCCCTCCAGCCGAAGGGCCTTCATCAGGTGGTCAACGTCATCAAAATGATCCTGTGCCATGGCACTCCCTCACGCCTGCTCAAACTGGTGTTGATGGGCCAAGCGGTAACGTAGCACGTCATCCGGGCCTGTAGCGGTTCCGACCTGTCGCAGATCCAACTGCTCTCCCGCGCCGAGGTGCTGCAGCCATTCGGCATACAGGCCTTCGAAGATGGCGCCACTCCACTGCAGACTGTCGGCACCGAACCAGGCGCGTAGCGGGGCACAGCCATGCACGAAGTGCACGTCGTCGGCTCCGGCCTCGATGCGCAGCCAGCCCCAGTCAAGGGCATGCAGGCGTTGATTGGCCTGCTGCTCGACGTCGCTCAGGGTGTCGCAGCCGGTCAGCGGCAGCTCCTGTCCGAGGGTGCGTCCGGCAAGGTAGGCCAGGGCGCGCAGTTGGGTGGGTTCCACCTGCTCGGCGAGCACCTGCCCCAGGCTCTGGAGCACACGCAGCGCTCCCCCGTCGCGGGGGCGTGTCTGCAGGTAATCCAGGCTGGCGGGGTGCATAGGGCGACCAAAGTCAGTTTTCGCCTACAGCTTACCGTGTTGGCCCCCGGGATTAAATCGCCTTGTGGCGGAAACCGCTTCGCCTGTCCGCTCAGCCGGACCGCCGGTCGACCCAGGCGGCCAGGCGGGCGAAATCGGCAGGCGCGAGGCGTTCGGCGCGAATGTCCGGGGCAATATCACAGGCGCGGATGTCCTCCGCGCTCATCAGCGACTTGAGGGTGTTGGCCAGTTGCTTGCGCCGCTGGCCGAAGGCGAGCGTGACCACGCGGTCAAAGGTGTCGAGCCGGTTCACCGCAAAAGGGGGTGGACGGGGCCGCAGACGCACGATGGCCGAATCGACCTTCGGGGCGGGTCGGAACGCGCCGGGGCCAACGGTGAACAGCGCGTGGGCTTCCGCACGCACGGCGATGCTCACGGTCAGGCGGCCATAGGCGTCGTCGCCGGGCGCGGCGCAGATGCGGTCCACCACTTCCTTCTGCAGCATGAAGTGCATGTCACGGATCGTTTCCGCCTGATCCAGCAGGTGGAACAGCAGCGGCGAGGAGATGTTGTAAGGCAGGTTGCCGACCAGCCGCAGTGCCTCGCCCGGCCGGCGGAACTGACGGTAGTCCACTGTCAGAGCGTCGGCGCGCGTGATCCGCAGGTCGCCGCGGCCGGCACAGGCCTCGGTCAGCACCGGCAGCACGTCCTCGTCGATCTCCACCACATCCAGCTGGCCGGCGGCAGTCAGCAGCGGCGCGGTGAGCGCCCCGAGGCCCGGGCCGATCTCGACCAGGGTCTCCGAAGGCTGCGGGTTGATGGCGCGCAGCAGCCGGCTGATGACCTGCGGGTCATGCAGGAAGTTCTGTCCGAAGCGTTTCTTGGCGCGATGCACGGTCGTCATGCCAGGTCCCCGGCAAGCCGCATCGCGGCCATGAAGCTGCCGGTGTCTGCGCGTCCGCTGCCGGCGAGATCCAGAGCCGTACCGTGATCGACAGAGGTGCGCAGGATCGGCAGCCCCAGCGTGATGTTCACCGCCTCTCCGAAACCGGCGTGCTTGAGTGTGGGCAGCCCCTGGTCGTGATACATGGCCAGCACCGCGTCGGCCTGCTGCAACCAGTGTGGGGTAAAGGCGGTGTCGGCGGGCAGCGGCCCCCGTAGGTTCAGGCCCTGCGCCCGCAATGTGGCCACGACCGGAGCGATCACCTGCTGTTCCTCCCGGCCCAGGTGCCCTGACTCCCCGGCATGTGGATTGAGTCCACAGACCAGGATGCGCGGGCAGTCGATGCGGAAGCGCTGCTGCAGGTCGTGATGAAGGATGTGCAGGGTGTCCTGGAGCCGGTCCGGGGTGATGGCGTCTGCCACTGCCCGCAGGGGCAGGTGCGTGGTGACCAGTGCCACGCGCAGGGCGCCCGCAACCAGCAGCATCACCGGCAGTGGCGCGCCGCAGCGCTCGGCGAGAAACTCGGTGTGGCCGGTGAACGGGATGCCGGCATCGTTGATCACGCTTTTCTGGACCGGGCCGGTCACCAGCGCGTCGGCCTGACCCTGCAGGCAGGCATCGGTGGCAAGGCGCAGCGTGGTCAGCACGTAGTCGGCGTTGGCCGGGTTGAGCCGCCCGGTAGTGGCCGGGGCGGCCAGGGGCACCGGCCACACGCGCAGCGTGTCGGCACGGTGTGGCTGGCGCGGCGCTTCCGGCGTGACCGTCTGGATGTCAATGCGCAGGCCCAGTTGTCGGGCCCGTGCGGCCAGAAGGTCCGGATCGGCGACTACCAGCCAGTCGGACGCATCGTCCGTGCGGGCACTCTGCAGGATCAGGTCAGGTCCGATACCTGCGGGCTCGCCGGGGGTGATGACCAGCCGACGCGGCACCATGGGCCTGGGGATCAGGAGGCGCTCTCGGCGCCGTCTCCAGCCTGTCGGTACTCGATGTACGCTTCTGCCCGCAGGCGGCGAAGCCAGGTGTCGTATTCCTCGGCGGCGCGCCGCTCCTGCAGCGCCTGCCGGGCACGGCCGCGGCGTGCCAGCTCGGTGACATCACGGGTGCGCCGCTCCAGTACTTCAACGACATGCCAGCCGAACTGGGTCTGAAACGGGGCGCTGAGCTCGCCCGGCGCGAGGGCATCCACCTGGGTTTGGAAGGCGGGGTCAAACACGCCTGGCGGCTGCCAGCCCAAGTCGCCGCCGTTGTTCTTGGAGCCCGGATCGTCAGAGTGCTCCTGCGCCAGGGTCTCGATGCTTTCGCCGGCTGCGATCCGGCCGTGCAGATCGTGTATCAGGGTTTCGGCCTGCGCTTCGTTGCGCAGGGTGTTGGTTTCGATCAGCAGGTGGCGTGCGTGGGTCTCTTCGACGGTCTGCCGTTCGGCGCCACCACGCTCTTCCATCAGCTTGATGATGTGATAGCCGTTGCCGGTTTCCAGTACCGGGCTGACGTCACCCGGGGCCAGATCCGCAGCCGCGCTGGCGAACAGGCTGGGGAGCGCATCCGCTGTCCGGAAGTCGAGATCGCCCCCCTGAAGGGCCTGCTGCCCATCGGATTCGGCGACGGCCACCGATGCAAAGTCTTCGCCGCCAACCACCCGCTCGCGCAGGCTGGCGGCCTTGGCGCCCGCCGTTGCGCGCTGTTCCGGGGTCGCTCCGTCCGGCACGCTGACCAGGATGTGGGCAAGCCGATACTCGGCGTCGGGGTTGGCCGGCTGGTTGGCAAGGAACAGTTCGATGTCCTGATCGGTCACGGTCACCCGCGACTCCACTTCCCGCTGCCGCAGGCGGTTGACCAGAATTTCTTCACGGATCTGCTCGCGCACCGACAGGTAATCGGTGCCCTCGGCACGCAGCGCCTCGGCGAAACCCGCCAGGGTCATCCCGTTCTGCTGCGCGATGCGGGTCAGTACTTCGTTGAGTTCCTTGTCATCCACCCGGATGCCGGCCTGCTGCGCACGCTGGGTCTGCAGGCGCTGCAGGATCAGCCGTTCCAGCACCTGGTCCCGAAGCGCTGCTTCAGGAGGCATGGCCAGGCCGCGCGCCCGGATCTGGATCAGGGCTTCGTCGATGGCGCGATCGATCTCGGTTTGCAGGATGACGCCGTCATTGACGACCACGACGATGCGGTCCAGCGGCGTTGCCGCCTGTGACGGCAGCACGGAGAAAGCGAGGAGGGCGGCGCTCAGCAGCCCGATTCTGGGGAGGTGGAACATGGCAGTCATTTGCACTTCAGGATCGTCAAGCGTAGCACCAAGGCCTTGGATGGGGGCGTCGGCGTTCGGGTTCCCGACTGCCGGTCAGGGCAGGTCGGAGCGGGCGGCACCCGGCAGCAGGGCCTCAAGACCGCCGCCGATGCGGGTCAGTCCCTTGAGTTCCAGCTGCAGGTAGATGCCACTGTTGTAGTTGCCGTCGGTGCCGGCGATGTAGCGTCGATAGGCGGTGTTGACTGCCCAGCAGCAGGTCTCGTAACCAATGCCGGCGAACAGATCGAGGCTCTGGTGCTCCGCCATCGAGTAGCGCCAGCGGCCCGACAGGTTGAAGCCGCCCGCAATCGGCAAATGCGCCGCGACGTCGGCCTGCTCCAGCTGGTCAGCACGATAGCGGTAGGCCATCTGTACATCGCGTCCGCCCTCACGGTACCGGAGTGCCAGGCGACTGCGATCGAATTGATTCTGATCCGGCGACCACTGACTGGCGATACTGGCGCTGATCCGCCGTGACAGGCGGTAGTCGACGCTGGCAATGAAATCGGTGGCGCCGGCATCCGGTGTTTCGAAGCCGGGGAGATCGACGCGTGGCGGGTCGATGCGATAGAGCTGCCCGACGCTGGCCGACCATCGGACCTCGCCACTGCGGGGGTCGAGCAGTCGGGTGGTGGCGGCCATGGCGACATGGTGTGCGTCCGATACCCGGTCCTCGCCCGAGTAGCGGTTGCGTGCAAACAGCTGTGTGAAGTCGAAATCCGGTTCGCCCGCGTCGAACAGGGGCAGGGCATCCTGGTCGCGGTAGGGGACGTACAGATAGAACGCCCGGGGTTCGAGGGTCTGCAGGCTGCCGCCGTCGCTGATGCGCTCGAACCGCAAGCCGCCCTCGACCCCCAGTGACGGCAGGCTGCGATCCGGGGTGCTGGTGCCGGCGATGGCCTCCGACAGCTGGTAGCCGGTGTAGCGGTAGTCCAGCTCTGCCACCACGTAGCGGCTCAGCTCGTCCCGCTCGAAACGGAGGAAGGGACGGAGGTCGATGCGCTGCCCTTCCAGCGAGTCGGCACGCGCGAAGTTGACGTACTCGGAGCGGATGCCGGCACGCGTATTGAATAGTGACTGCTGGGTCAGTGCGCTGAAGCGGATCTGCGGCAGGCGGCGGTAGGGCTCGTCAATCGGCTGCAGGTTGGCGGCAATCGTCTGGTAGTCCTGCACCAGCGCCTGCAGCGTATAGGAGGCGGGCGCCTGGTAGGTCAGGCGCGCGCTGCGTTCGAGATGGGTGATGGCGGCGAGGTCGATTTCGCCGCCGAAGTCCTCGAAGTACCGCAGATCACTGATTTCGGCGAAACGGACATCCACGGCGAGCCGGTCATTGATCAGGCCGCGGTGTTCGGCACGGAAATAACTTCGGTCGTCCTCGTCCTGTGCACGGTCCTGAGGCAGTACGTCGTAGCCGAGGAAGCCCTCCCCCTCGCGCATGAGGTAGCGCCCCTCGCTCATCAGCATCAGGCCGCGATCGGACATGTACCGGGGCGTCAGCGTGGCGTCGTAATTGGGACCCAGGTTCAGATAGACCGGCCAGCGGATATCGAAGCCGGTGTTGTCCGACTGCCCCACTGTCGGGAACAGCAGGCCGGTCCGGCGCTCGCCATCGATGGGAAACTGGAAGTAGGGCAGGTAGAGGATCGGCACCCCGCCGAAGCGGATACGGGCATGCTTGGCCGTTCCCAGGCCAGTGTCGTGGTTGAGGCGGATCTGACTGGCCTCGATGAACCAGGCCTCGGAGTCGGGGGCACAGGTGGTGTACCGGGCATCCTCCAGGGCGGCGCCCCCGTCGCGGGACAGGGAGATGATCTCTGCACCCCCACGGGCGGCCCGTTCGGTCAACGTGAACCGGGTGTCACGAAATTCCCCGTTTTCGTTTTCCAGGTCGAACGTGGCCGACTGGCTGCGGATCAGCAGCTCCGGGTTGCGGAACGTCGATTCGACGTCGACGCGGACCTGATTGAGGCTGTCCTCATACTCCAGCGCCTCGGCCCGGAAAACCTTGTCGGCCTGGCGCAGCTCGACGCGGCCGTCGAGCTGGGAAACGCCATCCCGCACCAGGTCCACATCGTCAGCCGTGAGAGTCAGCTCGGGGCTGCCATCGCCGAGGCTGGGGGCATCCGCCATCAGATCCAGCTGCGGACACACGCCCTCCTCGGCCTGTGCCGGGGCGGCGAGAAGCAGCAGACCGGCCGCAACCGGAAGAAGAAGGGGACGGAGCACAGCAATGGGGATCGAGGGCCGGCGCGCAGTATCGGCAGCCCGGACGCCGGGCGCAACGCGGGCACCGCCGCGGGTGCGGCGGCGCATACACTATTCGCCATGGATACCTCTTCAGATGAGCGCGCCGTTCAGGCGCGGGAATGGGCGCGCCGGTGCCTGGGGCGCCCCGCCGCCCGCTGGGCGCCGGCGTCCACCGACGCCAGTTTCCGACGCTATTTCCGGTTGCAGGATGACGACAGCAGCTGGATCGTGATGGATGCGCCGCCAGCCCAGGAGGATTGCCGGCCGTTCCTGCAGGTCACCGCGCTGATGCGCGAGGCCGGCGTGCATGTGCCCGAAGTGCTTGCCGAAGATCAGGCGCAGGGGTTTCTGCTCCTGAGCGACCTCGGCCGACGTACCTGGCTGAAGGCCCTGACGCCTGGCAACGCATCGGTGCATTTCGCCGCGGCCCTCAAGGTGCTGGTGCAGTGGCAGCTGGCCAGTCGCCCCGGGGTCCTGCCGCAATACGATCACACGCTGCTGATGCGGGAGCTGCAGCTGTTTCCGGACTGGTTTGTCGCCCGTCATCTGGGGCGGGGTTTCACCGCCACTGAGGCGGCGCTCTGGCGGGAGGTTTGCGACATCCTGCTGGACAACGCCCTGGCGCAGCCGCAGGTGTTCGTGCACCGCGACTTCATGCCTCGCAATCTGATGGAAAGCGATCCCAACCCGGGTGTATTGGACTATCAGGACGCCGTTTTCGGGCCGATCAGCTATGACGTCATTTCCTTGTTCAAGGATGCTTTCCTGAGCTGGCCCCAGGCGCTGGTCGATGAAGGTCTGGCCCGGTATTGGATGCTGGCGCGGACCGCTGGCCTGCCGGTAGACGACGACCTGGGGCGCTTTTGTCTGCAGGCTGAGCGGATGGGCAGCCAGCGTCACCTCAAGGTATTGGGCATCTTCGCCCGCATTCACTATCGCGATGGCAAGCCGCAGTATCTCGCCGATGCGCCGCGGTTCATCGGCTACCTGCGGCAGCGTGGTGAGGTTGATCCCGCGATGAGGCCGCTGATGGCGCTGTTCAATCAGTTGGGGCTGTCCTGATGAAGGCGATGATTCTCTGTGCGGGTCGGGGCAGCCGCCTGCGCCCGCTGACCGATACCCTGCCAAAGCCCCTCATTCCGGTTCAGGGCGCGCCGTTGGTGGTGCATCACCTGCGGGCCCTGGCCCGCGCCGGCATTCGCGAGGTGGTCATCAACACCGGCTGGCTGGGTGAGCAGTTCGAGCCGCTGCTGGGCGATGGCAAAGGTCATGGGGTGCGCATCGAATGGCGGCATGAAGGATGGCCGGCACTGGAAACCGGAGGCGGTATCGCCGCTGCACTGCCCCAGTTGGGCGAGGAGGAGTTCCTCGTGATCAACGGTGACGTTCATGTCACCGGCCTCGACTGGAAACGTCTGGCGCGGATGTCGCTGCCGGGCAACGACCTGGCTCACCTGGTGCTGGTGCCCAATCCGCCCCACAACCTCAAGGGCGATTTCGGCTTTGTCGCTTCGAGAGTGGTCGACGCCGGGCCGAGCTATACCTTCAGCGGGATTTCGGTGTTGCACCCTGCCTTGTTCGAGGGCTGTCCGAAAGGCGCTTTCCGTTTGGCGCCGCTGCTGCGCAAGGCAGCAGCGCGGGGGCAGGTGACCGCGGAACTGTTCAACGGGCGCTGGTCCGATGTGGGCACGCCCGAACGTCTGGCACTACTGGAGAAACAACGTGGTTAAGGCACTCAAGAGCACCGAAGGTAGACTGGCCCTGGTGGTCGAAGCCGCCGGCCACCGGCTGTTGGCCGATGTTCCGAGCGATCAGGGTGGAGATGGCCTGGGCCCTGATCCGCATGACTTCTTTGATGCCGCATTGGCTGCCTGCACCGCGATGACGGTGTTGATGGTGGCGCAGCGCAAGGGCATGCCGCTGGACGATGTCCAGGTGCAGATCAGCCGGGATGAAGATGCCGAGCACTACCGCATGACCCGGCAGCTGCGACTGGTGGGTGACCTCGACGCCGAGCAGCGGTCCTATCTCCTCGGTATCGCCAACAAGTGTCCCATTCACCGGGTGTTGCACAAGGCGATCTCGGTCGAGACTGAGAGCATGTGAAAAAATCGCCCGCCTGCTGCGACCTCCGCCGAACGCCTCCTGCGGCGTTGTCCTTCGCGAAATCCAGCGTCATTTACCGCAGTAAACTCCTTGGATTTCGCGCAGGACGCCTTGTCGTAGACGCCCGGCGAAGCGCTCGCGACGGCGTTCGATATTTTCACAAGCTCTGAGTTGCTCGACTGAGGCCGGGGGAGGCGGGGCCCTAAGCCACCCGCGCCTCACGCGTCATCGCCACCACCTCTGCCGAGCGGTCGCCGAAGTCTCCCGCCATGTAGGCCTTGGTGAAGTCATCGGTGAGGATGGCGTCGTAGCGCAGGGCGTCATAGGCGCGGACCTGCTCGGCCTCCCCGGCGCTGAGGTGGCCGTGGGTCACCGCATCGTTGAGCTGCTCGGTCACGGTCTGGCCGGCCAGTTCGCCCGCCGCCGCCAGTTTGTAGAAGCGCAGATAGACCGGTTCCACGGCCACCAGTGCTTCGAAACAACGTTCCAGGCGAACAATGGGGTCGTCGGCCGGGCCATTGCGATAAACCAGCGCACTCAAGCGGTCGCGCAGCACGCCCGGCTCCATCAGTTGGTCGGCCACCGTGCCATTGAGAACGTCGTTCACCGGGCGGTAGGGGTTGCCCAGCGGGAACACCACGCGCCGCATCAATCCGGCGGCACCGCGCACCGGGAAGTTGTCGAAGAAGCCCTCGAAGGCACGGCCGATCTCGAACAGGGCATTGTCGAGCGCCCAGCGGGCGTGCTGAAGCTCGGCATCCGCGCCGGACTCGCCGTGTTCGAGGTAGTAGCGGATCACGGCCGATCCCATGTACAGCTGACTGAGCACATCGCCCAGTCGCGCCGACAGGCGCTCCTTGCGCTTGAGATCGCCGCCGAGCAGGCCCATCGTCATGTCCGCCACGAAGGCCAGCGAGGCACTCATGCGCTCCAGTTGGCGCGCGTAGTCGGCCATCGGCCCCGGGGCCGGGCTGCCGGCCAGCCGGCTGCCGGTGAGGCCATGGGTCAGCGCGCGTACCGCGCGGTTGATGGAAAAGCCGATGTGGCGGAACAGCAGCTTGTCGAACGCTGCCAGATCGTCCTGCCGCCGGTCGCCCCGGAGGGCACGGTGTCCCTGACCATCCGCAAGCCCTCGCGGCGGTGCCTGACCTTGGAGGATTTCCGGGCCGGCG
>CAKZHZ010000017.1 GCA_936928855.1 uncultured Polycyclovorans sp.
GACCCGAAAAGCCCTCAGCGATTTCATCAAACCATTTACGGAACACCACACTAGCGGCGTGGCGGCAGCTGCTTGTGCATGCGGAAGCGCGGCAATGCCACGCCGTTGCGGATGGCGGTCTCCTCGGCGTCCAGCGCGTAACCCTGTCGTTCGAAGAAGGGCCGCGCCAGACGGCTGGCTTCGGTAAACAGCCGTGGGACCCCGCACTGCGCCAGCGCCATCTCAACCGGCCGATAGAGTGCCTGGGCCACGCCCCGGCGCATCCGGTCCGGTGCCGTGAACAGAAACACGATGTGGCCGGTATCGCGATAGCCGACGAAGCCGGCAAGGCCCTGGTCGTCTTCGGCTAGCATCACCTGGCAATCCTCCAGTCGTTGTTGCCAGGCTGCCCGATCCGGCGGGACGGGCGCCCAGGCGAGGCGCTGTGCCTTGCTGTAGTGATGCGCGGCCCCCTGATGCACGGCGGCGGTGAACAAGGCGATGACGGCGTCGAGGTCGGCGTCCATGTACCGGCGAATGTTCAGGTCGGGCACGCTCATTCGCCCTGACAGCCAAGGCGGATGTCGACACAGAGGGACATCTTTCCGTCGTGCCGGCGCAGCGAGCGGGCCGATGCGAAGTGATGGCTCATGCGCGGAGCCCAGGTCGCGTCGTCCAGCAGTCGCGCTTCTGCGGTGTCGTGGCCGGGGGTGCCAGGGGCTTTCAGCCAGCGGTCGAACCAGGCGACGGTGTAGTGCTCGATCATCGGGCGGGCCCAGCCGCCTCGGCAGGCGTTGTCGATCAGAGTCGGGCACCAGGAGGTGGCCGGCATATCAAGCATCAAGGCGAAGTCGTAGGGCGTGGCGCCGGCAATGGTGATTTGTAGCGCATCGATACCGGCAGCACGCCAGGCGCTGAAGCCGCCAAGATGGCCATTGCGCGGCGGGTCGGCCTCGAATGCGACAGGCCGTACGCCGTACTCGGCGGTGAACCCCAGCGCCGGCACGCGCGGCACGATG
Organism: uncultured Polycyclovorans sp.; assembly: GCA_936928855.1. Taxonomy (GTDB): domain Bacteria; phylum Pseudomonadota; class Gammaproteobacteria; order Nevskiales; family Nevskiaceae; genus Polycyclovorans. Next base: position 999 of record CAKZHZ010000017.1, read on the forward strand.
ACCCAGGCCCCCCAGTCCGGGCGAAGCGCCTGCATGTCGGGAGTGAACGGCAGTGGCGCGTCAGCTCCGAGCGCCGCCGCCACCCGCGGCTGCTGGGGGCTGCCGAGGCCATCCCAGGCAACGATGGCGCGGATCGGGTTGTCGGCGGTGTGGGAGCCGGGCCAGGGGGTGGCGCCGGGGGCGTCGTGGCTTTGCACGCTCGCAGCCTCCATCGCGCCCGCACCGTGGCCGGCCACTCCGATGCGCGTGGCATCAAGGTGCGTATGGGCCGGGTTGTAGGTGTCCACGGTGGCGGGCGAATAGCGGCAGGAGACGCCCTGTGGGTGGGGCTGGGTCGGTGAGGATTGCAGGAATGCAATGCTGTCGATCAATGCCGCTTCCGGGCTGAAGTCCGGCGGCGCGGCGAGGCTGGCCCGACTGTGTTCCGAGGCGCCCTCGCCGTAGGGATCGTGGGTCAAGACCACGTAGCCCGCCCGTACCAGCGCCTGCGCGGCCCACCAGTAGAGGGCTTCGCCGCCCCAAGTGGCCGCATTGCGGATGACGACGCCGGGACGCCGCTCGCCGAGCGGGAGGTTGCGGGGTTGCCACACATGACCTGACAGCAGGTTGCAATGGCGGTCCAAGTAGAGCACCCGATGCACCTCCGCGACCTCCTCGCGAAAGTGTTGGCCGTCGGCGCCGTCAACGTCGGGGTGGCGTTTCGGATCGCCCATGCAGACGCTGGCGCCCTTGGCACACACCACTTGCGGTGAAAACTCGTTGTTGAGGGGGAATCGGGTCGGGTGCTCGATCGCGCGTAAGATCCAGAAGTTCGTGGTGTTCGAGTCGTGGGCCATCAGGCCATTGGGGTAGCCGGGTGCCACCTCGTCGAGTTCCGCGGGGGCCTCGGTGGTTCTCGCCAGATTGGCCGTTTCGCAGGCCTCGAAGGCGGCCGAAGGGGCGGTTGCCAGATCGCAGTGGGGATCGACGGGTAGCGCAATCGGTGTGCTGCTGTCGCCGCCTCCGCAGGCCGCGAGCAAGGCCGGCGTGGCCAGGCGGATCAGCAGGCGCAAGGGGGCGGGCGGCATTGCGGACTCCTGAGCATGAGGACAGCGCAAGCCTACGGGATGTTTGCGCCTCAGGGCAGGGCGCGCTCCTGGCTCAGTAATTGCCCGAGGTCGGCGATGGCGCGCTCGATCGCCGGGGTGAGGACGTGCCCGGCCGATAGCCGCAGGCAGTGATCGGCATCGCCGCCCAGTGAGAACGCGCAGCCCGGCACCAGGCCCACGCCAATCTCGCGGGCGGCGCGCATCAGCCACAGCGGGTCGCGGGGGGTGGGCAGCGCCACCCACAGCAGGAAGCCGCCTTGCGGACGGGTGACGGTGGTGCCGGCGGGGAAGTGCTGCAGGATGCGCTGTCGGTAGGCGCTGACCTGCTGTTGCAGGGCCGGGCGCAGCCGTGCCAGGTGGCGATCGAGGCCACCGTCGACCAGCAGCCGCGCCACTACCGCCTGGGCTGCCGTGGCGGTGGCGATGCTGCTGGTGAACTGCGCGGTGGTGAGGTCGCGGTAGCGGTCGCCGGGCAGGCGGCGGCGACGTACCGCCCAGCCCAGCCGCAGGCCGGGAGCGAGCATCTTGCTGACGCTGCCGCAGGTGATGACATCGGCATCCGGTGCCAGCGCCAGCATCGAGGTGGGGCGTGCGCCGAGGTGACTGAGCTCGGCGTACACGTCGTCCTCGATCAGCGGAATGCCCTGACGGGCGAACAGCTGGCCGATGGCGCGTCGTTCGGGCTCTGGCGTGAGGGCGCCGGTGGGGTTGTGATAGCACGGGGTGAGACAGGCGGCGGCGATGCGGTGCTGGGCCAGTGCTGCCGCCACCGCGTCGGCGCGCAGGCCCTGGGCCGGGTCGAATGGCAGCTCCACCACCTTGCGGCCCAGCCGCTGCAGCAGGGGATAGAGGCCAAAGAAGCTGGGGCGCTCCACCAGCACGGAATCGCCCTCGCGGGTGGTGGCTTCCAGCGCCAGTCGCAGCGCGTCCATGCAGCCGTGGGTGAGGGTAACGTCGTCCGCGTCGGGGGGCTGTCCGCCCAGCCCGACGCGCCGCGCGATGGCCCGCCGCAGTTCGGCATTGCCGGGGGCCACCTCGTACCCATAGAGCGCGCTGCCCAGTCGGCGGTAGGCATCGGTTTCCAGGCGGCGCAGCAGGCGGTCGGGAATATGGGAGGGCCCGAGCGTGGAGCCGCCCAGCGGCAGCTCTCGCGGGTGCTGCTGCAGCACTTCCAGAATGGTGCGCAGCACCGCGTCCGGCACCGTCAGCGGCGGCGCTGATGGGCCGGGCAGGCGGGGTGTGGTGGCAGGCGCGCAGACCACGAAGCGGGCGCGGTGCTGCGCCTGTGCCAGGCCATCGCGCTCAAGCTGGTGCAGCGCATGCTGGGCGGTGATCACGCTCACCCCGTGATCGGCCGCGATGCGACGGATCGATGGCAGGCGTTCTCCCGGGCGCAGCAGCCCGTCGTCGATCTGGCGGCGCAGGGCCAGGTGAATGCGCTGGTACTTGGGGGCGTCCATCTGTGCTTATTGTTGTGCTGATATCTGTATCTGTATAGAGACAGATCAACCCGCTTTAATACGTCCTTTCGCTGTCAGGAGCGCCCATGTCCACGCCAACCCCCGATCCCGAATTGTTTGCCCGTGCCGGCCTGGTGCAGGCCCTGCGCATCGTCCCCGAGCAGGTGGGCGAAGGGCGGGCCATTGCCCATTTCGAGGTGGATGCGGTGCACAGCCAGCATCACGGCTTCGTGCACGCCGGCGCCGTTGCCACCCTGGCCGATCACACCGCCGGCGCCGCCGCCAACGCGCTGGTGGCCGAGGGCAAGGCGGTGCTTACCGTGGAGTTCAAGATCAACCTACTCAAGCCGGTGCTGGGGCCGCGGGTGACCGCTGAGGCGGAGGTGCTGCGGGCCGGGCGCCAGCTGCATGTGGTGGAGTCCCGGGTCTATGCCGGTGCACCGCGCGCGCTGGTGGCGATCGCGCTGGTCACGCTGTCGGTGGTGGATACGCCGACGGTGCGGACATGAGCACCTCGCCAGTGGTGTCCATCGATGCCGTGCCGGCGACGGTGCTGGCCGCGCATCGCCCCGGGGTGCAGCGGCGCGCCCTGACGGCCCCTGCCGGCGGGCAGGCGCTGGGCTGCAGTGTCTACGTGCTGGCGCCGGGCGCGACGGCCTGGCCCCGGCACTATCACGCCGCCAATGAGGAGGCGGTCTTCATCCTCCATGGCACCGGTGAACTGCGCCTTGGCGAGGCCTGCTGGCCGGTGCGGGCGCGCGACTATGTGGCGCTGCCCGCCGGGCCGGCGCACGCGCATCAGTTGCGCAACACGGGCGATCAGCCGCTGGAGTATCTGTGCCTGTCGACCATGGTGCCGGTGGATGTGACCGTGTATCCCGACAGCGACAAGCTGGCGGTGTTCGCCGGCAGCGCGCCCGGAGGCCCGGCATCGGCGCGCTTTGTCAGCGGCAGCTGGCGGCGGGGGGATGCGGTCGACTACTGGGAAGGGGAACGATGAGCGCGCAGCCGTTGCAGCCCTTTGGGCAGCGGCTGCTGCCCACGGTCTGGCATGCCGAGCATGAGGGTGGACACTGGGCTGCGGGAGGCCTGCGGCCGCTGGCGGCGGTTCCGGTCCCGGTGGCCGGCGGCACGGTGCAGTACGCCCTGTCGGTGTTCGAAGGGCTCAAGGCCTATCGGGATACGGTGGATGGCGCGCACCTGTTCCGGGTGGCGGATCATGCGCGGCGGTTGCAGGCCAGCGCGCGACGGCTGGCGTTGCCGGCGGTGCCCGAGACCCTGTTCGTGACAGCCTGCCGCGACCTGGTGCGCGCCGTGGCGGCGGAGCTGCCCGCCGGCGATGCCGGTGCGCTCTACCTGCGCCCTACGCTGTACGCCTGTGACGAAGGGCTTGGCTTGCGGCCGGGTCGCCGTCATGGTTTCACGGTCGTCGCCAATCCCTGTATCGATCCACCCCTCAAGTCGGTGCGGCTGTGGGCCGAGCCGCAGCTGAGCCGGGCGGCGCCGGGGGGCATCGGCGGGGTGAAGGCGGCCGCCAACTATGCGGCCGGCATCGGCGGGCTGCTCGCGGCGCAGGCGCGGGGATATGACGATGTGCTGTGGCTGGACGCCGTGACGCATGCCGAACTCAGCGAGGCCGGCACCATGAATGTGTTCGCCGAGATCGACGGGGTGCTGTACACGCCGCCACTGGACGGCACCCTGCTGGCCGGCATCACGCGGGATACCGTGCTGCAGCTGGCACCGGCGTTGGGGCTGCAGGTGGCGGAAGCGGCAATCCCGCTGACGACACTGCGATCCGCAGCGGCGGACGGGCGGCTGGGCGCGGTGTTCGGCACCGGCACCGCCTGCCGTCTGGTGTCCATTTCGGAAATCGGCACCGAGGCGGGCGTGATCGTGCCCGGCCCATCGCCGTTGGCCACGCAGCTGTATGTCGCACTCCGGCAGGTGCAGCGGGCGCCGCCCGAAGCCTGGTGCCTGCCCGTTTGGGGAGGGACGAACCCGCCCGTGATGGGGCAAGGTCGGAGCGAGCATTCACAAGAAACCAACGCCGCCCCTGGGGGCGCATGAGAGGAGCGCTGCACATGAAGTGGTATGTCGTTGCCGAAATCACGCTGACCGACCCGAGCTGGGTGAACGAGTACATCGCCGCGGTGACGCCGATGATCCAGGCCGCCGGTGGCCGCTATCTGGCCCGCACGCCCAAGGCGGAGCGCATGGAAGGTGACCGGCCGGTGCCGAGTGTCTCGGTGATTCTGGAGTTCCCTTCGCGGGAGGCCGCCGAGGGCTTCTATCAGAGCGAAGCCTACCGCCCCTGGCGTGACGCCCGGCAGAAAGGGTCGGAAGGCCACTTCCTGCTGGTGGCCGGCGAAGACATCAACGACGCACGCTGAGCGCAGACATTGGCGTGATGCGCGGGAGTGCGAACAGCCGTTGCAGCCAGGCGCTGACGGCGGGGTAGCGCGCGAGGTCGTAGCCGCCCTCGTCGGCGACGTGGGTGTAGGCCGCCAGTCCGAGATCGGCGATGGTGGGGGTGTCGCCCGCCAGCCAGTCGGTGCGCGACAGTTGTTGCTCCATCACCGCCAGCGCGGCGTTGCCCTTGTCGCGGGCGGCGGCGATCCGGTCTGCCCAGGCCTCGGCCTTGCCGAGAAAACGGATCCAGTAGCGCACGGTGGCGATATGGGGTTCGTGGCTGTACTGCTCGAAGAACAGCCACTCCATCACCCGTGCCCGGGCCCAGCGATCCTGTGGCAGCCAGGGGGTGCCATCGGCGAGGTAGCAGAGCATGGCGTTGGACTCCGCCAGATAACGGCCCTCCACTTCCAGCAGGGGCACCTTGCCGTTGGGGTTCATGGACAGAAACGCGGGCGTGCGCGACGCACCGTTGACGATGTCCACCTCCACCCACTCGAAGGGCATGTCGAGGTGTTGCATCAGTACGGCGGGTTTCCAGCAATTGCCGGATCCGCTCATGCCATAGAGCCGGGGGGTGTGCATGGACGGATGTTAGCGTGTCTGCGGGGTCACCCAGCGGAAAGTCAGGTTGAGCCGCTCGCCGGTGGGGCGGGACTCCTTGGGCACCGCGTGTTGCCAGTGCCGCTGGGTAGGGCCGGCCATCAGCAGCAGGCTGCCATCGGCCAGGTGCAGGGTGTGGCGCAGGGCGCGGCGCGGATGCCGCAGCTGGAACCTTCGGGTGGCACCCAGGCTGAGCGAGGCGATGGCCGGCGTGGGGCCGAGCACTGCTTCGTTGTCGGCATGCCAGCTCACGCTGTCGTGTTGGTTGCGATAGCGATTGATCAGCACGCTGTTGTAGCGGGCGCCGGTGATCGCTTCGATGCGGCATCGCAGCGTCTGCAGCGTGGGTGTCCAGGGTTGGGGGCGTTGCACCTGATGGGAGTAGGTGTAGACCGTGCCCGGGTCGCCAACCCAGCAGATCAGGCGCGGCTGCATCAGCCATTTGCCGAACATGCGGATGGGTTGGGTCTGCCAGGGCAGTTCCGCGCAGAGCTGTGCGAACAACGGCCCGCATTCCGCTGGGTCGAGGAACGCCGGCCAGAGCTGCAGGCGGGCATCGGGCAGCCCGAGGTCACCGGCCAGCGGGCCGAACAGTGAGCCCTCAGACGAGGGCATCGACCAGCCCCCAGTCCAAGGCCGTGGCGGCCGTTACGCGGGCGCCGCCGAGCACCATCCAGGCGGTGCGCTGGCGGCCGATGCGGCGCGGCAGGCTGATACAGCCCCCGGCGCCGGGGATCAGCCCGAAGCGCAGTTCCGGCAACTGGAACCAGGCGTCCTGGTGCGCCTCGATGCGTCCGGCGAAGGCGGGAAACTCGATGCCGGAACCGATGCAGGCACCGTGCACGCGCACCGTCACGCGGTCACGGCAGGCCGCCAAGGCCGCGCCGGGCAGGGCCAGACTGCGTACCAGATGGGCGGTGGCGGGGTCGGGGGCGCTGCCAAACTCGCTGAGGTCGCCGCCGGTGGAAAAGCATTTCCCGTGGCCGGCCAGCCGCACCTCGCGGATCTCGGGGTCGAGCTGCACCAGTTGCAACGCCTCGATCAATGCGTCACGCATCTCGCGCGACATGGCATTGCGGGTGGAGGCGCGGTTGAGCCAGAGCTGCAGTTGCGGACCCGACCGCTCCAGCATCACCGCCGGGCCCGTTTCGCGGTGCGGGATCGGGTGGTCGGCGCGGTGGGCGGCCAGCCAGGCCTGGTACTCCGGTCCTGCCTGCAGGGTGGAGTAGCTCAGGGATTCGGCGAACAGGGCGGCCTCCCGGGGCAGCCCTTCGGTGTGGCGCAACAGCTGGACGAACACCGCCGCCGCCCGTGGAGTGGCCTCGATACGCTGCAGCAGTGGCGCGGCCGCGTCGGTATCGGCCACTCGTACGTCACAGGCGGCGGCCCACGCCGCCGGGCCGTGGCCGATGCCGATCACCGGACAGGGCGGCAGCGCGCCTACCGGGGCGCTGGCGTCGGCATCGAGCGGCAGCAGCACCGCAGTGGTGTCGTCGAACAGCGACGGTGGCGTGCCCGCCCGCATGCGGTCAGCAAGCGCGTCGGGGCTGAGGGTGAGGGCGGCCATGACCGCAGTGTAGTGGCAGCGGCGCGTCGCGCGTGCCGGTCAGCGCTGGCCGCGACGGAACAGCGAGAAGAAGCCGTAGCTGGGGTCGTCGGGGCCGGGGCAGCCGAGATGGGCGCCCTGCAGGAACGGGTGTTCCAGATCGATGGCGGATGGGTCCGCCGGGTAGGCCCAGTCGGCGACGATGGCGCGGTGGGCGAATTTCCACACCCCGTCCCGCTTTTCGTACTTGTCGAAATAGCGGCCGCCGATGAGCACGTCAAACTTCCGGTCCTCGGCCACGACCTGGTGCATCGCGATCAGGTACACCTCGCCTTCGGCACGGTCGCCCTCGAGCTTCAGGTTCACCGTGGTGATGTTGTGGTGGAGGATCGCCATTGCCTTCTGGATTTCGGGCAGCTTGTCGATGAACTCCATGGCCGGGCCCTTGGCAAAATGGCCGTGATCGTCGATCGCATCCGGGTGGTAGAGCGCCCGCATCTTGTCGTGATCATGACGGTCCGCCGCATTGGCATAGGCATGGATCAGCTCGGTGATGGCCTGTTTGTCGAGCAGTTCATCGAGCAGTTGATCGCGGGTTTTCATCATCGGTTCCAGGTCGAGCGGGAGGCTCGACGCTAGCAGCGTCCCTGTACCGCGCCCCCGTCCGGACGAAGGAGGCCGCGTCAGCCCGCGCGGACCAGCGCGCCGAGGGTGGCGATGCCGGCCTCCATCTCGTCGTTCCACGGGTGTCCGAAGTTGAGGCGCAGGCAATGCCGCAGGCCGCGGTGTGCCGAGAACATCGGGCCGGGCGACAGGCCGATGCCGCGTTGCGCTGCCGCGCGATGCAGCTGCAGGGTGTCGACCGAGGGAGGGAGGCGCAGCCAGAGGAAGTACCCGCCCTCGGGGTGGCTGACGCGGGTATCGGACGGGAAGTGGCGGTGAATGGCTGTCAGCATCTGATCGCGCTGCGTTGCCAGGGTGCGGCGCAGCTTGCGCAGGTGCCGCTCGTAGACGCCGCGTTCCAGATAATCGGCAATCGCTTCCTGGGCCGGGTTGCTGGTGGCCAGCGTGGTCGAGACCTTGAGACGAAGCACCGTTTCGGCGTGTCGACCTGCGGCAATCCAGCCAACGCGGTAGCCGGGCGCCAACGTCTTGGAAAAGCTGCCGCACTGTAGAACGTTACCGTCCGTATCAAAGCGTTTGCTGGAGGCCGGCGCATGGCGGCCGAAGTAGAGCTCGGCGTAGACATCATCGTCGATCATCGGCACCTGGTGGCGCCGCAGCAGGGCGACCAGCGCTTCTCGTTTCTTTGTCGGCATCAGGCTGCCCAGCGGGTTCTGGAAACTCGGCATGCACCAGCAGGCCTTGACCGGCTGCCGCTTCAGAACGGCGGCGAGCGCGTCGAGGTCGATGCCCTCGGTCGGGTGGGTGGGGATCTCCACCGCCCGCAGGCCCAGGCGCTCGACGGCCTGCAGGGCGCCGTAGAAGCAGGGCGATTCCACCGCCACCAGACTGCCCGGCGGCGCCACCGCCTGCAGCGCCAGGTTGAGGGCTTCCATGGCACCGGCGGTGATGATGATCTCGGCCGGGTCCACGCGGACGCCATTGGCGAGGTAGCGCTTGGCGATCTTGCGCCGCAGGGCCCAGCTGCCGGGCGGCAGGTCGGCCACCGTGGCCCAGGGGTCCAGCCGGCGCGCAGCGCGGGCTAGGCTGTTGGCGAGGGCCGGCAGCGGAAACAGTTCCGGGCTGGGGAAGGCCGAGGCAAAGGGCAGCATGCTGCGATCGCGGGTGGCAGACAGGATGTCGAACACCAGGTCGGACACCGCGACCGCGCGCCCCCGTGCGCGCGGGCGTGGCGGTGGGGTATCGGGAAATCGCGCACTGGCAGCACGCACGAAGTGGCCGGAGCGTTGCCGGCTTTCCACCCAGCCGTCGTCGACCAGCTGTGCCAGCGCCTTGAGCACTGTGGCCTGGCTCAGACGCCGGCGCACGCACCATTGGCGCACCGATGGCAGGCGTTCTCCCGGGCGCAGCAGCCCTTGCTGGATCTGGGCGGCGATGTCGTCGGCGAGGGTCTGGTACAGCGTCATGGCGACTGCTTCGCAAAAAAAGGCCGATGTCTGTATCTGCACCGGTGCAGATCAGCACAGTAGCATGCAGGCCGTCATTCGCCGCCGGACCCTGCCCATGGCCCCGCCTCCCCCGCCCCCGACTGTCGGATTCTGGCAAACCGTACTGAGCGTGCTGGCGGCCTTTTTTGGTGTGCAGAGCGGGCGCAACCGGCAGCGGGACTTTTCACGCGGAAAGCCCTGGATGTTCGTGCTGATCGCGGTGGTCATGACTGCGGCGCTGATCCTGATGCTGCGCGGTGTGGTGGCGCTGGTGTTGCGCGACGCCGGCGCATGAGGCGGCGATCCACCCTGCTGCTGACGCTGGCGCTATTGATGCCGGCGGCGCAGGCCGCCGGGACCGACCATCTCGATACCCTGGAGCAGCGGGTGCGGCCCTGTGTGATCTGTCACGGCGCCGAAGGCCGCGCGTCCAATGCCGGGTACCTGCCGCGGATCGCGGGCAAGCCGTCCGGCTACCTCCATCGCCAGCTGCTGCATTTTCGGGATGGACGTCGTGCCCACGCCCAGATGCGCTACCTGCTGGAGCGGCAGACCGATGCCTATCTCGCCGAGATGGCCGACTACTTCGGCGCGCTCGACCTGCCCTATCCGGCGCCCTTGCCGCCGCAGGCGGATGCGGCCGCGCTCGCCCGCGGGGCCACCCTGGTACACGAGGGCGCGCCAACGCAGGGCATTCCGGCCTGCGCCGCCTGTCATGGCGAGCGTCTCACCGGGGTGGCTCCGGACATCCCCGGTCTGCTGGGCCTGCCGTTCGATTATCTGGCCAGCCAGTTTGGTCACTGGCGCAGTGGTCAGCGTCAGTCCGATGCGCCCGACTGCATGGCCACCATCGCCACGCGCATGGCGCTGGCCGACATCGAGGCCGCCGCTGCCTGGCTGGCCGCGCAGCCGGTGCCGGAGGATGCCCATCCGGCCGACTCGCTGCCGGCGCCGCTCCCTCTGGAGTGCGGGCAGGTGCGTCTGGAGCCGCGTTCATGAAGCGCCTCGTCGTGATGGTGGCAGCCCTGATCGTGGTGGCGGTCACCCTGTTCTGGTGGCCTGGTCTGCCGGGCGACGAGGGTGCGCCCGCCGTCGCCCGTGATTTTGACGATGCCGGCCTGATCGCCCGGGGGCAGTACCTGGCCACATTGGCCAACTGCCGTGCCTGCCATACCGAGCCGGGCCAAGCGGACTATGCCGGCGGACGCGCCATTCCCACGCCTTTCGGTCGGTTCTATGCCCCCAACATCACGCCCGATCCCGAGCATGGCATCGGGCATTGGGATGCCGATGATTTCTGGCGTGCCCTGCATCACGGCCGCTCGGCGGACGGCCGTCCGCTGTATCCCGTGTTTCCGTACACCAACTACACCCGGATCACCCGCGAGGACAGCGATGCCCTGTGGGCCTGGCTGCGACAGCAGCCACCCGTCGACCGGCCCAACCGCGACCATGCCCTGCGCTTTCCGTATGACCAGCGGTGGATGCTGGCGGGATGGCGGGCGCTGTTCTTCCGGCCGGGCGTCTACAGTCCCGACCCCGAGCAGGACGCCGTCTGGAACCGCGGCGCCTATCTGGTGGAAGGCCCGGGGCATTGCAGTGCCTGCCACGCCGCGCGCAATGCCCTGGGGGCGCCGCGCGAGGAGGGCCCGGCCGGTGGCCTCGTGCTCGACTGGTATGCGCCGGCCCTCACATCGCCCGCAGAAGCAGGGGTTCAAGGCTGGCAACGCGATGAGGTGATCGCGCTGCTGCATGCGGGGCACGGCCGCCGTGGCGCGGCCCTGGGGCCGATGGCCGAGGTGGTGTACGAAAGCCTGCAGCACTGGCAGCCGGCGGATCAGGTCGCGATGGCCCGCTATCTGCAGTCCCTGCCCGAGCGGCCGCCGCCAGCCGATACCGGCGGTGTGCGCGTGCCAGCGAGCGAGGTCGAGCAGATGATGGCGCGTGGTGCGGCCCTGTATGCCGAGCACTGTGTGGCGTGTCACGGCGAGCAGGGCGAAGGGCGGCCGCCGGCCGCGCCCCCGCTGGCCGGCAATCGCGCCGTCACTCTGGCATCGCCGGTGAACCTGGTGCAGGTGCTGCTGCATGGGGGGTATCCCCCGGGCACCGAGGCCAACCCACGCCCCTTCGGCATGCCGCCTTACGGTGTGGTGCTCAGCGATGAGGAGATCGCCGAGGTGTTGACCTATCTGCGCGGTAGTTGGGGCCATCAGGCGGCCCCGGTGTCGGCGGTGGACGTTCGCCGCCTGCGGGGCGATCCCGGCTGGTAGTGTTGACGGGACCAGCGGTCACAATCCCGACCTGAGCCCGTGTTACCGTTCCGTTCGTTCAATTGTTCGGAAAGGGTTTCATGACGCTCAAATCGCGCGGGTTGACCTTGGCGGGCGCCGTGGCGCTTGCGTTCGCCCTGGTGGGCTGTAGCGACGAAGTCGCAACGGATCTCAGCCCGGATGGGGTTCAGGCCGCCGCCACCGAGATTCCCGATCAGTACATCGTGGCCTTCAACCGACCCGAAGGGGGCCTGCTGGCCACCGCGACCGGCCTGGTGACCGCGCTCGGCGGGCAGGTGCTGGGCAGCCTGCCGCTGATCGATGCCGTGCTGTTGCGGGCGGATGAGGCGGCGGCCGCGCGGTGGTCGCGTCATGCTGCCGTGGCGTATGTGGAGCCGGATCAGTGGATGCATGCCACCGCCACCCAGGTCGGGCCGGTGTGGGGCCTGGACCGTATCGATCAGCGCCAGCGGCCGGTCGACGGCCGTTTCGTCTACCCCGATCACGGCGGTGCCGGCGTGCACCTCTACATCATCGATACCGGGCTGCACAGCAGCCATGCCGAGTTTGCCGGCCGGGTCGGCGGAGGGCGCAATTTCGTTGCCAATGGCTTCGGCGGACTGGGGCTTCCGATTCCCTTGCTCGACGACCTTCTGGGGGGACTGCTGGGTGGTTTGCTGGGTGGCGGAGGCAGCGCCGATCCGGAAGATTTCAGCGACTGCGAAGGGCACGGCACGCATGTGGCCGGCACGGCTGCGGGCCAGACCTATGGCGTTGCCAAGGCGGCAACCGTGTACGGGGTGCGCGTGCTCAACTGCAGCGGTTCCGGCCCCACCTCGGCCGTGATCGCCGGGATCGAGTGGGTGGTCGACAATCACCGCGCCCCGGCCGTGGCCAACCTGAGCCTGGGGGGCGGTGCCTCCACGGCCCTGGATGACGCTGTACGGGCAGCGGTCAATGCCGGGGTCACCATGGTGGTGGCGGCTGGAAATGACAGCGTTAACGCCTGTAACGGCTCGCCCAACCGGGTGGCCGAGGCCATCGTGGTCGGTGCCAGCGACAGCAGCGACCGTCGCAGCAGCTTCTCCAACACCGGGCCCTGCGTTGATCTGTTTGCACCCGGCTCGGCCATCGTCAGTGCCGGTATCAGCGGCGACACCAGCACGGCTACCTTGAGTGGCACCTCCATGGCGGCGCCGCATGCAGCGGGCGCGGCGGCATTGCTGGCGGCGACCGGCGCCGGCCCGCAGGTGATCGAGTCAACGCTGCGCGCCACTGCCACGGAGAACGTCCTGAGCAGCATCGGGAACGGCAGTCCCAATCTGTTGCTCTACGTCCAGCCGTAGACGCAGTTACCGCGCTCACTCCACCGCGGCAGGCGGTCCTGCTCAGTCGGGATCCAGCAGTCGTGGCCCACTGCCGTCGTCCGAGAGGGCGTCGCCGGGGTTGCGCAACATGCAGACGCGCATCGACAGGCAGCCGCAGCCAATGCACTGGTCGAGCTGATTCCGCAGTTTCTGCAGCCGCTCGATGCGGGCATCAAGATCGCGTTGCCAATGGCGCGAGAGTCGGCGCCAGTCGGCGGCGGTGAGCCGGCGATTGCGGGGCAGGGTGTCGAGCGCCCGCTGGATATCCGCCAGCGGCAGGCCCAACCGTTGCGCCACTTTGATGACGGCGATGCGACGCAGGACCTCGCGCGGATAGCGTCGCTGGTTGCCGTTGCTGCGCAGGCTGTGGATCAGGCCCTTGCGCTCATAGAAGTGCAGCGCCGATACCGCCAGCCCGCTGCGAGCGGCCACCTGTCCGACGCTGAGATCGAGGTGAAAATTGTCCGCCGTCACGCGCATGGTGTGATGTCCTTGACCTGAAGTTAAGTTGAGGTTCTAGAGTGCGCGCCTCTGATCGTCAACTCAAGGAACAAGCCATGCGCGAACCGATGACCCTGGCGGTGCTGATGGGCAGCACGCGGGAAGGGCGACTGTGTGAAGCGGTGACCCGCTGGGTCATCGATGAAGTGGCCCGCACCGAGCGATACCGCGTTGACGTCATTGATCCTTTGACGCTGGACCTGCCGGTGCGCCAGGGCGCCGACGACAGTCAAAGTCAGCTGGCCCTGCAGCGTCGCATCGCCGCGGCCGACGCCGTGGTGGTCGTTACGCCCGAGTACAATCACAGCTTTCCGGCGCCGCTCAAGCAGGTGATCGACTCGGTGTATTCCGACTGGTGGGCCCGGCCGGTGGCCTTCGTCTCGTATGGCGGATTCTCCGGCGGCATCCGCGCCGTCGAGCAGCTGCGGCTGGTGTTCGCCGAGCTGCAGACCGTCACCATCAGCCAGGCCGTGCACCTTGCCAATGCCTGGGAACTGTTCGATGAGACCGGCAGTCCCACGCTGTCGTTTCGTCAGCGACGCAGCCTGTCGAAGCTGCTGGCGCAATTGTCCTGGTGGGCCGCCGTGCTGCGCGATGCGCGGGCGTCCCGCGCGCAACCCGAGGCGGCCTAGGGCCGCCACTGTCGAGGCCGAATGTTCCGTTTTTTCGAGCGTCGTATCGATCCCTATCCGAAGACGGCAGCTACGCGCCCGCCCGAGGGTCTGTTCGCTTTCCTGCTGCACTACTCGCGACCGGTGCTGCCGTGGCTGCTGCTGATGTCCGGCCTGACCGCAATCATTTCGGTGCTGGAAGTCACATTTTTCAGCTTTCTCGGCACGCTGGTGGACTGGCTGGCGTCGGCGGATCGCGCCACTTTCTTCGCCGACTACGGTGACCGTCTGAAGGCGATGGCGCTGTTGATTGTGGTGGCCTATCCGGTGGCGGTACTGGCGCAGTCGTTGCTCACCCATCAGGTGATCTTCGGCAACTACCCCATGCGCAGCCGCTGGATGGCGCACCGCTACCTGCTCAACCAGAGTCTGGCCTTCTTTCAGGAGGAGTTTGCCGGGCGCATCTCGCAGAAGGTGATGCAGACCGCGCTGGCGATCCGCGAGTCGGTCACCAAGGTGCTCGACGTCTTTGTGTACGTCGGGGTGTATTTCACCGGCGCCGTGGTGCTGATGGGGCAGGCCGATCCGCGCATGATGGTGCCGCTGATGCTGTGGCTGGCCGGTTATCTCGGCCTGCTGGTCTACTTCGTTCCCAAGTTGCGGCAGGTGTCGATGGCGCAGGCCGACGCGCGGGCACTGATGACCGGCCGGATCGTCGACAGCTACACCAACATCCAGACGCTCAAGCTGTTTGCGCACACCGAGCGCGAGCAGCAGTACGCCCGCGAGTCGATGGACGGATTCATGCAGACGGTCTACCGCCAGATGCGCTGGGTGACGGGGCTGACGGTCAGCCTGCAGAGCCTCAATGCCGCGCTGCTGGCGGCGACCGGCGCGATGGCGGTGTGGGCCTGGCACAGCGCGGCGATGTCGTTGGGGGCGATCGCGGTGGCGGTGGGGCTGGTGATGCGGATCCGCGGCATGTCCGACTGGATCCTGTGGGAGGTGGCGAGCCTGTTCGAGAACATCGGTACCGTGCAGGACGGCATCAACACCCTGTCGCAGCCGCTGGCCGTCACCGACGCGCCGGATGCGCCTGCCCTGAAAGTGCCGGAAGGCGAGATCCGCTTCGAGCAGCTGCGCTTCCACTATGGCCGGGGCAGCGGCGTGATCGATGCCTTTTCGCTGGCCATTCGTCCGGGTGAGAAGGTCGGGCTGGTCGGCCGCTCGGGTGCCGGCAAGTCCACGCTGGTGAATCTGCTGCTGCGGTTCTATGACCTTGAGGGCGGACGGATCCTGATCGATGGCCAGGACATCGCCTCGGTCACGCAGGCGTCGTTGCGGCAGCAGATCGGCATGGTCACGCAGGACACCTCGCTGCTGCACCGGTCGATTGCCGACAACATCCGCTACGGGCGACCGGACGCCAGCGATGAGGCGGTCCGCGAGGCCGCGCGTCGCGCCCATGCCGACGCCTTCATCGACACGCTGGAGGACGCGCAGGGCCGGCGGGGGTTCGCCGCCCACGTGGGCGAACGCGGCGTCAAGCTGTCCGGCGGGCAGCGGCAGCGCATTGCCATCGCCCGGGTGCTGCTCAAGAACGCACCCATCCTGGTGCTCGATGAAGCCACCTCGGCGCTGGATTCAGAGGTCGAGGCGGCAATCCAGGAACAGCTTTACAGTCTGATGGAAGGCAAGACCGTGATTGCCATCGCCCATCGGCTGTCCACCATTGCGGCGATGGACCGGCTGGTGGTGCTCGATGCCGGGCGCGTGGTGGAAACCGGCCGGCACGACGATCTGCTGGCCCGCGACGGGCTGTATGCCGCCCTGTGGCGGCGGCAGTCCGGCGGGTTCATTGGCTGCGCGCTGGAGGATCGCGCGGCCTGAAGGGTTCAGGTGGGCGTCGGGCCGGTCAGGGCCAGACGCTGACGGCTGCGCGAGCGTCGCAGTGCCACCACTTCCATCACGCCCCAGAGCAGCAGGCCTCCCACCACGTGCGGTGGATACGGCATCAGGCGATTGCGGACGGCACGCATGGCGGGCTCCGGTGGAAGAACGACCGCACGGTATCAACGGTGGATGACGGTTCAGTGTCAACAATGTGACATCGTCGACGGCTACCCTGCGCAGGTTCCCAGGAGCCCCCACGTGCGCGACGCACCTGTTACCGACGACCCTGATGATCTCGAAGGCCTGATCGCCCGTGCGCCCGCCAGCGTGCGGTCGGAATCGGTGGGGGAGGTGACCATCGGTGAGCGACACTTTCCGCTGCGGGTGGTGACGCTCGGCAATCCCGACCCGGCAGTGCCGGCTGTCGGCTTCTTCGGGGGCGTGCACGGACTGGAGCGTATCGGCAGCGAGGTGGTGCTGGCCTATCTGCAGTCACTGCTGATGCGGCTGCAATGGGATACCGTGCTGCATGCCCAGCTGGAGCGCTTGCGGCTGGTATTCATGCCGCGCGTCAACCCGGGCGGCCTGTGGCTGGGGACCCGCGCCAACCCTCGGGGCGTCGACCTCATGCGCAATGCGCCGGTGGATGCAACCGAGGCGGTCCCGTTCATGGTGGGCGGGCAACGTATCAGCCGCGAATTGCCCTGGTATCGGGGCGCCGCCGACGCGGGTATGGAGATCGAGAGCGCCGCGCTTTGCCACGTGGTGGAGCGCGAACTGCTCGGCCGTCCGTTCAGCATCGCGGTGGACTGCCATTCCGGCTTCGGCATGCACGACCGGCTGTGGTTCCCCTATGCCCACACGCGGGCGCCGATCCGGCACCTGCCCGAGGTGCATGCGCTGCGCACCATCTTCGAACAGGCGAATGTGCATCACCGCTACGTGTTCGAGCCGCAAAGCCTGCAGTACCTCACCCACGGCGATTTGTGGGACCACCTGTATCAACGTTCGCTGGAAAGCACTGGCCGCATCTTCCTGCCTCTGACCCTGGAAATGGGTTCGTGGCTGTGGATCAAGAAGAACCCGCGCCAGCTGTTCTCGCGCATGGGCATCTTCAATCCGCTGATCCGCCATCGCCAACACCGTGTGATGCGGCGGCAGCTGGCCCTGCTGCAGTTCTTCACCCATGCGGCGGTCAGCCATCCGCGCTGGCTGCCCACCGGCGACGACCGCCTGCGGCATGCCGCCGAGGCGCAGGCGCGCTGGTACGGCGGAACGGATTCATGACGCGCAACGCCACCTGGGTTTTGCTGCGCGGCCTGATGCGCGACCGACGTCACTGGGGTAGCTTCCCGGCGCAGTTGGGGCAGGCGCTGCCGGGGGCGCATATCGTGCCAGTGGACCTGCCGGGCAACGGCAGCCTCTATGCACGACAGAGCCCCGATTCGGTCGCTGCCATGGCGGCCTCCGTGCGCGATCAGCTGCGACAGCTCGGCCGGCCGCCGCCCTATCACGTGGTGGCGATGTCGCTGGGGGCCATGGTCACCGTGGCCTGGGCCGAGGCCCACCCCGACGAACTGGCCGGCGCGGTGCTCATCAACACCAGCCTGCGGCCCTACAGCCGTTTCCACGAACGACTGCGCCCGGCGGCCTGGCCGCTGCTGTTGCGCCTGGCGCTGGGTCAGCCCGGCCCGGCGGCGGTGGAAGCCGGCATCCTGCAGCTGACCACCCGCAGCCCGGCCGCCGCCACCGTGCTGCCGCAGTGGATCGCGTGGCGGCAGTCCCACCCGGTGAGTCGCGGCAACGCCCTGCGCCAGCTGCGCGCCGCGATCCGTTATCGCGCGCCCCAAACGCCACCGCGCGTCCCCATGCTGCTGCTCAACGGCGCCGCCGACGGCCTCGTGAGCCCGCGCTGTTCGGCGCGACTGGCGCAGGCCTGGGGGCTGCCCCTGCGGGTGCACCCCGAGGCCGGCCACGACCTGCCGCTGGACGACGGTGCCTGGGTGGCGGCACAGGTGGCGGACTGGGCGGAGGCGACAATCCCCTAAACGGGTGAGTCGGACTCACCAGCTTTGCGGCAGGCTGCGCGCCAATCCCCAATCTGGTGACTGGCATGTCCGATGACGTCCTGATCGAACGCCGCGGCGCGGTGCAGTGGATCACGATCAACCGCGAGGCGCGGCGCAACGCGCTCAATGAAGGCGTGGTGCGGCGCATCGATGCCGGCATCGTCGCGGCGATGGCCGATGGCGACTGCCGCGCCATCGTCATCACCGGTGCCGGTGACAAGGCCTTCTGTGCCGGGGCCGATCTCGCCAAGGGCACCAAGGGCTTTGCCTTCGCGGTCGACTTCGCCCGGCCTCAGCACTACATCGTGGAGCTGTTCCAGCGGCTGGAGCAGTGCACCCTGCCGGTGATCGCGCGCGTCAATGGCCACGTCATGGCCGGCGGCTTCGGGCTGCTCTGCGCCTGCGACCTGGCGATTGCCGCCGACGACATCCGCATCGGCACCACCGAACCCAAGATCGGGGTCACCCCGATGATGATCCTGCCCTACATGCAGCGTCTGCTGCCGCCGCGCCAGTTGCAGGAGATGTGCATCACCGGCGAGCAGTTCAGTGCCGCCGAAGCGCTGCAGTGGGGGGTGATGAATTACGTGGTGCCACGCGCCGAACTGGACGCCAAGCTGGACTGGCTGCTGGCCCGTATCACTGACAAGTCGCCCACCGCGCTGCGGCTCGGCAAGCAGGCCTTCCACGCCATGCGGGACATGGCGCTACCGCAGGCGCTGGAGTACGCCAAGGTGATGGTGCCGGTGATGTCGAGCACCGAGGACGCGAAGGAAGGCATGGCCGCCTTCCAGGACAAGCGCCCGCCGCAGTTCACTGGAAACTGAGGTCATGGCGGCCCGCAAACCCGCTGCGCGGATGGACCGCGAAGCGCGCATCGACCACATTCTGGTGGCGGCCCGCGACCTGTTTCGCGAACGCGGCTACGAGGCGGTCTCCATGTGCGAGATTGCCGGCCGGGTGGGCGTGGTCGAAGGCCTGCTCTACAAGTACTTCGCCACCAAGCGGGCCCTGCTGATGGCGGTGCTGACGCACTGGTACGAGGACCTGTTCGGTGATTACACCCGTGAGCTGACCGGCATTGAAGGCCATCGCGAGCGCCTCTACCGGCTGATCTGGCGCCATCTCCGCGCGGTGCGCGACGACCCCCGGCTGTGTCGGCTGATGTTCCGCGAGGTGCAGTCGGAGCGGGACTACCACGGTACCGAACTGCACCGCCTCAACCGGCGCTACACCGGCCTGCTGCTGCAGGTGATCACCGCCGGTGTCAGCGCCGGCGAGTTCCGCGCCGACCTGCCGCCGACACTGTTGCGGTCGATGATCTACGGCGGTATCGAACATCACTGCTGGAACTATGTGCACGGCCGCGGACGACTGGATGTCGATCAGCTGGCCGAACAGATCACGCGCCTGCTGTGCGAGGGCCTGACGCCGCCAGCGGGTCGCCGCCCTCGTCTCGTCCGCTCCACCGGAAGCCCCACATGAGCCGTCCCCTGCCCAACCCGGCCCACTGGCCATTCGACACCATCCTGGTCGCCAACCGTGGCGAGATTGCCGTGCGCGTGCTGCGCACCGTGCAAGCCCTGGGGCTGAAAGGCGTGGTGGTGTTTCACGCCGCCGACCGCGGCACCGCCGCGGTGCGGATGGCCGACCAGGCCATCGAGATCACCGGCGAGACCCCGGTGGGCGCCTACCTGGATGGTGCGCAGATCATTCGCGCCGCCCAGGCCAGCGGGGCCGGTGCCATCCACCCGGGCTATGGCTTCCTGTCCGAGAACAAGGGCTTCTGCGAGGCGGTGGAAGCCGCCGGCATCCGTTTCATCGGCCCGACGCCAGCCCAGATCGACCTGATGGGCGACAAGGTGCGGGCGCGGAATGCGGTGGAGAAAGGCGGTTTCCCGGTGGCGCCGTCGGCCATCGAGGATGACGATCCCGCCAGCTTCGTCGAGCGCGCCCGTGCGGTGGGCGCGCCGCTGCTGATCAAGCCCAGCGCCGGCGGCGGCGGCAAGGGCATGCGCATCGTCCGCGATCTCACCCAGCTGGAGACCGAGATCGAACGCGCCCGCTCCGAGGGGCAGCGCTACTTTGGCGATGGCCGGCTGTATGTCGAGCGCTACATCGAGAATCCGCGCCACATCGAGGTGCAGGTGCTGGGCGATGGCCAGGGCGGGGTGGTGCACGTGTTCGAGCGCGAATGCTCGGTGCAGCGCCGCTTCCAGAAGATCGTCGAGGAGACCCCCTCGCCGGCACTGGATGCCGCCAAGCGCCGCGACATCTGCGAAACCGCGGCCGGCATCGCCCGCGCCATCGACTATCGCAATGCCGGCACGGTGGAGTTCATCTTCGGGCAGGGGGGTGAATACTATTTTCTTGAGATGAACACCCGCCTGCAGGTGGAGCATCCGGTCACCGAGGAAATCACCGGCATCGACCTGGTCGCCGAGCAGTTGCGCATCGCCGCCGGTGAATCGCTCGGCTACGACCAGACCGCCGTCACCGCGCAGGGTCACGCCATCGAGTTCCGCATCTACGCCGAAGATGCCGCACGCGGCTACACCCCCACCACCGGGCCCATCCTGGTGCTGCAACCGCCGCAGGGCGAGGGCGTGCGCTGGGACAGCGGCGTGTTGCAGGGCGGCGAGGTGACCTCGGCCTTCGACCCGATGATCGCCAAGCTGATCATCAAGGGCGCCACCCGTGACGAGGCCATCGCCCGCGCCGACCAGGCCCTGCGCGACACCGTGCTGCTGGGCTGCAAGACCAACACCGCCTTCCTGCGCCGGCTGATTGCCCATCCCGCCTTCATCAGCGGCGATGTCCACACCGGCTTCCTCGATGCCAATCCGCAGATCGCCGCCGAGCCGGCGCTGGCGACGGAAACCCTGCACGCGCTGCTGGCCGCCGCCAGTCTCAGCACCCGCCCGATGCGCGACATCGCCGATGCCGTGCCCGATCTGCATGCCGCCATGGGCGGCTGGGCCAACTAGGACGTCCACCATGCAACATGCCTTCAAACGGGGTGACGATACCCACAGCCTGGCGCTGTCGCGCAGTGCCCACGGCTACCGCCTCCACCTCGACGGCCAGACCGTGGCGGTGGATCTGCGCGAAGGGGCCGACCACAGCCTGTGGCTGACCGTGGGCAAGCGCCGCGTGCCGGTGGTGATCGCCACCCACGGGGACGATGTGTTCGTTCATCTGGAGGGCGAGGCCCACCAGCTGCGCTACCAGCACCCGCTGGATCGCCTGGCCGCCGCTGCCGCCGGCAATGCCGAGGACCTCATCCGTGCGCCCATGCCCGGCAGCATCGTCAGCCTGGCGGTGAAGGCAGGCGACGCCGTCAGCAAGGGCCAGACCCTGCTGGTGATGGAGAGCATGAAGATGGAAACCACCCTCGCCGCACCGCGCGACGGCGTGATCGCCGAGGTGAGTTTTGAGCAGGGACAGACCTTCGACCGCGATGCCCTGCTGCTCAGCCTGGAACCGATGGAGAAGTCGGCATGAAGCGTATTGAATCCCGGCTCAACACCGCCTCGGCCGAGTTCCAGGCCAATGCCGAACACAACCGCCGGCTGGCCGCGGCGTTTCGCGAAAAGCAGCGTGCCGTGCGCGAGGATCGCCCGCAGCGCGACATCGACCGGCTGCGCAAGCAGGACAAGCTGCTGGTGCGCGAACGCCTGCAACTGCTGCTGGACCCGGGCACGCCGTTCCTGGAGCTGTCGTCGCTGGCGGCCAACGAGGCCTACGGTGGCGACGTGCCGGGCGCCGGCTGCGTCACCGGCATCGGCATCGTCAGCGGACGGGAAGTGGTCATCAATGCCGGCGACGCCTCGGTGAAAGGGGGCGCCTGGTATCCGCTCACCGTGAAGAAGACCGTGCGTGCGCTCGACATCGCCATCGAGAACCGCCTGCCGGTGGTGCACCTGTGCGATTCCGCCGGCGGCTTCCTGCCGCTGCAGGCCGACCTGTTCGCCGACAAGTACATGGCCGGTCGCATCTTCCGCAACCAGTGCATGCTGTCGAAGATGGGCGTGCAGCAGGTGTCCGTCGTACTGGGGCACTGCACCGCCGGCGGCGCCTACGTGCCGGGGCTGTCGGACTACAACGTCATCGTGCGCGGCACCGGCGCCATCTTCCTCGCCGGCCCGCCGCTGGTGAAGGCGGCCACCGGCGAGGAAGTGAGCGTCGACGAGCTGGGCGGCTGCGACATGCACACCAGCGTTTCCGGCACCGCCGACTATCCCGCCGGTTCCGAAGAGGAAGCCATCGCCATCGCCCGCGACATCGTGGCGCAGTTCAAGCGGCCGCAGAAGGCGCACATCGAATGGCAGCCGCCGGAAGCGCCGCACTACGATCCCGCCGAGCTGTACGGCGTGCTGCCGCGTGACATCAAGGCGCAGTTCGACATGCACGAGGTGATCGCACGTCTGGTCGACGGCTCCCGCTTCCACGAGTACCAGCCGAACTACGGCAAGACGCTGATCTGCGGCTATGCCCACCTGTGGGGCTACAAGATCGGCATCCTCGCCAACAACGGCGTGCTGTTCAACGACAGCGCGCTCAAGGGCGCCCACTTCATCGAACTGTGCAACCAGGCGCGCACCCCCATTGTCTTCCTGCAGAACATCACCGGTTTCATGGTGGGCAAGGAGTACGAGCGCCGCGGCATCACCAAGGACGGCGCCAAGATGATCATGGCGGTCTCCAACTGCGAGGTGCCCAAGTTCACGGTGATGTGCCACGGCAGTTTCGGCGCCGGCAACTACGGCATGAGCGGTCGCGCCTTCGACAGCCGCTTCCTGTTCAGCTGGCCGCAGAGCCAGATCAGCGTGATGGGGGCCGAGCAGGCCGCCAACACCCTGGCCGACGTCAAGATCCGCCAGTTGCAGAAGCAGGGGCGGCAGCTGTCGCCGGCCGAGATCGACGCCATCCGCGACCCGGTGCTGGGCGAGTTCAAGCGCAAGCAGAGCGCCTACTGGTCCACCTCCGAGATGTGGGACGACGGCATGCTCGACCCGGTGGATACCCGCAACGCCCTCGGCATCGCGCTGTCGGCGGCGCTCAACACGCCCATCGGGGATCCGCGCTACGGGGTGTTCCGGATGTGACCGGGCTCGCCTGAACGGATGACGTCGGCCGCCCCGCGCGGACTACACTGCGCCATGGACACGACCTCGCCCGATTCACCCGCCCCGGCAATGCCCGCAGTGCTGCCATTGCCAGCCGAGCAGGTGGTGCGTCACCGCGACATCGTCATCAGCGGGCGCAGCCGCGCCATCATCTGGTTGCTGAAAACCTTCCTGCGGCCGTGGCTGGCGCGGGTGGTGCGCGGCAGCGACGAGCAGATCGCCAAAGTGCAGTTGCGCATGTCGCGCATGCGCTGTCCCGACACCCACGGCCTGCCATTGGACTACGTGCCGATCGGTCGGGTGCCGTCCCATGTGTTCGGTGATCTGCGCGACACCGGCAAGCCGGTGCTGCTGTGGTTGCACGGGGGCGCCTTCATCCTGCCGGCCTCACCACCCGCGCATCTGGAAATGGTGGCGGGACTGGCGGCGCGTGCGCAGATGCACGGAGTGGTGCCGGACTACCGGCTGGCACCGCGCAACCGCTTTCCGGCGGCGCTGGACGACTGCGAGATGATCTACCGCAGCCTGCTCGATCTGGGCTTTCCCGCCAGCCGCATCATCGTCGGTGGCGACTCTGCCGGTGGCAACCTCACGCTGGGCCTGTTGCAGCGCATCCGCAAGCGTGGCTGGTCGATGCCGGCGGCGGCGATACCGGTGTCGCCCGCTACCGAGATGGGGCGCATCCATGCGCCGCCCTCGCGGCCGTTCAAGTCGGGCGTCGATCCCATTCTGCCGATCGCGGCCCTGCAGCGGGTCGATGAGCTGTATGCCGGCGACTGGGATGCCAGCGACCCCGAGCTGTCACCGCTGTTCGCGGACTGCGTCGGGTTTCCGCCGCTGTACTTCCTCGCCAGCGATGCCGAGGTGCTGCTCGACGACACCGTGCTGCTGGCGCGCAAGGCGGCGGCCCAGGGCGTGGACGTCACCTGCGAGATCTGGCCGCGTCTGCCGCATGCCTTCCCGCTGTTCGGCGCCCTGTTTCCGGAGGCCCGGCAGTCGCGCAAGGCCATCCTGGACTTCATTCAACAGCAGCTGAGGGTCTCGCCATGAAGCGACTGCTCATCGGACTGTGGGCGCTGCCGTGGTTGGCGGCCTGTGGTGACGACGCACTCGGCACTGCGGGCGAGCCCCCGCTGGAGACACCCGTCGAGGTGCTCGACAAGGCGCTGGCCTGTACGCCCTTCGAGCACCCCGATACGCCACCGGTGTTGCTGGTGCACGGCACCATCACGGCCGGCTGGGAGCAGTACGAGTGGACCTATGTGCCGCTGCTGGTGGAACGCGGATTCGACGTTTGCGTGGTCACCTATCCGGATCGCGGCCTGGGCGACATGCAGATCGATGCCGAATATGTGGTGCACGCGCTGCGCCGCATCCATGCCGAGAGCGGGCGCAAGGTGGCGATGATCGGCCACAGCCAGGGCGCGCTGATGCCGCGCTGGGCGCTCAAGTACTGGCCGTCGGCGCGCAACGCGGTGGCCGACTTCGTGCTGCAGGCCGGCCCCAACCACGGCACCGCGCTGGCGGACGTGAATCCGGTGGCGCTGCTGCCGCTGGACCTGCTGCCGGTGGTGGGTGACGTGCTGGGTCTGCCCGCGGTGCTGTATCAGTTCGCCCGCGGCTCGAATTTCATCGCGTCGCTCAACCAAGGTGATGAAACGCCGGGCGCGATCGACTACACCAACCTCTACACCGTGTTCGACGAACTGGTGCAACCCACCGTGCCGACACCGACGGCGGCGCTGGATCTCGATCAGGACAACCCCCGGGTGGCCAACCTGCTGCTGCAGGATCTCTGCCCGGGCCGGCTGGTCGATCATGTGACCATCGGGCTTACTGACCGGCTCAGTTTCGAGCTGGCACTGGATGCCATTTCCCATCCCGGACCGGCGGACTTCGAACGGGCCGGAGGGGCCGACCTTTGTGGCCTGTTGCCCATCGTGCCCGACCAGATCGTGTCGCCCGCGGCGGCCACCGCACTGCTGAGCATCCTGCGCCAGTCCGCCGCTGCGGGCCTGCCCGGGCTGCACCTGCGGGGGGAGGAGCCCCCCCTCAAGCCCTATGCGCAGCAGCCGGGCGCCTGAGCGGTGATAATCGGGGTCACCAATGGGCGGCGTCAGCGCCGGAACACACATATTGCGTAGGGAAAACGAAACATCATGAGTGCCTTGGGTGCCGATCAGACGGTCATCATCGTGGGCGCCGGCCAGGCCGGCGGGGAAACGGCGGCGGAACTGCGCCGGCAGGGATTTGAAGGGCGGATTGTCCTGATCGGGGAGGAAGCGCATCCGCCGTACAAGCGGCCGCCGCTGTCCAAGGCCTATCTCTCCGGCAGCGTGCCGGAGACCAGTCTCTACGTGATGCAGCCGGCCATCCTGGAAAAGCACCGCATCGAGTTCATCGGCGGTGTGGCCGTTGCCGGTATCGACCGCGAAGCCCGTGAAGTGAAATTGGCGGATGGTCGTGTCGAGCGCTATGACCGGCTGGTGCTGGCCACCGGCGGTCGCGCCCGGCCGCTGCCGGTGGAGGGTGCCAACGCGCCCAACGTGTTCCTGCTGCGCAGCATCGACGACGTCGCACGCATCCGCGAGCGCTGTGCCGAGGGCAAGCGCGCGGTCATCGTCGGTGGCGGTTTCATCGGCCTCGAAGTGGCGGCGGTGCTGCTCAAGCAGGGGCTGCAGGTCACCGTGCTGGAAGGCCTGGACCGCGTGCTGGCACGGGTGACCGCGCCGGAAGTCTCCCGCTTTTTCGAGCGCATGCACCGCGAGGCGGGGGTGGACCTGCGCACCGGTGCCCAGCTGGCGGGTTTCGAAGGCGCGCCCGAGGTGTCCTCGGTCAAGCTCGCCGACGGCAGCATGCTGCCTGCGGATCTGGTGATCGTTGGTATCGGCCTGATCGCCAATACCGAGCTGGCGGCGCAGGCGGGACTGGTGGTGGACAACGGCATCGTGGTGGATGAATTCGCCCGCACCAGCGACCCGCTGATCTACGCCGCGGGGGATTGCAGCAACCACCCCAGCGCGTTCCTCGGTCGACGGGTGCGCCTGGAGTCGGTGCAGAACGCCATGGAGCAGGGGCGTGCCGCCGCCCGCAACATCATGGGCAAGGAAGAGCCCTATCGGAACGTGCCGTGGTTCTGGTCCGACCAGTACGACCTCAAGCTGCAGATGGTGGGCGTCTCCACCGGGTATGAGCAATTGGTCTTGCGTGGCGATCCCGACACCGAGCGCAGTTTCGCAGCCTTCTACCTGAAGGGCGGCAAGCTGATCGCCGCGGATGCCGTCAGCAAGCCGCAGGAATTCATGTTCGCCAAGAAGCTGGTGGCCGAAGGGCGCGCGCTGGATCCGGCGCAGCTGGCCGATCCCGGCGTTGCGCTGAAGGATCTGGCCGCCTGATGCAGGCCCTGCTGCGGCGGCAACGGGTGCAGGTGCCACGGCACCTGCATCCCCTGGTCGGGATCGACCGCGAGGCCGAGGTGCCGCCCGAGCGCATGGGCCTCAACGCGGCGCATGTGGAGGCCATCTGGAAAGCCGTCGAGGCCTGGTACCGCACCGGTCTGCAGCCGGCGGTGACCCTGGTGATCCGCCGTCACGGCCAGATCGTGATGAAGCGGTCCATCGGCGCGGTGCGCGGCAACGCCCCCGGCGACCACCACCCGCTGGTGCCGTTGGAGCCGGACTCGCCGATCTGCCTGTTCTCCGCCTCCAAGGCCATCAGTGCCTTGCTGCTGCACAAGCTGGTGGAGGACGGCAAGCTCAGTCTCGATGACCGCGTGGCCGCCTATCTCCCGGAGTTCGCTGCCCACGGCAAGCATCGCGTCACCCTGCGCGAGTTGCTGGCGCATCGCGCGGGCATTCCCACCATCGCGGTGGAAGCCCATGGCCCGGAGCTGCTGCGCAACTGGGACCTGATCGTCGCCATGCTGTGCGCGGCCAAGCCCTTTGATCCGCGCTTCGAGAAGCAGGCGTATCACGCCCTCACCGCGGGCTTCATCGCGGGCGAAGTGGTCCGTCGCGTCTCCGGTCTGGAACTGCCCGAGGCGCTTCACAAGTGGATCGCCGAACCCCTGGGCCTGCGCTACATGACCTATGGCCTGGCGCCGGAGCTGCGGGACCGCCTGCCGGCCAATGCCGTCACCGGCCCGGGCCCGGTGTGGCCGCTGACGACTTACATCCGCAGCATCATCGGTGTGCCGTTTGCCGAAGGCGTGGAGGCGTCCAACAGTGATGCCTTCCTGTCATCGGTGGTGCCCGCCGGCAACATCTGCGCCAGTGCCGACGATGTCTGCCGCGTCTATCAGATGCTGCTCAACGGTGGTGAGCTCGACGGCGTGCGGTTGTTCCGTCCGGAAACCGTGCGCGAGGCCATTGCGCCGGTGGGGGCGATCCAGTTCGACCGCACCCTCAAGGTGCCCCTGCGGTTCTCCGCCGGCTTCCTGCTGGGCGAGCGGCCGTTCGGGCTCTACGGCCCCAATTGCGCTGAGGCCTTCGGGCACCTCGGCTTCATTTCCATTCTGGCCTGGGCCGATCCCCGGCGTGCCCTGAGTGTGGCGCTGCTCAACACCGGCAAGTCGGTGGCGCCCTCCGGACTGTTGCGGTTGTCCGGTATTCTTCGGGCCCTGGCCAGGGCCTGTCCGCCGGTCTGAGTCAGACCCACCCCCGCCATGCCAGGAAGCTGTGTATGTCCGAGCCCTTGATCGCCCTGCGGGGCATTCGCAAGCACTACACGCGCGGCAAGCAGACGGTCGAAGTGCTGCAGTCGCTGGACCTCGATATCGCGCAGGGCGACTTTGTCGCGCTGATGGGACCCAGCGGATCGGGCAAGACCACCCTGCTCAACCTCATCGGGGGGCTGGACCAGCCCAGCGACGGCAGCCTGTCGATCGATGGCGTGCGCGTGGATCAGCTAAGTGCCGCGGCCCTGGCGCGCTGGCGCGCGGCGCATGTGGGCTTCGTGTTCCAGTTCTACAACCTGCTGCCGATGATCTCGGCGGCGCGCAACGTGGAACTGCCCCTGCTGCTGACGCGGCTGGGGCGTCGCGAGCGTGCCGAGCGGGTGGCGGTGGCGCTGGAGGTGGTGGGCCTGGCCGACCGCGCCCAGCACAAGCCGGCAGAACTGTCCGGCGGGCAGGCACAGCGGGTGGCGATTGCCCGGGCCATTGTCGCCGACCCGGCCCTGCTGATCTGTGACGAGCCCACCGGGGACCTCGACCGCCGCACCGCCGATGAGGTGCTGGGTCTGCTGCAGACGCTCAACCGCGACCACGGCAAGACCATTGTCATGGTCACCCACGACCCCAAGGCGGCGGAATACGCCCGTCACACCCGGCATCTCGACAAGGGCGCGCTGGTCGGCGCGGCAGCCGCGTGAAATACCTGCCGTTGATCTGGGCCGGTCTGTGGCGCAAGCGCACGCGCACCGTGCTCACCTTCCTGTCCATCGTGGTGGCCTTTTTCCTGTTCGGGCTGCTGCAGGGCGTGAACACCGCGTTCACGCGTGGCGTCGAGCTGGCCAACGTGGACCGGCTGGTGGTGATCAACCGCATCGCGTTGACCGAGCAACTGCCCTATGCCTACCTGTCGCAGATCGAGTCGGTGCCAGGCGTGGCGTCGGTGGCGCACGCCACCTGGTTCGGCGGGTACTACCAGGATCCGAAGAACTTCATCTTCGCCTCGCCGGTGGAGGTGGAACGCTATCTGGACACGGTGCCCGAGGTGGAGGTCAGTGACGGTGCGGTGGCCGCCATGCAGACCAACCGCACCGGCGCGCTGGTGGGCGAGAAGCTGATGGCGCAATACGGCTGGGAGGTGGGGCAGCGGATCCCCATCAATTCCAACATCTGGCCGCAGGGCGGGTTGACCAATCTCAGCTGGGCCTTCGACATCGTCGGTACCTACGCGGTGCCGCGCGACCCGGGGCAGTCGCAGGGCCTGCTGTTCAACTACGCCTACTTTGACGAGGCGCGGTTCTACGGCAATGGCAGCGTCGGCTGGTATGTGGTGCGGGTGGCGGACCCGCAGCGCGCCGCCGAGGTGGCGCAGGCCATCGACGCCCTGTTTGCCAACTCGCCCAACGAGACGCGCACCCAGAGCGAGAAGGAGTTCGCCCAGTCCTTCCTCAAGCAGTTCGGCGATATCAACTTCATCGTCACCAGCATCATCGGGGCGGTGTTTTTCACCCTGCTGTTTCTCACCGGCAACACCACCATGCAGTCCTTCCGCGAGCGGGTGCCCGAGCTGGCCGTGTTGAAGACGCTGGGTTTCAGCGATGCCACCGTGTTGGCACTGGTGCTCGCCGAGGCGCTGCTGCTGTGTGCATTGGCGGCACTGGTCGGGCTGGGGCTGGCGGTGCTCGCGTTCCCGGCGCTGGAGCAGTACATCGGGACCGCAACCTTGCCGCCGGTGGTGCTGATGCTGGGGCTGGGCATTGCGGTGATGCTGGCAGTGATCGTCGGTCTGCCACCCGCCTGGCGCGGGCTGCGCCTGAAGATCGTCGACGCCCTGGTGGAGCGCTGAGATGTTGCGTCAAACCCTTGCTGTCACTGCCATGGGCCTGCGGGGCCTGCCCAGCCGCCTCGGCAATTCGCTGGTGATCGTTACCGGCATTGCCGGCGTGGTGGCCGTGCTGGTTTCGGTGCTGGCGATGTCCACCGGGTTCCGCAAGACCGTGGCCAACACCGGGGCCGATGATCGCGCCATCGTGCTGCGCGGCGGTTCCAACGCCGAACTGTCCAGTGCGTTGGCGCGCGAACAGGCGCAGACCATCATGGAGGCCGCGCAGGTTCGACGGGACAGCGAGGGCCGACCGCTGGCTTCCGCCGAGGCCGTCGTCATCGTCAACCTGCCGACCCGTGCCGATGGCGCTGACGCCAATGTGACCCTGCGCGGTGTCGGCGGCCAGGGGCTGGCGATGCGGCCGGAGATCCGGCTGGTGGAGGGGCGTCTGTTCCAGCCGGCGGTTCGGGAAGTGATGGTCGGGCGCTCGGCGCTGGCGCAGTTCGACGGCCTGTCCTTGGGCTCGCAGGTCGATTTCCGCGACAGCGCCTGGACCGTGGTGGGCGTGTTCGAGAGCGACGGCGATGCCCGCGAGTCCGAGCTCATCGGGGACAATGAGACCGTGCTGTCGGCCTATCGCCGCAACGGTTTCCAGTCGGTCACCGTGCAGCTCGACGATGCGGCCGGTTTCGATGCCTTCAAGGCCGCGTTGACCACTGACCCCACCCTGTCGGTGGACGTGCAGCGGGAGCGCGACTACTACGCCGAGCAGTCACAGCAGTTGACGCAGCTGCTGGATTTTCTGGCGGTGTTCGTCGGCGGCATCATGGCGGTCGGGGCCATGTTCGGGGCGCTCAACACGCTGTATTCGGCGGTGTCCGCCCGCAGTCTGGAGATCGCCACGCTGCGGGCCATCGGCTTCTCGGCCGGCCCGGTGGTGGTGTCGGTAATGGTGGAGGCGCTGCTGCTGGCGCTGATCGGCGGCGTGCTGGGCGCGCTGTTGGCGGCGCTGCTGTTCAACGGCAACGTCGTCAACACCCTGGGCAGCAACTTCAGTCAGGTGGTGTTCCAGCTCGATGTCAGTCCTGCGCTGGTCCAGCTCGGTGTGATCTGGGCACTGGTGATCGGTGCGCTCGGTGGACTGCTGCCCGCACTGCGGGCGGCCCGACTGCCGGTGGTGACCGCCTTGCGGGCTACAGGCTGACGGCGAAGCCGGCGGCGAAACCCAGCATCATGACCCCCAGCAGCACCAGCAGTCGCAGGCCCCAGCGCGGGCGCGGCGGTGGGGGCTGCGGCAGTGTCCGCGGTGCGGTGGGGGCGGCGGTGAGCACGGGCTCGGAGGTGGACGGTGCTCGGTCGCTGGCGCGGCGGCGCGGTGTGGGAATGCCGGTGCGTGGCTGGGTCTGCGTGGTGTCGCGCATCACCGTCGGCGCATCGGCAGCCGCGCCGGCACCGGGCGCGCGCACTTCCGGGGCCTGACGCGCCAGTTCCGGGTTGCCGTCCAGCCAGTGCTGCAGGTCCTGAGCAAACTCCTCGATCAGGGCGTAGCGATCCTCCGGGTGGGGGGCCAGCGCCCGCGCCATGATCGGTGACAGGCCCGCCGGCAGACCGGCCCAGTCGCCCGTCACCAGCGGGTCGTTGCCAAGGCGGTCCAGCGCGATCGGCGGCGCCACGCCCACCAGCATCCGGTAGAGGGTGGCGGCGACGCCGTAGATGTCGGTCCACGGACCCTGCGGGGTGTCGCGCTGGTACTGCTCCAGTGGCGCATAGCCTTCGGTCACCACCACGGACGGGGCATCGGCCTTGTCGGTGGAGGACGGGCGAGCGGCGCCGAAGTCCAGCAGGATCGGTGCCCCCTGGTGCGTCAGGTAGATGTTGTGTGGTTTGACGTCACGGTGCACCACGCCGCTGTCGTGAATGTAGGCCAGGCCGTTGAGCACCGGTTGCAGCAGGCGGATGGCAGTGTCGGCCGACATTCGCGGGGCGATCTCGGCGAGGTGGTCGCCGAGGCTGCGGCCTTCGTGATAGTCCATCACCAGGTAGGCCGTACCGTTGGCATTGAAGTAGCTGCGCACCCGCACCACGTTGGGGTGGTTCAGGCGCGCGGCGATGCGCGCCTCCTGCAGAAACTGTTCACGCCCGGCGGCGACTGCCGGGGCTTCGGCGGGCCCGTTCACCGTCACCGTCAGGCCGTCCGGGCCGCGGGTGGCCAGGGCCCGCGGCAGAAACTCCTTGACCGCCATGCGCTGCTGCAGGTGGATGTCCCAGCAGAGGTAGGTGATGCCGAAGCCGCCGGGCCGTCCGAGTACCCGGCCGACGCGGTACTGGTCCGCCAGGATCAGGCCGTGGGGCAGGTAGAGCGGCGAGCGGGGACTGGACTCGTCGTAGCCGCAGACCGGGCACACGGCGGCCGCATCCTTGTAGGCGAAACAGCCGGGGCAATGTTTCTGAAAGGTCACGCGACCTCCGGTAACGACGTGCAGGGATTGTATGATCCCGGTCTGCCAATTGTCCGAGACACCCCGGGATCCAATTTTGAGCGTTGCCGCCGAAACCCGTGCCGTGCTGTTCGCCGACCTCGTGGGGAGCACGGCCGCCTATGAGCGCATGGGCAATCATGCCGCCAAGGATGCGGTGGACCGCCGGCTGCAGGCGCTCAAGCGCGCCGTGCATCAACACCATGGCCTGGTCATCAAGAGCCTCGGCGACGCCATCCTGGCCTGTTTCAATCACGCTGACCACGCCGCTGCCGCCGCGCTCAAGATGCAGGCCGATGTGGTCAATGACATGGCGGCGGGTACCGGGATCTTCAATCTGCGCATCGGCTTCCACCTCGGTGATGTGCTGTTTGACGCCACCGATATCTTTGGTGATGCGGTCAATGTGGCGGCGCGCATCACCGATGCCGCGCGTGCCGGCCAGATCCTCACCAGCGGCGAGACCGTGGCCCGGCTGGGCGGTCTGCATCTGGGGCGCGCCCGGGCTTTCGACCATGTGCGGCTCAAGGGCAAGACCGATCCGGTTCATCTCTACGAGGTGGTCTGGGAGCAGGAGGAGGAGGTCACCCGCATGGCCAACGGCCCCGGCCTGCGACCGGAAGGGATGACACTGCCCGACCACCATCACCTGAATCTGGTGCTGGGGGATCGCCATCTGCGGTTTGCACCGGCCCGCTTGCCGGTCAGCCTGGGGCGCGACGGCGCCTGCGACCTGCCGGTGGACCACCCGCTGGCCTCACGCCGTCATGCGCAGTGCGAATACCTGCGGGGCAAGTTCGTGTTTTCCGATCACAGCACCAACGGCAGTTTCGTCACCGGCGAGGACGGACGCGAAGTGTTTTTGCGGCGCGAAAGCATGCCGCTGGTGGGCCGCGGCGTGATCAGCCTGGGCTGCCCGCTGCGCGAGCAGTCCGGGCCGGTACTGCGATTCCAGGTGGAGTGATCAGCCGGGCGGGGGCGTGCCTGCCGAGCCACCGGCATCCGGCTTGGGCTCGGCGCGGGCCTCGGTCTTCGCGTCGGTTCGGGTCGGCTGCGACTTGGCGGCGGCCGGTGCCTCGGGGTCCGGTCGCGGGTCGGGCGGCGGCCAGATGAAGCGCTGCGGCGCCCGCAGCAATTGCCCGAGCAGCAGCCGCAGCAGACGGCCGGTCTGATCGAACTCGACGCCCTGGGCACGCATTGCCACCACCAGTGCCAGCGAGAAACTCACCCCGAGATTGAGCGCCCCGATCACCGCGATGCCGGTGGCGGCCCGGGCCCAGTCGATGGCGGCCAGCGGCTCGGCCAGGCCCATCGCCGCGTACACCGTGTTGGCGGTCGAGAAGGTGACGTGCAGGGTGTCCAGTGGCAGGCCGAGGATCTTGCCCAGGGCGCCGGTGGAGCCCAGCATGATGCCGAAATAGAAGCTGCCGGCGATGGCCCCGAGGTTGGCCTCCACCCAGCCGGCGAAGCGTTGCGTCAGCCGTGCCCCCAGCAGGCGACGCAGCCCCCGCAGCTGGGCCAGCCGTTGCGGGATGCGGTCGTAGGCGGCGCGATTGTCGTAGTAGCCGGAGATCAGCCCGCTGAGAAACAGCCAGAGGCCGGTGATGGCCGCCCACAGCCAGGTGGTCCAGGCCAGCGGGTCGATCTGGTGCAGCAGGTAGTCCGCCTTTTCCGGCGTGACGTAGGGGTCGGCGGTCTGCATCAGGTAGGCGATCGACAGCACGATGGGCAGCGGGATCACCATCGCGAAATTGCCGAACAGGGCGACGAACTGACTGCGCAGGGTGCGCACGATGATCTCCGCCAGGCCTTCCAGCCGGTCCTTGCCCTCACGCGGGTCCATGCTCTGCGCGATGCGGTTGGCGGTCATCGCCGGCTGTTTGGTGGCCAGGGCCCAGTGGCAGATGCTCATCAGCACGAAGCCGCCGGCATAGAGCGCTGAATACCGCAGCGCTTCGACAAAGGGGGCGTACTCGCCGTGGCTCATGCTGATCTTGGCAAAAGCCATCAGCGCCACCAGGAAGCCGGCGCCGATGGCGGCACGGAACAGGCCGAAGTACTCGCCACGGTTGTTGGTGATGTAGGCCTCGCCGGTCTTGCCGGCATGACCGGTGATGCGCTTGGCGAGCAGCTCGCTGGTCTGACGGAACAGGTCGCGCACGCTGTTGCGCCGGTTGTTGGCCTCCACCAGCGCCAGGAACAGCGTGACCGCCTGTTCGTTGCGCAGGGCCGGCGGCGCCTCCAGCAGGCACATCAGCTCGGCGAAGCGGTCGATGCTCTGCTCCAGCCGCACCAGCAGGGTGGTGAGGCTGACACTGGCGCCGGTCTTGGCGGCCTGTTTGCGGATCTTGGCGATGATCTCGGTGCACTGCGTCATCAGCACGTCGATCTGCTTGCCGTCGATGGCGTGCTCGCGCTTGTCGGTCACCGCCCGCCGCCATTCGTCGACGAAGGCGCGCATCTCTGCGTTCTGCGTCAGAAAGGGCGACTCGTGACGTTCGATGGCGGCGTGATTGCGCACCAGCTCCGGTTCCAGGCCGATGCTGGTGATGCGATAGCTGAGCACCTCCATGGCGGCAACGATCTGCTGCCCGAGCTTGCGCTTCTCGGCCGCATGGCCGGTTTCGAAGTCCAGGGCATTGACCAGATCCAGCCAGGCCTCGTGGCCGGCGGCACGCAGCCAGAGGTAATCCTCCTCGTGGTGAAAGATCAGGCTGAATACGTCCTTGAGATGATCCGTGTTGATCACGTCCGGCAGCAGGCGCTGCGAGATCCGCCGGGAGAACGCCGTGGAGAAATCCACGCTGCTGAGAATGCCGGCGTCGGAAAACAGATGGATCGCCTGCTTCTCCGCCAGCAGCCACATCAGTGCGGCACGCAGCTTGGAGCGGGATTCCGGCTGGGCCCGCAGCAGGCCGGCCAGGGCCTGGAGGCGCGCGGCGGGTTGTTGGCGTTCCCGGCGGCGTGGCCGCAGCGCCCGCACCAGGGCCGCCAGGGCCGGCACCTGATCATCGCCCTCGGCCGTGGCCAGTCGTGCCAGATGGGGCTGCAGTTGCTGGCGCAGCAGGGCATCCGGCGAAGGCGGCGGGGAACGTTTGAACAGGGGCATGCCACTCCGGGGAGGCGTTGGGCCGGCGCACAGCATACCGGCGCGATGAGACAGGTGGGACAGCGTGGCGCATGCCCCCGGAGGCTGCCCTTGGCCGCGCAGACAGCGGCCGGATCGCGGTCGGCCGTGGTCATCACCTGCGCAGTCGATCACCGCCGGTCGATGCCCTGATGACCGTCTTTTGCGCACCGGGTGTCCCGCCGGCGGGCAGGGCCGCGCACCGCCCCGGGGAAAAGGCGGTTTGCACGCGCCAACTTGGCGCATCCATCCCCAATTCATCCACAGGCTATGCACGGCTTTGGCACAGCGTTGAACACAGAATGTTGGGGCTTGCGTCGGGTCCAGCCACTAGATATGGTTGTGACACCCCGATGACCGCCGACGTGCAATGCGTCCCCGGACGGGCCGGCCAGTTCAGATAAATCATTTGGGAGAGTTCTCAATGCAAGCCACCACCAACAGCCCGTCCAGCGGGAAGGCGTCTCATTCGCCCGCGCATGCGCCCGCGACGGGCACCGCCGAGTTGAGCGCCACCGCGCCCGGCGCCATCCGCGTCATCCGACGCAACGGCAAGGTCACCGGTTTTGATGCCGGCAAGATCAGCATCGCCCTGACCAAGGCCTTCCTCGCCGTCGAAGGCGGGCAGGCTGCCGCCAGCGCCCGCGTGCGCGACATGGTCAAGGCCATCAGCGAGCAGGTGGTGCAGGCGCTGACCCGCCACCTGAGCGGCGGCGGCACCCTGCACATCGAAGACATCCAGGACCAGGTGGAACTGGGCCTGATGCGTGCCGGTGAGCACAAGGTGGCGCGTGCGTACGTGATCTACCGCGAGGAGCAGGCCCGCAAGCGTGCCGCCGAGGCTGCCACCAAGGCGCCGGCCGCGCCCGCCGCGCCGACCCTGAGCGTGAAGCGCGATGACGGCACCGTGGTGCCGCTGGACGAAGCCCGCGTCCGCACCGTGGTGACCGAAGCCTGCGCCGGCCTCAGCGGCACGGTGGTGGACGAGATCGTCGCCGCCGCCCTGCGTGATCTGTACGACGGCATTCCCGAGGGCGAACTCTCCCAGGCCCTCACCCTGGCGGCCCGTGCGCGCATCGAGAAGGAACCCAACTACACCTACGTGTCCGCCCGCCTGCTGCTGGACGCGCTGCGCCACGAGGCGCTGAAGTTCCTCGACCAGCCGGAAAGCCGGCCCACCTTCGAGGAAATGAAGGCGGTGTACCCGGAGTACTTCCGTGCCTACATCCACAAGGCGGTGGCGCTGGAACTGCTGGACCCCAAGCTGGCCCTGTACGACCTCGATGCCCTGGGCAAGGCGCTGATTGCCGAGCGTGACGGCCAGTTCGACTACCTCGGCCTGCAGACGCTGTACGACCGTTACTTCATCCACAGCAACAAGATCCGCTTCGAGTTGCCGCAGGCGTTCTTCATGCGCGTGGCCATGGGCCTGGCCATGAACGAAGTGGAGCGCGAAGCCCGCGCCATCGAGTTCTACCAACTGCTGTCGTCCTTCGACTTCATGAGCAGCACGCCCACGCTGTTCAACAGCGGCACGCTGCGCTCGCAGTTGTCGAGCTGCTACCTGACCACCGTGCCGGACGACCTGGACGGCATCTACGAATCGATCAAGGAGAACGCGCTGCTGTCCAAGTTCGCCGGCGGCCTGGGCAACGACTGGACGCGCGTGCGCGCGCTCGGCAGCCACATCAAGGGCACCAATGGCGAATCGCAGGGCGTGGTGCCGTTCTTGAAAGTGGTCAACGACACCGCCGTGGCCGTCAACCAGGGCGGCAAGCGCAAGGGCGCGGTCTGCGCCTACCTGGAGTCCTGGCACCTGGACGTCGAGGAGTTCCTGGAGCTGCGCAAGAACACCGGCGACGACCGCCGCCGCACCCACGACATGAACACCGCGAACTGGATTCCCGACCTGTTCATGAAGCGCGTGTTCGAGGACGGCGACTGGACCCTGTTCTCCCCGTCCGACGTGCCGGACCTGCACGACCTGACCGGCAAGGCCTTCGA
>CAKZHZ010000018.1 GCA_936928855.1 uncultured Polycyclovorans sp.
GACTCGCTTTGAATAAATTCTGCAATTCTGCCTGCGGCATATCGAAATTTCCCCAGACATTGAGGTAATTGTCGAATTTCCAACTCCACGTCCCGTCTTCGTTGCGGCTGATGCCGTGGATGGTCAGGTGCCGCGCCTGCTCGATGAAGTTGCGCAGGTACTCTTCCAGGGTCGCCCCGGTGGAGGGCACGAAATTGCGGAAGATGAAGGCCTGGATCTGCACTTCCGTGCCCTGGAAGGCGGGTATCGCCGAGAGCATGGCGAAGGTAACGGTCATCATCGGCACCACGGCGAACAGCGTGGTGTAGGTCAGCGCCGCGGCGCTGTTGATGGCGCGGTCGGCGAGGAAACGCTGCAGCAGGAAACGCCAGAACTCCACCAGATCATCCAGCCGCTGTCGCATCCCCACTCCTTAGACCGTAATGTCCTCTAGGCGGCTAGAATAGCGCCCTCATTCGCCAATGGGCACTGCCAATGACCGACCTGACCCTCTACCACAACCCGCGCTGCTCCAAGTCCCGTCAGACCTTGCAGCTGCTCACCGATCGCGGGCTCGCGCCTGAGGTGGTGCGCTACCTTGAAACACCGCCGGATGCGGCCGAGCTGGAGGGCCTGTGCGCGGCGCTCGGCATTGAGCCCACCGGCCTGGTGCGCTTCAAGGAAGACACCGCTAGGGCCCTGGGCCTGTCGCCCCGCGACGATCGACCCCGCGCGGAGTGGCTGCGGCTGCTGGCCGAGAACCCGGTGCTGATCGAGCGCCCCATCGTGGTGGTCGGCACGCGCGCCGCCATCGGCCGTCCCCCGGAAGCCGTGCTGCCCCTGCTGGACTAAGCACTTCGCCTTTTGCCGGCTGCTGCGTATAGGCTGAAGATGCGCATCGTCGTGGAGGAGACGCGATGGCCGAGCCACCCCGGGCCGACCTGCCCCCGGTCGACAGCACTGCAGCCGAAACGCCGCAGGCGCGCGAGCGCGCGCACGCCGCCGTGGTGGCGCAGCTGTTCCGGGAGCACAACAAGACCCTGGTGCGCTTCCTCACCACCCGTCTCAACTCCGTGGCCGAGGCCGCCGAGGTGGCGCAGGAGGCCTACGTGCGGGTGCTGCAGCTGGACAAGCCCGGCGCTGCCAACCTGCTGCGGGCCTACCTGTTCCGGGTGGCGCAGAACCTGGCCATCGACCGCCTGCGCCGGCGCTCGGTGCGAAATGAAACCACCGTCAGCGAGCCCGATCTCGTCGAGGCGGCGGAGGACCTCTGCGACCCCGAGCGCCACAACGTGGCCCAGGAGGAACTGCTGCTGATCGTCACCTGCATGAAAGAGCTGCCCGACAAATGCCGCAAGGCCTTCCTCATGTATCGCATGGAGGGGGTGCGTCAGGATGAGATCGCCCGCCAGCTGGGGGTGAGTGATCGCATGGTGAGCACCTATATCCGCCAGGCCATGCTCTATTGCCGCCTGCGCCTGGAAGGCCTGAGCCGCGACGACGCCCGCGGGAGGTTGCCGCGATGAGCGCCGACATGCCTTTCGATGCCCAACGCCAGCGGCGCGCCGAGGCTGCCACCGACTGGCTGCTGCGCCTGCGTGAAGCCCCCAACGATCACAGCCTGCTGGATCAGTGGCTGAAATGGTGTGCAGAGGATGTCGACAACCTCATCGAGTTTCGTCATGCCTGCGACCTGTGGAATGCCTTTGACGACCCCGCCCTGAAAGCGCTGCTGAGCCTGCCGCAGACCGGACCGCGCCGCGCCGCCCCAGTGCCCAGGCCGCGCCGCCGCCGCGCACGCGCCTGGGCCGCAGGCATGGCCGCGGTGCTGGTGGCCGGCGTCAGCGCCGCCGTGGTCGGGATGCAGTGGAATGCGGTGCCGCGGGTCGTTCACCGCACTGCGCCTGCCCAGCACCAGGTGGAACAACTGGTCGACGGTAGCCGGATCGAGCTCGGCGCCGGCAGCCGCGTCACCCATCGCTTCGAGCCCGACCTCCGCGAAGTGGAAGTGGTGCGTGGCGAAGCCTACTTTGACGTGGCCAAGGACCCTGAACGCCCCTTCGTGGTGAAGGCTGGCAAGCTGCGTGCGCGCGCTGTCGGCACCGCCTTCAACGTGCGCACCGGCCCCAGCCGCACCGTGGTCACCGTCACCGATGGTCTGGTGGAGGTCACCACCGAACGCTGGTTCGGCATTGCGCAGGACAACCGCCGCGCGCTGGCGGGGCCGGGCGAGCAGGTGGCCTACGACGATGTCCTCAACGCCCTGGTGCTGCACCAGGTGGACCCCGAAGTGGTCACCGCCTGGCGTGACGGCAACCTCACCTTCAAGTTCGTCAATGAACCGCTGGCCGATGTGGTTGAGTACCTCAACCGCTACAGCACCCGTCGCGTCGAAATCAGTGACCGCACCCTGGGCCGCCGTACCTTCACCGGCACCGTCCACCACGACCGCGGCAACGACTGGCTGCTGGCCCTGGAGCAGGCCTACCCCCTGCGCGTTGTCCCACAAGGTGATCACACCGTCCGCCTCGTGCCCAAGGACAACGCCGTCGCCGGCAGCCGGTAGCGGCGGCGTCGCCCCGACCCCACCCGTTGCCACCCCGCACCCTTCGCCCCCCGTCACCCCGCACTTGATGCGGGGTCCAGCTGCGACGGTGGGGTCTGGATGCCCGATCCAGTCGGGCATGACGGCAGAAGGGTAGGCGCCGTCATCCTGGCCTTGAGCCGGGGTCCAGCTGCGACGGTGGGGTTCTGGATGCCCGATCAAGTCGGGCATGACGGAAGATGGGTAGTAGACGTCACCCCGCACTTGATGCGGGGTCCACCCCCACGGTTGGCGCTGCCCGAGCCCATCGGGCATGACCGCCGATTTCCAGTGCCTGTCACGACAGCGCTTCGTCTTCTCCTCACTCGCGCGTATAGGCAACAAGGGATACAACGGACCTGTCCGTTGCATCAGAACAAAACGTGCGACGACTGAGGAGTCATCGATGAACAGGAAAGGACCGCACCTGTGGCTATGGTGTTGCGCGGCCGTGCTGATGCCGCTTGCCGGAGTGCAGGCACAGGGCAGCCCCACCGTGGTGGAAACCACCCCCCGAGCGGCTGAGTTGGAGCGGGAGGTGCGCTTCGATATTCCGGCCCAGTCATTGGCCACCGCGATGATCGCATTTGCAGAGCAGTCCGGTATTCAGGTGGTTACCGCCGGGGAGGCGGTGGAGCCGCTACAGACACCCGGCGTTCACGGCATTCGTTCCATTCGGGATGCGCTCGGCGAGCTGCTGTATGGCACGGGCATGGTGTTCGTGCCTGTGGGGAGCGCGACCATCGCGTTGACGACCCCGGATGCGGCCGAAACCGTGGGGGAGTCCCTCGCCGTCGACGGTAAGGGCGCGGCCGTCGCGATGGGATCGCTGTATGACCCCGATGTGGATGTGACGCCCGAGCCTGGCGGCACTGCCAGCATTGAGGTGGCCCGTCGCGCCGGTGTCGAAGAAATCATCGTGACGGGTCAGAAGCGGGAAGAGCGGCTTCAGGATGTGCCGATCGCGATTTCCGCATTCACCATGGAGGACCTCACCAAGAGCCAGATTGCCGGTGGTCCGGACCTGATCACGCAGGTCCCCAACATGACGTTCACCAAGACCAATTTTTCCGGATATTCGATCCAGATTCGCGGCATCGGGACACAGGCCATCTCCGCCACCACCGATCCTGCGGTGGCCGTGGCCTTCAACAACACCCCGTTCATCCGCAATCGCTTCTTCGAGCAGGAGTTCTACGATCTCGATCGTGTGGAAGTGCTGCGCGGGCCGCAGGGCACCCTGTACGGACGCAATGCGACCGCAGGGGTGGTCAATCTGATCGCTGCCAAGCCCAAGTTCCATACCGAATCGCGGCTGTCGGTGGACATGGGCAACTACAACAGTCACCGCATCGAGCAGATGATCAACCTTCCGCTGGTGGAAGACACCGTGGCCCTGCGTTTCGCGGGGGCCTGGACCAAGCGCGATGGCTATGCGGACAACGCCATTACCGACAGTCCGATTGATGGTCGCGACCTCTGGTCCACCCGCACGTCGCTGCGTTTCAAGCCCAACGACTTCGTTGAAGCCAACCTGATCTGGGAGCATTTCGAGGAGGACGATGACCGTTTGCGTTCCGGCAAGCAGCTCTGCGACAAGGATGTGGTGACCCGGGTGGCCGGCTATGACGTCGGATATTTCGACCGTCTCGCCAACGCCGGCCAGCCGGATGCGCTCTATTCGGGCGTGCAGGCCACCCTCAGCCAGGGCTGCAAGCGGGGCTCCCTGTATTCGGCCGATTCGCTGCAGACCCCCAACGGCCTGATGTTGCCCTACTACGTGCCGCTGGCGGGCATCGGCCTGCCGATCGCGCTGGATGATCCCTATCTGAGCACCACTCAGCAGCAGAGCCTGCGGACCATTGAGTCCACCATCGATCCCGAGTATCGCGCCAAGGCGGATGTCGGGCTACTGCAGATCAGCCTGGCGCTGACCGATGCGTTGACCTTGAGTTCGGAGACGGCCTATAGCGATGACTTCGTCTATTCGCTGCAGGACTTCAATCGCTTCAATACCGCGCCGGGGGCGTGGAAGAATGCAGCGGAGACCACCGGCTATCGCCAAGGCGTGTTGCTGGAGGGGGAGAGTGGCGGCATCTTCTGCGACCCGCAGCTGGGCTGTTCCGATCGGTTGGTGGCGGTGGACATATCCACGGCCGAGTCGCGCCAGTTCAGCCAGGAACTGCGCCTCGCCTCCGCGTTCGACGGGCCCTTCAATTTCAGCCTGGGGGCCAACTATCTACGCTATACCACGGAGGACAAGTACTACGTCTTCTTCAACTCCATCAGTCTGATCGCAGCATTGGGTAGTGGAACGTCCGGCGGTACGCGCCTACCGTATGTCGCGGGTCAGACCGACAATGGGGTCTGCCTGCCGAACGGGTACGCGCCCGGTGATCCGGCTGACGTGTATGGGGTCACTCAATGTGTGTACATGGACCCCAATCCCATCGGCAGTGTCAATGACAAGGGCCACAACTACTTCCTCAGTCGCAACCCCTACACCCTGCACTCGCATGCGCTGTTCGGCGAGGCCTACTACCAGCTCACCCCGAATCTGAAGCTGACGATGGGCGCGCGCTGGTCGGTCGATAAGAAGGACGCCCCTCGGATCCCGACCTGGACGCTGGCGTCGCTGACCGTGGGGTATCCCACCGCCGAGGTCATTTCGCAGAAGTGGCAGGAGCCCACCGGCCGCCTGGTGCTGGACTGGAAGCCGGATCTGGCCTTCACCGACGAAACCTTGGTGTACGGATCGTTCGGCAGGGGCTACAAGGCGGGCGGTGCCAATCCGCCGGGCTTTGTTTACACCTACTATGCCGATCCCATTCAGTCCCAGGGCCTGGGGGCCCAGTCGGCCACCCGGCCGCACACCTTCAAGCCGGAGTTCGTCAATGCCTGGGAAATCGGCAGCAAGAACACGCTGTTCGATGGGCGGCTGACCGCCAATCTGGCGGCGTTCTACTACAACTACCACGACTACCAGATCTCAGAGATCGTTGACCGCTCGGCGTTCAACCGCAACTTTGACGCCGAGATCTGGGGCTTTGAGCTGGAAACCGACTGGTACGCCCTGGAGCAGCTGCGACTGGGCTTCAAGGGGGGCTATCAGCGCACCCGTATCGGCGACGGTGAGCAGGCGGTGGACTTGATGGACCGCACCGCCGGCAACGAGGACTGGGTGGTGGTACGGCCATTCCCCACCTACGCGTCCAGCTGCATCCTGCCGGAATGGTTGTTCTCGGGGCTCATGTATCCGACGACCGATGGGGTCATGGGGCCAGTCGGGGTGGGGGGTGTCGGTGGGGGCAACTCCGGTGGCTGCGAAATCGCCTATCTGAATGGCAACGATCCGGTCACCAATCTGCCCTACGTACCCAATCCCACCGAACAGGGATCAGCGGGCACGTTGCAGTTCCACCCGAACTATCCGGGATGGGATCCGGCCACCGCGCCGAACAACGGCGAGGGCTTTGACAAGGACCTGTCCGGCAACGAACTGCCGAACGCCCCGAATTACACCCTTACCCTGACCGGCGACTACATCCAGCCGCTGGGCAACGCCTGGATGATGACCCTGCATGCCGATGTGCACTGGCAGTCGAAATCGTGGTGGCGC
Source organism: uncultured Polycyclovorans sp. (assembly GCA_936928855.1). Classification (GTDB taxonomy): domain Bacteria; phylum Pseudomonadota; class Gammaproteobacteria; order Nevskiales; family Nevskiaceae; genus Polycyclovorans. Next base: position 6,183 of record CAKZHZ010000018.1, read on the forward strand.
ATCTTCAACGACCATGAGTTCAGCCGGCTGGACGACTACTACACCACCAACCTGGCGGCGATCTTCCTCCATGAAGCGTCCGGCTGGAATGTGATGGCCTATATCAAGAATGTGTTCGACGAGACCGCCATCTCCGGTGCGTTTCTCAACTCCGACGATACCGGCCTGACCACCAACATCTTCCTGACCGAACCGCGACTGTTTGGCCTGCGGGTGACCAAGACCTGGGATGGTGGGGCGACCCTGGGGAGCTTCGGGCGGCGTTTTGGTGCTGATCACGTGTGGCCGCTGACGCTGGAAGTGGGCGGGCAGGTGCAGCGGGTGGACGGCAACAACACGGCCGCGCTACCGACGTTTTACGATGCCTTCTCCGGGCCCTTGGACATCGCCGAGCGTGGGCAGCGTGCGGATCTGGGCTGGGGGCAGACACGGGAGGTCACGCTGGGTTGGCGGCCCAACGCGGGCCCGTGGCAGCTGTCGGTGGGGTATCGCCAGGGCAGCCTGCGGGACACGGTCAGCGGGCAGGCTTCCTGGGACACCGAGCCCTTCTGCCCGCTGGTGGGCGGGCCTTTCGCGGCACAGTGCACCAATCCGACGGCGCCACCGATCTTTGCGGATTTGCAATCGTATTCACAGACCAATCGGGTGGCGGCGGAAATGCAGGCGTCCGAGGCCTACCGGCTGTTTGACCTTACGATCCGCCGGGACCTGAATCTCGACGCCTTCTCACGGTCGAGTGTGGCGCTGGCGCTGCGGCGGGCGCGACTGAATGCCCGGACACAGGCCATGCTGGAAGGCGTGCCGGATTGGACGATTCCGGAGAACGTGGACGTCTTCGTGGTCGCTGATCGGCCGGTCACCCACACCGTGTACCAAGCGGACTTCGAGGCGCATCGCAGCTTTGATGGTACCGGCCCACTGCTGACCTGGAGTGCCGCATCACCGCTGTTTGGCAATCTGCAGTCGGGGGTGGTGGAGCTGGACTGGTCGCTGAGTGGGGGTGCCTTGTTTGGTCGTCAGAACACCCGGATTGCGGACAGCCAGGAGTCAGAGTGGTACTACGCATGGACGTCATCGCAGGCCAGCGGGTTCCAGCAGCCACCGCAGACACCGACCACCACCACCGAGCGGACCGTGCCGGGCGCGCGTCGCAGCACCTCGACCACGGTTCCGATGGTGGGGGGCACGCTGGGGCTGAGCTATCGGGTCAACAGCCTGAACCTGTCAGCCGGTTACCGATGGGAACGCTACATCGACGCCATCGACGGTGGGGTGGAAGATCGCCGGACCTACGACCGCACCATCCAGGGTCCGACGCTCAAGCTGGGGATCGGATTCGGGGGCTGATTGTCAGGCAGCCCGTTGCAAGGCGGCGAGCATGACTCGCCGCCTTTCTCGGGGCGGCGGCGGATAAGGGCTCGGCACGGCCAGTCAACGGGCGTATGCTGTTGTCACTCGCATCACGCCAACACCGGGCGCTGCTGCAGGGGCGCCAGGCAGCCGGGCCGTGAGACCCGGGTTGGGGATGCGGGCTTGATCCACACCCTGGAGGCGCGTCATGAATCCCGTAGACACCCTGACGTTTCTGAACCGTTTGATTGTCACCACCAAGAATGGCGAAAGCACGCTGGAGGCTGCTGCGCAGGAAGCCCATCATGCCGAGCTGAAATCGGCGCTGGAGGACTATGCGCAGTTCTTTCACAAGGCGGCCGAGGACCTCACGGCGGCGGCGCAGCGGCTGGGCGGTCATCCGCATCCGCGCGCCAGCTTCGACAACACGCTGCATCGTTTCATGATGCACCTGCGGGCCCTGGCCTATGGCCGCAACGAGACGACGATTCTCGAGGATGCCGAGCAGGAGGAGTCGCTGGCGGATGAGCTGTATGCCGACGTGCCCAACTGGGACCTGCCCGATGACATCCGGGCGCTGGTGATGCGCCAGGGCGAGATGGCGCGCAAGCTTCACGACAATGTCCACGCGCTACGGGCGCGTCTGCTGCATTGAGTACGTCTCCGACGTGGCCGTATGCCCATGGTGGTCCGCCACTGGCGGGGGTGATGCGGTCCACGCCGGAGGATTTCGTGGTGGAGGAGCTGCCGGCGCTCACGCCCGATGGCGAGGGTGAGCACGACTGGTTGTGGGTGCGCAAGCGCGGCGCCAACACGGAGTGGTTGGCGACGGCTCTGGCGCGGTTCGCCGGCGTGTCGGCGCGAGATGTCGGCTACGCCGGGCGCAAGGACCGGCATGCGCTGACCACCCAGGCCTTTACGGTCTATCTCCCCGGTCGGCCGTCGCCGGACTGGTCGCAGTTGGGGCTGCCCGGGGTGACGGTGCTGTCGCAGCAACGACACCGGCGCAAGCTCAAGCGCGGCGCCTTGAAGGGCAACCATTTTCAGCTGCGGCTGCGACAGGTCAGCGGCGACCCGGCCGCGTTTGCCGCCGTATTGGCGCAGGTGCAGCAGCGCGGGGTGCCCAACTATTTCGGGGAGCAGCGGTTCGGGCGGGGGGGAGACAATCTGGCGCGCGCCGAGATGATGTTCTCGGGACAGCGGATGCGGCGGCAGGAGCGCGAGTTGCTGATATCGGCGGCGCGTTCCGCAGTGTTCAACGCCGTACTGTCGGCGCGCGTGGCCCAGGCGAGCTGGGACCGTGGCCTGGCAGGCGAGGTCTGGTCACTGGAGGGTTCGCGCAGCTGGTTCGGTCCGGAAGCGGAGACACCGGAGCTCGCCGCGCGGCTGGCTGCGGCCGACATCCACCCCAGTGGGCCCCTGTGGGGCCGCGGGGCGCTGCCGTCGGTCGACGCGGCGGCGCAGTTGGAGGGTGAGGCCGTGGCAAGCCTGAAGACACTGCGGGACGGACTGGAGCGGGTCGGGTTGACCCAGGACCGGCGTGCCCTGCGGTTGATGCCGCAGGCGCTGCAAGCGGAATGGGAGGACGACGCGACCCTGTGCCTCCGTTTCAGTCTGCCACCGGGCACGTATGCCACGGTGGTGCTGCGCGAGCTGGTGTCGGCGCATTCGCCATCACCGATGGCCACTCCGGGGGCGAACCCGCCCCCGGAGTGATCGGGACAGGTCAGCCGCCCAGCAGGCCGCCGAAGAGGCCGCCGCCGCCCACGCAGTTCTCGGCGTCTTCGTAGTTCTCATCCACGACGTTGTTGATCCACTGGGTGATGAGATCGAAGGCCTCGGTGTGCACCGTGCTGCGGGCCAGTGGCGGCATGCGGGCCGCCAGCGTGGTGGCCTCGGGCCCGATGCGGTAGGGCAGGATGCTGTCCTCGGCGCTGCCGGGCACGATGTCGTGCTCACGGCCGCCACGACCTTCGGTGCCGCTCGCGGTCGGTCCCTTGCAGATGCCATAGGTGGCATTCACCGCCCGGAACACGTCGAGGTAATAGCCGGTGTTCTGGGCCAGGCCGCGCGGGTTGTGGCAGTGGGCGCAGTTGACTTCCAGATAGCTGCGCACGCGCGCCTCGATGTCGGCATCGGAGCCCGCCGGATAGCCGGAACTCCCGGGCACATTGAAGATGGCGTTGTGCTCGACGGTGGTGACGACGTGGCTGACCGGGTCCTCCACCATGCCTTCGGGGCACTGCGACAGCAGCCCGTTCTGACACCACCAGAGAATCTGGTTGGCGCCGGCCACGGGATGACTGGCCTGACCGGAGGGGAAGGGCGACTCGGTCGCGTAGGCGCGGTTCATGTTGCGCGGCTTCGGGCCGATCGGGGCGGTGCCGGTCTCGGCATCGTCATTGGCATGGCAGCTCAGGCACTGGTTGGCGTTGGGCAGCGTGTAGCTGTTGGTGCTGCCGGTATGCAGCACGTTGCTGTCCACGTCGTGGTAGTCCCAATGGACACTGGCGGTGCCGCCCTGCTGGGTGAGCCGGGCCACTTTGTGGCCGTTCTCTTCCGCCCAGACATACTCCAGGCCGTCCCAATAGACCTTGCCGTCGGCGCGCTGCCGCTTGATCAACAGGCGCGTTTCGGCAGGCGTTTCGGTGCCGGCGGTTTCGTCCGGGAAGGAGAAGGTCTTGGCGATGATGGTGCCCACCGGGAACAGGATGGCGGCGTTCTCGCCGTCGTTGCCGTCCTTGTAGATGGCCTGCTGTCCTTCGGGCAGGAAGGCCACCCGGTATTTCACCGAGTAGTCGGTGAACAACTTGCTGTTGAGGACGTACGGCACGCCACGGCCGTTGGGCGCGCTGGTCGGGTCTTCGGCATCGGCGAACAGGTGGTACTGGTCCAGCGTCGGGCAGTTCACCTTGTAGGCCGCTTCATTGATCTGGCCGGTCGGCGTGCTGGCTTCGCACAGCGCCTTCACTTCTTCGTCGGTCGGCGCGGGATCGATGTCGCCCGAGGGCGTGTACGGCGGGATCACCACGGGGGCCAGCGGCGGCATGTTGCGGCCATAGGCCTCGACGCACTGATGGGCGCTCATGTCGAGATCGGCCGGGAAGTTGCCGAGCCCGGCCACCTGCGCCAGCAGCACTTCCAGGCTGAGGTTGGGCAGGGCGAGCACCAGTTCCAGGCCGTCCAGACCATGGAAGTTGGAGAACGTCAGGCTGTCGTCGCTGAAGTGGTTGTCGGCGTCGATGCAGGAAAACCACCACTCCGGTTTGATGCGCTGGTGCTCGTCGTCGAACTTGTACTGGTTGTAGCGGCAGCTGGGGTTCGGGTACTGGTTGCCCTGGATCGGCTTGCCGTCGGCATCTGCGGGAATTGCCTGTCCGTTGGCATCGGTGGGATAGGGGCAGTCGGCGTCATACTCGTCGCTGTACCCGTCCCAGATGATGTGACCGCCGTTGTAGCCGCCGCCGCCCAGCAGGTTCTTGAGACCGACGATGAGCGGAAACACGGAAGTGATCTGCTCGCCGCCGGTGGCCAGGATGGTGGCCAGGTCCGGGGGGGGCAGTTTGTTGCCGTTGTTGCGGAAGGTGTTGTTCCAGATGTGCATGGCCTCGGTGTACATGTCGAGGCGGCGGTCACCGGGGTCGCCAAACAGCTCGTAGCTGGTGTGGATGATGCCGGCGGTACCGTTGTCTTCGAAGGTGTTGTCGAAGATGTCGATCTTGTCGTAGGCCAGGGTGATCATGCCCGAGCCGGCAGGCACGTTGCTGACGATGCTGCCCGGCTCCGCGAAGTTCGGCACGTTGTTGTTGCGCGAGAGGTTGCGGAACATGCGCGTCTCGCTGCCGTAGCGGGTCAGGCCATCGAGGTCGTAGATCAGGAAGCCGCCGGTGTTGCACTCGGCCAGGTTGTCCGAGTACTCGCCGCGACGCACGTTCTCGATCTCGAAGCCGAACACGTTGTAGGCGGCGCGGCTGGTGCGGATGATGGCGTTGTCGGTCTGACCGACGTAGATGCCGGCATCCGAGGCGCCGATGGATTCCGTGTCCTCGACCAGGATGTTCTGCGAGTTGACCGGGTAGATGCCATAGCGGCCGGAGGCGGTGCTGGTCTCGTAGTCATCCAGTTCCGCGTTGCAGCCCACCTGCATCTTGGTGGTGTAGTTGCTGGCGTTGATGGTGTCTTCGTTGTCGGTCTTGCGGCCGGAGGACCAGATTGCGCGCACGCGGCTCAGCGTGCCGAAGTTCACACCCTGCAGTTTGAAGGCATCGCCGGGCGGGTCGAGCACTGTCAGGTCCTCCACCCAGATGCCGCGCACGTTGGTGGCCAGCAATCCCTCCTGGGTGGTGCTGTTCTTGAACGACAGTACGGTCTTGTCCTTGCCGGCGCCGCGCACGCGAACATTCTCGGTGCTGGACAGCTGGATGCCCGAGGTCAGCTCGAAATAGCCTTCGGTGAACTCGATGACGTCACCCGGCTTGGCGTCGATCATCGCCAGCACCATTTCGGTGGTGGCGTCGGGGCCGGGCTCGATGATGAACAGGCGACCGGCTTTATCCGGGTCGGGTGTTCCCGGTGTGGAACTCAGGGAGTCTCCACCGCCACAGGCGGCGAGGAGCAGGGCTAGCGACAAGGCTGGCAGGAGGCGTGACATGGGAAACCCTCGTGAACTTCTTATGACGGAGGGTATTGGAGGCCATTCGCCTCGCGGGGGCAATGGTAATTTCGCGCTTGCCGGTAATCTGGCGCGCTTCTTGCAGCTTCAGCTCAGGCGTTGTTTGATGCGTCCGGACAGCGCGCCCATGTCGGCGCGGCCGGCCACTTTCGGCTTGAGCCAGCCGATCACCTTGCCCATGTCGCGGCCGCTTTCGGCGCCGGTGGCGCTGACGGCTTCTTCGATCAGCGCGGTGATTTCCGAGTCACTCAGCGGCTGGGGCAGGTAGTGCTGCAGCACGATGATCTCGGCCGCTTCCTTGTCAGCCAGCTCCGCGCGATCTCCCGCGCGATACTGCTGTTCGGAGTCACGCCGCTGCTTGATCATCTTCTCGATGGCGGCGATGACCACGGCATCGGTCAGCGTGATCGACTCCACCACCTCGCGCTGCTTGAGCTCGGCGCTGAGCATGCGCAACACGCTCAGGCGCGCCTTGTCGCCCGCCCGCATCGCGGTCTTGATGTCTTCGGTGATCCGGAGCGTCAGGTCGGTCATGGCGGTCAGTGGCGGTGGCAAACAAGAAACGACAACGGGCCCGTGGGGCCCGTCAGCGGATGCAGCAGTCGTGGCGGCGCGCGTGAGCGGCCGCTCACAGCCTCAGTAGAGGCGCGTACGACGGTTGGCTTCGCGGGAAACCTTCTTCGCCTGGCGCTTCACGGCGGCGGCACGCTTGCGCTTGCGCTCCATGCTGGGCTTTTCGAAGGCTTCCTTCTTGCGGACATCGGTCAGGACGCCGGCCTTCTCGCAGGTGCGCTTGAAGCGACGCAGCGCAACCTCGAACGGCTCATTTTCACGGACGCGAACACTGGGCATGCAATTTAGTCTCGATGTGACGGACGGGCAGGCGGGGTCAGTCCCGTCTGCATAAAGGGGCGCAGATTCTATGCGCAGGGCGGCTGTAATGCAAAATACGTTTCCATGACCGTTCTCGCCCTTGAATCTTCCTGCGATGAAACCGCCGTCGCGCTCTATGACGACGCTGCGGGTTTGCGCGCCCATCGCCTGCACTCGCAGGTGGCCCTGCATGCCGAATATGGTGGCGTGGTGCCCGAGCTGGCCTCGCGGGACCACCTGTCACGTGTGGTGCCGCTGGTCCGCGAAACGCTGGCCGCGTCGGGCCTGTCCGTTGCCGACCTGAGTGGTGTGGCCTACACCGCCGGCCCCGGGTTGATCGGGGCCCTGATGGTGGGCGGTGCGCTGGCTGCGGGCATGGCACTGGCGCTGGAGCTGCCGCTGATTCCGCTGCATCACATGGAGGGTCACCTGCTGGCGCCGATGCTGGAACCCTCGCCGCCGGCCTTCCCCTTCGTGGCGCTGCTGGTCTCCGGTGGCCATACCCTGCTGGTCGCGGTCGAAGGCCTTGGGCGCTACCGGTTGCTCGGCGAAAGTCTGGATGACGCCGTCGGTGAGGCGTTCGACAAGACGGCCAAGATGCTGGGGCTGCCCTATCCCGGTGGACCGCAACTGGCGGCGCTGGCGGCGCAGGGGCGTGCGGACCAGTACCGTTTCCCACGGCCGATGACGGACCGTCCCGGCATGGACTTCAGCTTTTCCGGGCTGAAGACCGCGGTGCGCAGCCGGCTGCCGCCGCCCGAGGACGCACAGGCACGCGCCGATCTGGCCCATGCGTTTCAGGAGGCGGTGACCGACACGCTCACCATCAAGTGTGCACGGGCCATCGAGGCCACGGGGTTCTCACGTCTGGTGGTGGCGGGCGGTGTTGGCGCCAACCTGCGGCTGCGCGAGCGTCTTGGTACCTGGTGCGCGGAGCAGGGGGTGGGGCTGTACTTCCCGCGTCAGGCATTCTGTACCGACAACGCTGCGATGATGGCGTACGTCGGGTGGCAGCGCCGTGCCGAGGGGCGCGCGGCTGCGGAGGGCATTTTTGCCACGCCTCGCTGGTCACTGATGGAGTTGGCGCCGCCATGTCCGACCTGATCGTGCTGGAAGGCCTGGAGGTGCAGGCCCTGATCGGCGTCTACGATTGGGAGCGGACGGCGCGTCGTCCGCTGGTGTTCGATTTGCGGTTGCGCGTCGACCTGCGTCGGGCCGGGCGCTCCGACGATGTCGCCGACACGGTCGACTATGCGGCTGTTGCCGAGCAGGTGTCGGCGCTGGTTGCGCAGTCGACGCCGCAGTTGCTGGAGACCCTGGCAGAAAGCCTGTGCGCCCACCTGTTTGCACGGTTCATGGCGATCGAGGCGATCGAGCTGGTCGTGCACAAGCCCGGCATCCTGCCGCAGGTGCGGGATGTGCGGATCGAGATCTGTCGTCAGCGCTGAGAGCATGTAAAAAATCGCCCGCCTGCTGCGTTCGATTTTTCACAAGCGCTGAGTGCGCCAGGGCCTGTTGGCGCATCGCGACGTCAGAACTCGCTTCGGCACATACAGTACAGCGCGCTCCTTCTTCCTTGCGCTACGCCAAAAACGACCGCCGTCGCGGCGGTTGCCATCGTGTCAACAGGCCCTAGCTGCCGAGCCGCGCCAGTGCGACTGCGGTCAGGTCGTCGAACACCTGCACGCCCTGCAGGTCCGTTTCCGCGGCGGTGACGGTGCCGCGGCCGCTACGCACCAGCACCGGGCGGGCGCCGGCAATCCGCGCCTGCTCCAGATCCTCTGCGCGATCGCTGATCACCCAGCAGTCGTCCAGGCCGGTTTGCACACGGCGCGCGGCATCCTTGATCAGCTCCGCAGTGGTTTGGTTGCGGCCGAACAGCACGGCCTCCAGGCGGCCGCCGAGCGCACCGAGTCGCTTCTGCAGGCGATCAGCGGCGGCCAGCTGGCGATCCCGCTCGGCCGGGCCTTCGGCAGCACCGGCCAGGGTCAGCACGCGGTACCCGGCCTGACACAGCCGGGCGATGGCCTCGAGGCTGCCGGGCAGGGGGCGGCGCTCCAGCGGGCTGCCGCCGTCGAGGTGTTCCTGGATGACACCATCGCAGGCCAGCACGATCAGTTTGAGCTTTTCGGCGCCGGGCATGGAGGGGACCTCAGGGCAGCAGGGAGATGTCGGCCACAGAACGGCACAGGCGATCGAGACGGGCCAGCAGGTTCAATCGATTGGCGCGGACGGCGGCATCGTCGGCATTGACCATCACGGCTTCGAAGAAGGCATCGACGGGTTCACGCAGGGTGGCCAGGTTGACCAGTTGCGCGGTGTAGTCGTCGAGGGCGGCGTTGCGTTCCTCCAGCGCGGTCAGTGTGGTCCACAGGGCGTGCTCGGCGGTGTTGTCGAAGCGTTTTGGGTCGACCGTGTCACTGACCGCCTCCGCCTGCCTGAGAAGGTTGCGGACCCGCTTGTGCGCGGCCGCCAGATTGGCTGCCGCCGGGAGGGCCGCAAAGTGATGCACGGCATTGAGTCGGGCGTCGAAGTCCAGGGGCTGGGTGACGCCCAGGGCGCGGACGGCCTCGAAGGCCTCCGCGGTGATGGCGCGGTCCTCGCGAACCTGGCCAACGCGATAGGCGCGCAGGCGTTCCAGCACGAAGGTCAGCAGGGCGTCCACCGTGGCCTCGTCGCGGTCACCTGCAGGTTGTGCGGCCACGGCCTGGCGCAACAGCGGTGCCAGATCGAGCGGCCGCTGCCCTTCGATGCAGATGCGCAGCACGCCGAGAGCGGCGCGACGCAGGGCAAAGGGATCCTTGCTGGCGGTGGGCTTCTGGCCGATGGCGAAGATGCCGGCGAGGCTGTCCAGTTTGTCCGCCAGGGCCACCGCCTGACCGCCCAGGGTGCGGGGGATCGGCGTGCCCTGCTGCGTCGGCAGGTAGTGTTCGCGCACTGCCTGGGCCACATCAGCGGGCTCACCGCCCGCGGTGGCGTAGTAGCCGCCCATGAGGCCCTGAAGCTCGGGAAACTCGAACACCATCTTGGTGACCAGGTCGCACTTGCTGAGCTGGGCGGCGCGCGCGACATCGGCGAGCGCGCGACTGTCGTCGGTGAGCTGGGCGGCAATCTCGGCGGCCAGTCCCTGAATGCGGTGGGCCTTGTCGGCCACGCTGCCGAGCGACTGCTGGAAGGTGACGGCGGCCAGCTGCTGGGCGTAGGCCTCGAGGGGCTGTTTGAGGTCCTGCTGATAGAAGAACAGGGCATCGCTCAGGCGCGGGCGCACCACGCGCTCGTTGCCGGTGATCACCTGCTGCACATCGCGGCTTTCGATGTTGGCCACGGTGATGAAGGCGTTGGTGAGGCGGGTCTGCTGCGGGTCCGAAAAGACAGTGAAATAGCGCTGGTTGGTTTCCACCGTGGCGACGATCACTTCGGGCGGCAGCTGCAGGTAGGCGTCTTCGAAATGGCCGGTAATGGCGACCGGCCACTCGACCAGCGCCGTGACCTCGTCCAGCAGGGATTCGGTGATGCGTGCGTGACCGCCGATCCGCTGCGCCTCGGCTTCGATCTGGCTGCGGATCCGGCTTTTGCGAGTGTCGACGTCGACCATCACCCGGGCATCGTGCAGCGCGTCGAGGTACTCGGCCGGCTGCCGTAGCGGGATCGCCGCCGGGGCGTGGAACCGATGTCCGAAGGTCTGTCGGTCGGCGGTCAGCCCGAAGGCCTGCAGCGGCACCACGGTTTCGCCCATGAGGCAGCACAGCCACTGCACCGGGCGCACGAAAGTGTCGTCTCCGCTGCCCCAGCGCATGCGTTTCGGCACCAGGGTGTCCATTTGCTTGAGGGCCTCATCAAGAAGGCCTTGCAGCAGTGAGACGGTCGTCGCGCCGGGCTCGGTGCGGCTGAAGAACAATTTGCCGTCGCGCTCCCCCAGCTCGGAGAACGCCACGCCACAGGAGCGGGCGAATCCCAGCGCCGCAGGGGTGGGCTGACCTTCCTTGAGGGCCGCCTTGAGCGCCGGGCCGCTGCGCTCGATGACCTGCTCGGATTGGGTTTCGGCGACGTCGGCGATGATCACGGCAAGGCGACGCGGGGTGGCCAGGCGGGTCATGGCCCCATGGGCGATGCCGCGACGGTCCAGGCCTTGCGCGAGGCTGTCCGACAAGGCGTCGGCGAGTGGGAGCATGTAACGGGCCGGCAGGTCTTCCGTGCCGATTTCGAGCAGCAGGTCCAGGGACATTGCGGTCAGGTCATTCGATCAGGGGGTGGCTGCGGCCGCGGCGCGCAGCATCGGGAAGCCCAGCGTTTCGCGGGCCTGGTAGTAGGCTTCGGCGCAGCCCCGCGCCAGGGTGCGAACGCGCAGGATGTAGGCCTGACGCTCGGTGACGCTGATGGCGCCCCGCGCGTCCAGCAGGTTGAAGGCATGACTGGCCTGGATGGCGCGCTCGTAGGCGGGCAGCGGCAGCGGCGTATCGAGGCCCAGCAGATGCTGGCACTCGGCTTCGGCCTTGCTGAAGCGTTCGAACAGGGTCGCAGTATCGGCGTGCTCGAAGTTGTAGGTGGATTGCTCCACCTCGTTCTGGTGGTAGACGTCGCCGTAGGTCACCACGCGGCCGCCGGTGTCCGACCACACCAGGTCGTAGACGGATTCCTTCTTCTGGATGTACATCGCCAGGCGTTCCAGGCCGTAGGTGATCTCGCCCGCCACCGGGCGGCACTCGATGCCCCCCACCTGCTGAAAATAGGTGAACTGGGTGACCTCCATGCCGTTGAGCCAGACCTCCCAGCCCAGCCCCCAGGCCCCGAGGGTGGGGGATTCCCAGTTGTCCTCGACGAAGCGGATGTCGTGGGTGAGCGGGTCGAAGCCCAGCATGCGCAGCGAATCCAGATACAGGTCCTGGATGTTGGCCGGGCTCGGCTTCATCAGCACCTGGAACTGGTAGTAGTGCTGCAGGCGGTTGGGGTTTTCGCCGTAGCGGCCGTCGGTAGGGCGGCGGCTCGGCTGTACGTAGGCGGTGTTCCAGGGCTCGGGGCCCAACGCGCGCAGGAAGGTGGCCCAGTGGAAGGTGCCGGCGCCCATTTCCATGTCCATGGGCTGGACCACCACGCAGCCGTGTCCGGCCCAGAAGGTCTGCAGCTTCAGAATCAGGTCCTGGAAGGTCATGTCGGTGCGGCAAAAATCGTTTGGGGGCGCGAGTATAGCGAAGCGGCGGCAGCGCCCGGCGCCCAGCGTCGGGTGTTTCGGCTAGCATGGTGCCGCCAAACGCGCCGCTCGCGCTGGACGGTCGGTTGACCGAGCGTGGCATGCTTCATGCTTCATTTTGGCGCACGCCCATTCAGGGCCACCGCATCTGTCATCCACCACTGACCAAGCAGGAGAACCCCATGTCGGGTCAAGACGTTCTGAACACCATCAAAGAGAAAGGCGTGAAGTTTGTCGACTTCCGCTTCTGCGACACCAAGGGCAAGGAGCAGCACGTCACCGTGCCGGCTCACACCATCGACGACAGCCTGTTCACGGAAGGCAAGATGTTCGACGGCTCTTCGATCGCCGGCTGGAAGGGCATCAACGAGTCCGACATGATCCTGATGCCGGACCCCGAGAGCGCCTTCCTGGATCCCTTCTATGAAGATCCGACTCTGGTCATCAGCTGCGATGTGCTGGAACCCGCCACCGGGCAGGGCTATGAGCGCGACCCGCGTTCGCTCGCCAAGCGCGCCGAGGCCTACCTGAAGAGCACCGGCATTGCCGACACCGCGTTCTTCGGCCCGGAGAACGAGTTCTTTGTGTTTGACTCGGTGCGCTGGGAAGCCGGCATGAAGGGCTGCTCGGTGGAGATCGACTCCGAAGAAGCGGCCTGGAACACCAACAAGGCCTACGAAGGCGGCAACATGGGGCACCGTCCCGGCGTCAAGGGCGGCTACTTCCCCGTGCCACCCGTCGACTCCCTGCACGATCTGCGTGCCGCCATGTGCGACACCCTGGATGCCATCGGCGTGCCGGTGGAAGTGCATCACCACGAAGTGGCCACCGCCGGCCAGTGCGAAATCGGTGTGAAGTTCAACACCCTGACCCACAAGGCTGACGAAGTGCTGAAGCTGAAGTACGTGGTCCAGAACGTGGCCCACCAGTTCGGCAAGACCGCGACCTTCATGCCCAAGCCCATCGTTGGTGACAACGGCAGCGGCATGCACGTGCACCAGTCCCTGTCGAAGGACGGCAAGAACCTGTTCTCCGGCGACGGCTACGGCGGGCTGTCGGAAACCGCGCTGCACTACATCGGCGGTATCCTCAAACATGCCAAGGCGATCAACGCCTTCACCAACCCGGGGACCAACAGCTACAAGCGTCTGGTGCCGGGCTTTGAAGCACCGGTGATGCTGGCCTACTCGGCACGCAACCGTTCAGCCTCGATCCGCATTCCGTACATTGCCAACCCCAAGGGTCGTCGTATCGAAGTGCGCTTCCCCGACAGCCTGGCCAACCCCTACTTCGCATTCGCTGCGATGATGATGGCGGGCCTCGACGGGATCCAGAACAAGATCGATCCGGGTGGTCCGTCCGACAAGGACCTCTACCACCTGCCGCCGGAAGAGGACGCCAAGATCCCGCGCGTCTGCCACTCGCTGGACATGGCGCTGGAAGCCCTCGACCAGGATCGCGAGTTCCTGCTCAAGGGGGGCGTCTTCACCAACGACCTGATCGATGCCTACATCGAGCTGAAGATGGCTGAAGTGACCCGCTTCCGGATGACCACGCATCCGGTCGAGTTCGACATGTACTACTCGATGTAATCGAGCCGGGCATGGTCGTCGGCGGTCCCGCGTAACGGGGCAGGCCAAGGCGACATGGCATGTTGCAAAAAACCCCGCGAAAGCGGGGTTTTTTGTGTCGTGCGCCCACGATTGGTGCGCGAAGGGGGCGTGACATTCCCTAATGCACCATTACTGTGCATTGGGATACGCCCATTGCACGAAGGTTTTGCCTCGTTTCACAAGGCGACCCTCGGATTTGCGTGCACCAAATAAGTGCATAAAAGGGCAAAAACGCGTAGCGTAGGCCGTGCTGCATTGGCGCAGCTTTTGCTTTGGCCTATCCATGAAACTGGTTCCCCGCCCGCGACCCAAGCCGGACTGGATCCTCGACGGCGTCACCACGGCCGTGATCGCCCTCGATGACCGTCTGTGCGTGACCGCGCTCAACTCCGCCTGTGAGAGCCTGTTCGGGGTGTCCCGGCGGCTGGCGCTCGGGCAGCCGCTGGTGGAGGGGGTGCCGCACTTTCTGCCGTTGCGGCAGCGCTTGCAGACGGCGCTGGAACAGGCCCTGGGATTCATCGAGCGGGAGCTTCGTCTCAGCCGCAACGGCGACCCGGCCATCACCGTGGATTGCACCGTCACCCCCTATGTTGGCGGCAAGATTCCAGGCCTGTTGCTGGAGTTGTTGCCGCTCGATCGTCACATGCGCATCTCCCGCGACGAGCTGATGCTGGCGCAGCACCAGGCCAGCCGGGAGCTGATTCGCGGCCTCGCCCACGAGATCAAGAATCCGCTTGGGGGGATCCGGGGCGCGGCCCAGCTGCTGGAGCGCGAGTTCCCCGACTCCGAGCACCGGGAGTACACACGGGTGATCATCCGTGAGGCGGATCGCCTGCAGAACCTGGTCAACCGCATGCTTGGCCCCAACCGGCTGCCGCAGAAAGCGGCCCTCAATGTCCACGAGGCATTGGAGCACGTGCGGCAGCTGGTACAGGCGGAGGCCCCCAGCGGCGTCAGCTTCCTGCGCGACTATGACCCCTCGATTCCCGAGGTGGTGGCGGATCGCGAACAGTTGATCCAGGCCACGCTCAACCTGGTCCGCAACGCGGTTCAGGCGCTGGCGGGGCAGGGCGTGGTGACCTTGCGGACCCGCACCAAGCGCCAGATCACCATCGGCCAGCAACGGCACCGGTTGGTGGTGCAGGTGGATATCGAGGACAGCGGCCCGGGTATTCCCGCAGCGCTGCTCGACAAGATCTTCTATCCGATGGTCACCACCCGCGCAGACGGCACCGGTCTCGGCTTGCCGATCGCGCAATACCTCATCCACAGCCACGGGGGTTTGATCGAGTGTCGATCGCGCCCCGGCTGCACGGTTTTCTCGATGTATCTGCCCTTGGAACATGCCTCATGAATGTCTGGGTCGTCGACGATGATGAATCCATCCGCTGGGTGCTGGAAAAATCCCTCGCGCGCGATGGTCTGAAGCCCCGCAGCTTTCCCGGTGCGGCCGAGCTGCTCGATGCGTTGGAGGAGGAAGAGCCGGACGTGCTGCTCTCCGATATCCGCATGCCGGGTGTGGATGGTCTCGAATTGATGGCGCGGGTGCGGGCAGCCCACCCCACGCTGCCCGTCATCATCATGACGGCGCATTCCGATCTGGATGCGGCGGTGGCGGCGTACAAGGGCGGGGCCTTCGAGTACCTGCCCAAACCCTTCGATGTTGACGTGGTGTCCGGCCTGGTGCGGCGCGCGGCCGAAAGCCGGGCGGCCGCCAGCGGTCCTGCGCCCGAGCCGGCAAGGGCCGCCATCATCGGCGAGGCGCCTGCGATGCAGGACGTGTTCCGTGCCATTGGTCGGCTGTCGCAGAGCCAGATCACGGTGTTGATCACCGGTGAGTCGGGCTCCGGCAAGGAGCTGGTTGCGAGAGCGCTGCATGTGAACAGCCCGCGTGCGCAGCGGCCCTTCATTGCCATCAACACGGCTGCCATCCCCAAGGATCTGCTCGAAAGCGAGTTCTTCGGGCATGAGCGGGGCGCCTTCACCGGTGCGGCAGCGCAGCGGAAGGGGCGCTTCGAGCAGGCAGACGGCGGCACGCTGTTCCTGGATGAAATCGGGGACATGCCGGCAGATCTGCAGACCCGCCTGCTGCGGGTGCTGTCGACCGGCGAGTTCTATCGTGTCGGCGGCGTGGCGCCAGTGAAGGTGGATGTGCGTGTCATTGCAGCCACCCATCAGGATCTGGAGTCCCTGGTGCGCGATGGCCGCTTCCGCGAGGACCTCTATCACCGGCTCAATGTGATTCGCGTACGGATTCCCTCGCTGGCGGAGCGGCGGGAGGATGTGCCGTTGCTGATGGCGCATTTTCTCGCGCAGGCGGCGCGGGAGCTGTCGGTCGAACCCAAGCGCCTGCGGCCGGAGGTGCTGGATCGGCTCAGCCGTTTCGAGTGGCCGGGCAACGTGCGACAGCTCGAGAATGTCTGCCGTTGGCTGACGGTGATGGCGCCGGGGCAGGATGTCCACCTCGCTGACCTGCCGCCGGAGCTGCAGGACGCCGTGGCCGGTGCCGGCGCGGGAGGGGAGGCGCTGTCGGTCACTGCCGCCGGACTGAGCCCGGAAGATTGGCCGCAATTGCTGCAGCACTGGGCGGACCGGGCATTGGCCGGCGGCCAGAACGACCTTCTCGAAGAAGCTACGGCGGCTTTCGAGCGCACCCTTATCCTGTCCGCCTTGCGTGCCACGGACGGTCAGCGCCAGGAGGCGGCCCGACGGCTCGGGTGGGGGCGCAATACGCTGACCCGGAAAATCAAGGAGTTGTCACTGGACGTTTGAGAGCAGGCCCGAAGGGCTTGCCATTCTTCTATATTTCTATAAAACTAGAATTATGAAATCAGAAGAAGCCGTCGAACGTCTGGCTGCCCTCGCGCAAGCGGGACGCCTCGCCATCTTCCGCAGCCTGGTGGTGGCCGGTCCGGCAGGCCGTTGCCCTGGTGAGCTGCAGGCACAGCTCGACATCACGCCGTCGGTGCTGTCGTTTCACCTCAAGGCGCTGCGGCAGTCGGGGCTGGTCCAGGTGCGGCAGGACGGGCGCTACCTCTATTACTCCGCGGACTTCGCGACGATGAACGCCCTGGTGGGATACCTCACGGAAAACTGCTGTGCCGAAGGTGGCGAGGCCTGCGCGCCAGGGGGGATCGCGTGCGCCACGTCCTGATCCTGTGTACCGGCAACAGCGCCCGCTCCATCCTGGGGGAGGCCTTGATCAATCATCTTGGCAATGGCCGAGTGCGAGGACACTCTGCGGGCTCGCAGCCGAAGGCACTGCCGCATCCCATGGCGTTTGAGGTGCTGCAGGCGGTGGGCATTGCAACAGCGGGCCTGCACAGCAAGTCCTGGGACCGGTTCTCCGGAGCGGATGCGCCTCGCCTGGACCTGGTGATCACGGTTTGTGACGCCGCAGCCAATGAAGTCTGTCCCTGGTTCCCCGGGCCGGCAGTGCGCGCGCACTGGGGGCTGCCCGATCCGCCGGCAGCTGGCGACGAGCAGGCGCAGCGAGCGCGTTTCACGGCGGTGCGGGATGCGCTGCATGCGAGGATCGAAACGCTGATGGGCTGGCCCGATGCCGCCTGGGACCACGCCGATTTCGGGGCGCGGGTGCAGCGCCTCCACGACATCCTTCCCCGCCCCGAATGAGCGGGCATCGACTGGTCTGGGCGCTCGGGGCAGCGCAGTTGCTCGCCTGGGCATCGAGTTACTACCTGCTGGCGACGCTGGCGCGGCCGATGGCGAACCACTTCGATCTGGCGCCCGTCTGGCTCTACGGTGCGTTTTCTGCGGCGTTGGTGCTGGCGGCCTGCATCGGTCCGGCGTCGGGTGCGTTGATCGACCGCTTCGGTGGGCGTCGTGTGCTGATGCTCTCCAACGTCCTGTTTGCCATGGCCCTCGGGGTCATGGCGAGCGCCAGTGACATGCGGCAACTGCTGGCAGGGTGGCTATTGCTGGGAGTGGCGATGCCCTTCGGGCTGTACGACGCGGCGTTCGCCACCCTGGTTCGACTGCGCGGGGCGTCGGCGCGTGGCGGTATCGTCGGGGTCACCTTGATCGCCGGCTTCGCCAGCTCGGTCAGTTGGCCGCTATCGGCCTGGGGCGAGACCCAGTACGGCTGGCGTTGGGTTTGCGCGGGGTGGGCGCTGCTGCACCTGACGCTTGGCCTGGGCATCCACGCGGTGGCGGTCCCGAGTCTGACGCGTGCCTTTGGTGCCGGCAGGCCGGATCCGGTGGCACCGGCGGCCACGCACGCGGCACCGCTGAGCGCACTGGTTCTGATTGCGCTGGCGTTTACTGCCAGCGGCTTCGTGTTCGCGGCGATGGCGACGCATCTGCCCGCGTTGCTGTTGTCCAGCGGGGCCGCGCCAGCGGTGGCGGTGGGTGCGGCATCTCTGATGGGCGTATCGCAGGTGTTGGCGCGGCTGGCAGAGGCCGGGGTGCTGCGCCGCTGGCACCCGCTGGTATCGGCACATGTGGCTGCCGCGTTGCATCCCCTCGGTGCGGCTGCACTGTTGCTGTGGGGGGCGCCAGCGGCGGTGGCCTTCGCCGCGATGCATGGTGCTGGCATTGGCCTGATGACCATCGTCAAGGGGACGTTGCCGCTGTCGCTGTTCGGTGCCCAGGGCTTCGGGCAGCGAGGGGGCTGGTTGGAGGCGCCGGCGCGGGTCGCACAGGCGCTTGCACCCGTTGCCTTCGGCCTGAGCCTTGACCGCTTCGGCTTCTCCGCGCTCTGGCTGTCGTTTGGCGTTGCCCTGGCGGGGCTGATGGCGATCGCCCTTGCCGGACTTTTTTCCCGAACTTCCTCCTGATCCGATGCTACGAACCCTGAACGACGCGCATCACATGCCGGCACTCGATCCGCGTGCGCTGCAATCCGATCTGGCGACCCGCCTCGACCTGGAGGCTGCACCGCCGCCGCGCGTGCTGCTGCTGTACGGCTCGCTGAGGCCCGTGTCCTACTCGCGACTGCTGACCGAGGAGGCAGCGCGGTTGCTGCTGTACTTCGGGTGCGATGTCCGCATATTCGACCCTTCGGGGTTGCCACAGCCGGACAGCCCGGCGGCAGAAGGTCATCCGGAGGTGGACGAGTTGCGCGCCCTGTCACTGTGGTCGGAGGCGCAGGTGTGGTGCAGTCCGGAGCGACACGGGGCGATCACGGCCGTCCTCAAGAATCAGATTGACCACATTCCGTTGAGCCTGGGCGCCGTCCGTCCCACGCAGGGGCGCACCTTGGCGGTGATGCAGGTCAGCGGTGGTTCCCAGAGCTTCAATGCGGTGAACACGCTGCGCTTGCTGGGGCGGTGGATGCGGATGATCACCATCCCCAACCAGTCCTCTGTGGCAAAGGCCTGGCAGGAGTTCGACGAGCAGGGGCGGATGAAGCCTTCGGCCTACTATGATCGGGTGGTGGATGTCATGGAGGAGCTGGTCAAGTTCACCCTGCTGACACGCCGGCACAGTGATGCGTTGGTTGATCGCTATAGCGAACGGCGCGAAGTGCTGCGCAAGGCGGCAACCGACGCCACGCGCCTGGCACGCGACTCGGGGGCGGTGGCATGAGTATTTTTGAACGGTATCTGAGCCTGTGGGTGGCCGTCTGCATGGTGCTCGGCCTGTCGATGGGGCAGATGTTCCCGGTACTGTTTTCGGCCTTGGGCGCCCTGACCGTGGCGCAGGTCAACCTGCCGGTGGGGGTGCTGATCTGGTTGATGATCATCCCCATGCTGATGAAGGTTGATTTCGCTGCTCTGGGATCGGTTCGGCAGCACTGGCGGGGCTTCTCCATCACGCTGCTGGTGAATTGGGCGTTCAAGCCCTTTCTGATGGCCTTGCTGGCCTGGGGGTTCGTGCACGGGATATTTGCCGACCTGCTGCCGGCGGACCAGCGCGACAGTTACGTGGCGGGTTTGATTCTGCTGGCCGCTGCCCCCTGCACGGCCATGGTGTTCGTGTGGAGCCGGTTGGTGCAGGGGGATGCCAACTTCACGCTGACCCAGATCGCCCTCAACGACGCCGTGATGGTGGTGCTGTTCGCGCCGCTGGTGGCCTTGCTGCTGGGCGTCAGTGCGGTGCCCGTGCCGTGGCAGACCCTGATGCTGTCGGTCTTCCTGTATATCGTCGTACCCTTGGGAATTGCACAGGGTTGGCGGGCGCTTCGTCTGCGTCGGGGGGTTTCGGCGCTGCACGTGACGCTGTCACGGCTGGGGCCGGTCTCCATCCTGGCATTGCTGGTTACATTGGTGCTGCTGTTTGCGTTTCAGGGGGAGCAGGTGCTCTCGCAGCCGCTCATCATTGCCTTGCTGGCGGTGCCGATCCTGCTGCAGGGCTTGATCACCGCCGTGGTGGGCTATCTCGCCAATCGCCTCGCCGGTGAGCCGCATGCCGTTGCCGGTCCCAGTTGTCTGATCGGTGCGAGCAACTTTTTCGAGTTGGCGGTGGCGGTGGCCATCGCGCTGTTCGGGCTCAACAGTGGTGCCGCGCTGGCGACGGTGGTGGGGGTGCTGGTCGAGGTGCCTGTGATGCTGGGGCTGGTGGCGTGGGTGAACCGCAGCCGCGCCTGGTACGGTCAAGCCTGAGACAGGCTCACCAGAAGTGCCCGACTGGGTTCATCCGCTGGAAACATCGATTCGACCCTCAGTTCGTCAGTGGTGACGTCCAGTGGCGTGCCGAACGTGGTGAGGGTGGTGAACAGTCGAAGGTCCTGGCCCGCTACACGGAAATGCGTGGGCAGCACCGGCAGTCGGCTGGCCCCGAGATCGATTTGCCGGAACCGCCGGGGTAGGCCGGGATACGCGAGCACGGTGTCGAGCACCGGCTGGATCTCGGCATGTTCCATCGCCTCCCGGGCGGTGCGGGCGAGCAGGGGCGGCACGATTTCGTCCAGGTTGAGAATCAGTGGCCTCAGCCCTTCTGGGTGCAGAATGAGCTTGAGCACGTTCTGCGGCGCATCGCCGCAGGTGCGGCCCCAGAGGGCGTCGACATCGTCGATCACGGCCAGCAGACGCTGCATGGCGGTGTTGGCCGAAAACAGGTTCCAGGCGCGGTCCACCACGATGGCGGGAAACGGTTCGTGGTGGCGCAGCATCATGGTGAGCGCTTCGCGCACTGGCGCCATGTCCGCTGCTTCCAGCCTGCGCTGCGGATAGATGCCGGCAAATCCGGCCGAGTTGAGCAGCCGGTTGCGTTCCCGCATCGACAGGTCCAGTGCCTCGGCCAGGGTCACCACCATGGCGCGACTGGGTTGGGCGCGGCCGGATTCCAGAAAGCTGAGATGGCGCTGCGATACCTCGGCCTGCAGGGCGAGATCCAGCTGCGAGCGATGGCGCAGCTTGCGGGCTTCCCGGAGGAGGGTGCCAAAGGGCGCGTGATCGGTGGCGGCGGGGGTTTCCATGGAGCGGATTCTGGCAGACCGGCGACAGGGCGCCGATTACCCAGGGGGTAATTGTGGGCTTGATACCGGCGGCGGCATCGTGACATGGCGGCAATCGGCCGCAGCCAATCGGAGCGTTTCATGAATGCGCGAACCTTGCTGGCCCTGGTGTTGTTCCTGGCGCTGGGTGCGGTGTCGGTGGTGGCCCTGCGGGATCACGGCTATGTCGGGTTGTTCCAGTATCAGTTGCTCAGCACGGCAGGCTGGCAGGTCCTGTTGGATCTGGTGGTGGCCTGCGTGATCGGGCTGCTCTGGATGTTCGATGATGCCCGCCGGGTGGGACGAAACCCCTGGCCCTATGCCGGCATCACCCTGCTGTTCGGCTCCTTCGGGCTACTGGCCTATCTGCTGGTGGGGGCTGTCCGTCGGGCACCGACGGCGGGCTACGCGTGAAAGATACGGTCATCCTGTTGATTCTGCTGGCGGCCGGCCTGGTGCATCTTCTGCCCGTGGCCGGCGTGCTGGGGGGCAGCCGATTCCAGGCGCTCTACGGTGTGACCGTGGAGGATCCCGCGGTGGCGCTGTTGCTGCGCCACCGCGCCGTGCTGTTCGCGCTGGTGGGCGCGGCCTTGATTGTCGCCGCCTGCTGGCCAGCCGCACGACTGCCCGGCGTGTTGGTGGGATTGTTGAGCCTGGGGAGTTTCTTGCTGCTGGCGTGGCTTACCGGCCCGACCACGCCGGCACTGGCCCGGGTGGTCCGTATCGATGTGGTGCTACTGCCCCTGCTGCTGCTCGCCCTGGTGTTGGCGGTATCTGAGCGTTGAGGCGACGCAAGGGCTTCAGCGTTGCAGGATGGTCTTGGCGGCGTCGAGCAGGCGTTCGGGCGGGACGTTGCCTGGAACCGCCAGCCCACGTTGCACGGCCGGTCGCTCACGGATCCGGTTCCGCCATTCGATGAGGGCCTCCAAACCATCCAGGGGCACGCCCGCCCAGCTGTGGATGTTGACCCAGGGGAAGCTGGCGATATCGGCGATGCTGTAGGTGTCGCCGGCCAGCCAGGGAGTCTGCTGCAGGCGCTGGTCCAGCACCGAATACAGCCGCCGTGTCTCGTTCTGGTAGCGGTCGATGGCCGGCTGTATCTTCTCGGGGAAATAACGGAAGAAGACGTTGGCCTGTCCCTGCATCGGTCCCAGACCGCCCATCTGAAACATCAACCACTGCAGAGCACGCGAACGACCCCTGTCGTCGCGCGGCAGGAACCGACCGTGGCGCTCGGCGAGGTAGAGCAGGATGGCGCCACTCTCGAACACGGCGAAGTCGTCATTGTCGCGATCGACAATGGTGGGGATGCGGCCATTGGGATTGAGTGCGAGGTAGCCCGGTTGCTTCTGGTCGCCCTTCATCAGGTCGATCGGCACCACCTGGTAGGGCAGTTCCAGTTCCTCCAGCAGGATTGAAACCTTGTGCCCATTGGGTGTTGGCGCGGTGTACAGCTCGATCATCACAGCACTCCGGGAGGTGGCGTGGTGTCCACCGCGGCACGCAGAAAGCGTTCCGGGTGGTCGGTGAAGATGCCCTCGATACCCATCGATGCCAGCCGTTGTGCCGCGTCGATCGTGTTGACGGTATAGGCCCAGCAGCGCCGGCCCGAGGCGCGAACGGCGTGGACATAGTCGGCGTCGACGAATTCGTCCGACAGATGAGCCTGACAGGCGCCCAGCGCGTGCAGCTCGGCCGCGCCGTTGAGCGGGATGCCACAGTACAGTGCAGCCACCGGCACTGTCGGCAGCGCAGCACGGAAGCGCTGCAGTTCGGGCAGGTGAAACGATGACACCAGAAACTGCGCGGCATCCCAGCCCTGATCGAGACGGATCTTCAACCGCTCGGCGACGGCCTCAGCGCAGCCATTCCAGGTTTTCAGCTCGATGTTGAGCCGGGTCCGTCGATCCACCAGGTCGAGCGTCTCATCCAGCGTGGGGATGTGTTCCCCCTGCCCGGCATCGAGGTGTCGCAACGCCGCAAAGCTGACGTCGGCGGCCAGACCGTGACCATTGGTGGTGCGGTCGAGTGTGAGGTCATGCAGCAGGAACAGTGGGCCCTCCGGGTGGCGCTGGATGTCGAACTCGATGCCATCCACCCCCAGACGCAATGCAGCCTCCATACCGGCCAGCGTGTTCTCCGGGGCGATTCCCCGGGCGCCACGGTGACCGATGATGGCAAGTGCAGCGGTCATTCGCCGACCGTGACGATCTTCATGGTGTTGGTGCCGCCGGGGCCGTTGAAGTCGCCCTTGGTCACCAGGGCGCGCTGGCCGTTATGCAGGTCGCCGCGGTTCACCAGGACCTGGATGGCCTCGCTGACCGGTTTGATGGTGTCGAGGTTGGTTGGTGCGAAATCGATGGTGAAAACGCCACGGCACACCGTCATGCGGGCACGGGTTCGGGGGTGTCGCGTCAACGCGTAGATCGGAGTGACGGTATTGATCCGGCTCATCAGCAGGGCGGTCGCCCCGGATTCAGTGAGCGCGACGATGGCATCGGCATGCATGTAGCGTGCGGTGAACATCGTCGCCATGGCGATGGCTTCATCGGTGCGGCGGAAGTGATGGCTCATCCGATTGTTGGCCCGCTCAGGCGTCAGCTGCCGCTCGGCCGCAAGGCAGATCCGGCCCATATGTTCGACCGCCCGTACCGGGTGTTTGCCGGTGGCAGTCTCGGCCGACAGCATGACCGCGTCGGTGCCGTCGATGACGGCATTGGCAACGTCGAGCACCTCGGCGCGTGTGGGGATGGGCTGGGTGATCATGGATTCCATCATCTGGGTCGCGGTGATCACTGCACGGTTGAGTTCGCGCGACAGGGTGATGATGCGTTTCTGCACCCCGGGCAGTTCGGCCTCCCCGATTTCGACGCCGAGATCGCCGCGCGCCACCATGGCGACATCTGCTGCCCTGAGAATGTCTTCGAGATTTTCCAGGGCTTCGGCGCGCTCGATCTTGGCGACGATCCAGGCGTCACCTCCGGCAGCCTGCAGCAGCTCCCGGGCGCGCGTGATATCAGCGGCGGTTCGCGGGAACGACACTGCCAGGAAGTCCGCGTTCCACTCTGCTGCGTGGCGGATATTGGCCAGGTCTTCATCGGTGAGGGCGGGGGCCGACAGGCCGCCCCCGAGCTTGTTGATGCCCTTGCGTCCAGACAGCGTGCCACCCTGGGTTACGACACAGTGCACGCGGCTGCCGTCCACGGTGTCCACCCGCAGGGCGATGGCGCCATCATTGAGCAGCAGTACATCGCCCGCGGCCACGTCCTGAGGGAGCTGCTGATAGGCGCAGCCGACCATCGTGACGTCGCCGGCGGCGGTGCCCAGAGCCGTATCCAGCGTGAACGGTCGCCCCTCGACCAGTTCGACAGCGCCGTCGGCGAAGTTCTCGATACGGATTTTCGGACCTTGCAGGTCACAGAGGATGCCGACATCACGTCCCAGACGCCCGGCAATCTCGCGGGCCTGCACGATGCGTTCGGCGTGCTCGGCGGTTTTTCCATGCGAGAAGTTGATGCGAAAAACATCCACGCCAGCGGCAATCAGCCGTTCGAGCACGCCCGGTTGATCCGTGGCGGGGCCCATGGTGGCGACAATCTTGGTCTTGCGGTTCATAAGGGTGAGGATCCTCCGTCAGATAGTGTAGGCCGCTTGCGTGAACGGCAGGCGTTCTGCGGCGGCAGTGGCGCCGTCGTACCATCGCGGCCCTGATCTGGATTGAGAGGTGTTGGTGTCATGACCCGATTCGGAACGCCGCTGACCGACGGCGCCACCCGTGTACTGCTGCTGGGCGCCGGCGAACTGGGCAAGGAGGTGGCGATCGAGCTGCAGCGGCTGGGCGTGGAAGTGATCGCCTGCGATCGCTACGCTGATGCTCCGGCCATGCAGGTGGCCCATCGCAGCCATGTGCTGCCGATGCTGGACGGCGCGCGCCTGCGCGAGGTGATCGAGCAGGAGAAGCCGCAGCTGATCGTCCCCGAGATCGAGGCCATCCACACCCCGACCCTGCTGGAACTGGAGGCCGAGGGCTACACCGTGGTGCCGACCGCCCGCGCTGCCCGGCTCACCATGGACCGCGAGGGCATCCGCCGGCTGGCGGCCGAAACCCTGGGCCTGCCGACCTCGCCCTATCGCTTTGCCGACGATGCCGACAGCTTTCGTGCCGCCGTGGCCGAGGTCGGCCTGCCCTGCGTGGTGAAACCGGTGATGTCCAGCTCCGGCAAGGGGCAGAGCACGGTGAAGCGGCCCGAAGAGATCGATGCCGCGTGGGACTATGCCCAGCACGGCGGGCGCAGCGGTGCCGGTCGCGTCATCGTCGAGGGGTTCGTCGATTTCGACTACGAGATCACCCTGCTCACCGTGCGCCATCGGGGCGCGGAGGGTCAGGTGCTGACCCGCTTCTGCGCGCCCATCGGCCACCTGCAGGTCGACGGCGACTATCGCGAGTCCTGGCAGCCGCAGCCTATGAGCACCAAGGCGCAGGCGGCGGCCGAGCGGGTGGGGGAGGCCATCACCGCCGCCCTTGGCGGCCTCGGCCTGTTCGGGGTGGAGCTGTTCGTCAAGGGCGATGAGGTGATCTTCAGCGAGGTATCGCCGCGCCCCCACGACACCGGACTGGTGACCCTGATCTCACAGGATCTCTCCGAATTCGCCCTGCACGCACGCGCCATTCTCGGCCTGCCCATCCCCAACATCCGCGCCCGCGGCCCCGCCGCCAGCTGCGCCCTGCTGCTGGAAGGCGAGGGGCGGGGGCCGGTGTTTTCCGGGGTGGCCGAGGCCTTGGCGGAGGCGGACACCCAGATCCGCCTGTTCGGCAAGCCGGAGATCCATGGCAAGCGCCGCATGGGCGTCACCCTGGCGTTGGCAGCAACCCTGGACGAGGCCCGCGACAAGGCCCGGCGCGCGGCCGCTGCGGTGCGTTTGACGGTGTGACAACGATCATTTCCGAGGGCGATTTCGCTGCCTGGCTGCGAAAATCCGCAGAACCGCCCTTGAGGCGCCTACCGCCGTCACAGGCAACCGCGTACAATCTGCGGCCTTTTGAATTGCTGCATTGCAGCACAACGCCGCGCCATGAGCATCAAGAACCTCCGCAACATCGCCATCATTGCCCACGTCGACCACGGTAAGACCACCCTGGTGGACAAGCTGCTGCGGCAGTCCCAGACCCTTGACGCTCGCGAGAATCTCGGCGAACGCATCATGGACTCCAACGATCTGGAGCGTGAGCGCGGTATCACCATCCTCGCCAAGAACACCGCCATTCGCTGGCTGGACACGCGCGACGGCACCGAATATCGCATCAACATCGTCGACACCCCGGGGCACGCCGACTTCGGCGGCGAGGTGGAGCGCGTGTTGTCGATGGTGGATTCGGTCTGCCTGCTGGTGGACGCTGCCGACGGCCCCATGCCGCAGACCCGCTTCGTGACCCAGAAGGCGTTTGCGCTGGGGCTGAAGCCGATCGTGGTGGTCAACAAGATCGACCGCCCCGGTGCCCGCGCCCATTGGGTGATGGACCAGGTATTTGACCTGTTCGACCGTCTCGGCGCCACCGATGAGCAGCTGGACTTCACCACCGTGTTTGCCAGTGCCCTCAACGGTTACGCCGGGGACAACCCCGACATCCGTGAAGGCAACATGGACTTCCTGTTCCAGACCATTGTCGATCAGGTGCGGCCGCCGCAGGTGGATGTCGATGGCCCGTTCCAGATGCAGGTGATCAGCCTGGCCTACAGCAGCTACGTGGGCGTGATCGGTACCGGCCGCATCAGCCGGGGGCGCATCAAGCCCAACAGCCCGGTGTCGGTGGTCGGGCGCGACGGCGCGGTGCGCCAGGGGCGCGTGTTGCAGGTGCTCGGATTCATGGGGCTCGACAAGATGGAGGTCGAGGAGGCGCAGGCGGGCGACATCATCGCCATCACCGGTATCGACGAGCTCGGCATCTCGGAGACCGTCTGCGATGCCAAGTCGCCGGAAGGCCTGCCCACCCTGCAGGTGGACGAGCCGACCATGACCATGATCTTCGAGGTCAACAAGTCGCCCTTCGCCGGCAAGGAAGGCAAGTTCGTCACCAGTCGCCAGATCTACGAGCGCCTGCTGAAGGAGCTCAAGACCAACGTCGCCCTGCGCGTCGAGCCGGGCGAGTCGCCCGACCAGTTCCGGGTGTCCGGCCGTGGCCTTCTTCACCTGTCGGTGCTGCTGGAAAACATGCGCCGTGAAGGCTTCGAAGTGGCGGTGGCGCGTCCGCAGGTCATCACCAAGATGGTCGATGGCGTGCTGCACGAGCCCTTCGAAACCCTGGTCGCCGACGTTGAGGAAACCCATCAGGGTGGCGTCATTCAGGGCCTCGCCGAGCGCGGCGGCAAAATGGTCAACATGGTGCCGGACGGAAAGGGCCGCGTGCGCCTCGAGTACGCCATCAGCTCACGCGGCCTGATCGGTTTCCGCTCCGAGTTCATCAACAACACCGGCGGCTCCGGCCTGTTGTTCCACAACTTCGATCACTTCGGCCCGGCCAGTGAAAACAAGGATGTGGGTCAGCGTTACAACGGCGTGATGTTGTCCAATGAGCAGGGCAAGGCCGTCGCGTATGCGCTGTTCAACCTGCAGGAACGCGGCGCCATGATCGCCAGCCACGGCGACGAGGTGTACGAAGGCCAGATCGTCGGCGTGCATTCGCGTGACAACGATCTCGTCGTCAACGTGCTGAAGGGCAAGAAGCTCACCAACATGCGGGCCTCAGGTTCCGATGAAAACGT
Source organism: uncultured Polycyclovorans sp. (assembly GCA_936928855.1). Taxonomy (GTDB): domain Bacteria; phylum Pseudomonadota; class Gammaproteobacteria; order Nevskiales; family Nevskiaceae; genus Polycyclovorans. The sequence goes on from CAKZHZ010000018.1 coordinate 34,036, forward strand.
GGTGCTGACGCCGCCGAGAACCTTCTCGCTGGAGCAGGCGCTGGAATTCATCAATGACGACGAACTGGTCGAGCTGACGCCGGAGAACATTCGCCTGCGCAAGAAGTTCCTGAAGGAACACGAGCGCAAGCGCGCCGACCGCGGCTGATCAGCGCCGGGCACAGCGCCACAGCGCCAGCCCGGCCAGCAACCACAACCCGCCGCCGCTCCCGCCGCCCCCCGAGGGCAGCGGGCCGGGCGTGCCCGGCCCGGGAACCACCGCGCCGGGCGTGACGATGAAGGACGACTCCTCCCCGCCGATGGTCACGTCCGCGCGGGTGGTGCCGCTGCTGGGCGACAGCGCGCGCACGCGCACCGTGTCGCCGTTGCTCACCGTGGTGTCGCTGACATACGGCCCGTTGTTGACGCTGATCTGCCCATTGCCGGCATAGGCAAAGGTGGGGGCGGTGATGCCGCTGATGGTGATGGCGTTGGACACCGCCAGTTGTCCCGGCGGCACCTGGAGGGCCGGATTGAAACTGAAGGGAGCGGGGCGCAGATCGCCCGCCTCCAGGGTGGCGCTCAGCTCATAGCCGAAGGCCGCCTGCGCAAAGTTCACCACCGTGAAGTAAAAACTGCGCGGTAGCGCGCTGCCATCATTCAGCACAAAGGTGTTGGCCTCGTTGCCGTCGAAGCGTCCGCCGATGAGTGTGTCCGGGTCCTCGCAATTCGGGCCGCTGCCGGTGCAAAAGAAGCCGCGGTTGGTGGGGATGTTGGGATCGATGTTGAGCGTGATCAGATAGCGTGGTGCGCTTCCGGCCCGCCCCAGCAGGTCAATGTCGATGCCGTTGGCGGTGCGGCTGCGCACCACCAGGGTGTGTGGCCCGGCTGGCGTGCTGGGCACATCCACGTGCCAGGTGTGGAATTCGTCGTAAAGCGACTCCGGTTCCGGCAGACCGATCTGGAAGCTTGGGTTCACCGTGCTGCCCAGCGGCAGCAGCGCCACTTCCTGGATGAAGCTGCGCTGGGTCTGGTAGCCGCCGCTGGCGCTCAGCGACAGCGTGAAAATCACCTCCTCGTACTGTCCCGGCGTGCCGCCCACTGTCACACTGAAGCGCGCCTGCGCACTGCCGTCGGCGCCGATGGCACCCAGCGTCACCGGCCCGCCGTTGACTGTGACCGGACCCGTGGCACTCAGGCTGGCCTGGACGTCGGTGGCGGGCTGCCAGCCGTTGAACACGGTGACCACCGCGTCCAGGGTTTCGCCCGGGTCGAGCCGACCATTGCCGCCGTCATCGAGCTGCACGGCATCGATCGTCAACGACGGGCGGGGACTCATGTCCAGCGCCGCCGCCGCGTCCACCCGCCCGCCTGCCGCGCGCAGCCGGGCATTGCCGAGGGACGCCCCGCTTTCGATCAGCCGCGCCTTGATCTCGCGCCAGCCCGGCGTGGGGCTGACGTGGGCCTTCAGCAGCGCCGCAGTTCCGGCCACGTAGGGCGACGAAAACGAGGTGCCCGACACGCCGCAGTTGCCGCCGCTGCCGCAGCCGTTGCCCGTGACATAGCCGCCGCCGACCGCGGTGGTCACGATCTGCAGGCCGGGCGCCGCCACATCCGAGCTCAAGGGGCCGTACATGCTGAAACTGGCAATGTCGTCCTGGCGGTTGGTGGCGGCCACCGCGAGCACATTGCGGGCGTCGTACAGCGCCGGGTAGGCGAGCCGCCCGAAGTCCAGGTTGGCGTCGTCGTTGCCGGCGGCGGCCACGAACAGGATGTCCTGTGCCGCCAGCCCGCGAATCAGGTTCTCCTCGCTCTGCGAATACCCCGGCCCACCAAAGCTGGCGTTGATGATGTCGGCGCCGTTGTCGCGGGCATAGGCGATGGCCTGCTGGATCCGGGCGGAATCCAGCACCGTACTGCCGTTCTCGACGCGGCCGATCTTCAACGGCAACAGCGAACTGCGCCAGGTGGTGCCGGCCACGCCGCGCGCGTTGTTGCCCGCCGCGCCGAGGGCGCCGGCCACCAGGGTGCCGTGGTCCTGGTCACTGGCGGTGGGGCGGGGGTCGCCGAAGCTGCCGGCACTGATGAAGTTGGCCGCGAGGTCGGGGTGATCGATATCGAAGGCATCGTCGATGATGGCCACCACCACCGAGGGGGCGCCGGTGCGGGGGAAGGTGCCGGTGCCCGCCGGGTCCCAGGCCGCCAGGAGGTGCATGTCCGCGCCCACCACGCTGGCGGGGGCGCCGGGGCCGGGCACGAAGTTGGCCTGCCCCGTGTTGCGTAAGCCCCAGAGGTCCCCGAACAGGGTGTCGTTGGGGGCGGTCTGCAGGGGGTAGCGCAGATAGTTGGGCTCGGCGAAAGCCACGGCGGGGTCGTTGGACAAGGCCGCAACCATGGACGCCACATCGGTGATGGCCGGTACCGCCAGCAGCTCGGCCGCGCCATCGGCCAGCGTGGCGCGCTTCTCCAGCCCCCAGGCTGCCTTGCTCAGTACCGCCCCGGGCCGGTACTGCACGATCACCTCGTCCGGGACATGCGCCGCCAGCGGCTGATGCGGTGTCGCCGCCGGTGCCGCCTGCACGGTTGCCAGCGCCACCAGGCCCAAGGCCCACGTCATGTTTTTCATCGCCCGCCATCCATGGTCTGAAACCGTCCTGATCATACGGAATGTCCTGCAGAACAGACGCAGCCAGGGGATCAACGGTTCCATAAGACAGTGCTGAGAGCCGAGTGATGCGTGTTGAGAAACGGCCGTTGACGTTGCTTCTACTCATCACTCATCACTCAGCACGCTCGTACCCCCAACATGGGGTAAATCGCTGCTCAAGCATTTAACCCTCTGAAGACTGGCGGCAAAGGTGACTTCTGGGAGGAAGTGCCGTCACTCACATCAGCGAACCTGGATGGGAGATATGAAGAGAAACGCCCTCGATGTACCCGGCCGCCTGTGCGCGCGCCGGAACCCTCTGCGTGCCCCGTGGATGTTCCGCGGCGTTGTGGCGCTGGGCCTGTTGCTGTCTCCGGCCCTCATGCCGCTGGCAACGGCTCAGGTGGTGGAGGCCCGAACCTCCGCCCTGGCGGCCGATGCGGTCGCGCGGTTCGAGATCCCGGCGGGATCGCTGGCGGATGCCATTGATCGCTTCGGTGAGCAGAGCGGATTGCGGGTGCTGTACAGCCCCGACCTGGCGGAAAATGTCACCGTACCGGCGGTCAGTGGCGAGCTGTCTCCAGCGCAGGTGCTGCAGATCATGCTCCGCGGCACGGGCATTGTCGGCGTCTCCGTCAATGACGAAACCCTTGTCCTGCGCCGCGCCGCCGATATCGGCGCCGAGGCCGATGCCGGTATCGTCACGATGGAAACCGCTCAGGCCGAGAACGCGGTCCCGGCCCCGGCATCGGCCACCGACATCGACAGCGCCCGCCGCGGCGGCGTTGAGGAAATCATCGTCACCGGTCAGAAGAAGGCCGAGCGCCTGCAGGACGTGCCGATTGCCATCAGCGCCTTCGACA